>CAMEER010000040.1 GCA_945915065.1 uncultured Clostridia bacterium | reverse complement strand
TGCATGATCGCCCCCGTGTCCTCCTGGGCCGCCGCCGTGTCCGGCTATGTCCAGTCCGACAACGTCAACGGCCTCGAGCTGTTTGTGGCGCAGATCCCCTATAACTACTACTGCCTGCTGACGCTGGTGATGATCGTGGTCATCTCCCTGCTGAACATCGACTACGGTCCCATGCTGACCCATGAGTACAACGCGCAGGTCAAGGATGACCTGTTCACCACTTCCGAGCGTCCCTTCGAAGGCGCCGATGATTATGAGAAGCCTGCCAAGGGCAAGTCCTCCGTGCTGGATCTGCTGCTGCCCGTTATCGTGCTGATCGTCACCTGCATCATCGGCCTGATCTACACCGGCGGTTACTTTGATGGCGTCACCTTCATCGAGGCGTTCTCCAATGCTTCTGCCGGCCCCGGTCTGGCCATCGGCTCCATGATCGCGCTGGTATTCACCTTTGTTTACTTCTGGCTGCGCGGCTCCATCAGCTTCACCAAGTCCTTTGAGTCCGTGCCCAACGGCTTTATCCAGATGATTTCCCCCATCCTGATCCTGTCCTTCGCGTGGACCCTGTGCGGTCTGACCCGCTATGGCATGCACTCTGCCGATTTCGTCATCAATGCCATGTCCGGCGTCGGCGAACTGGCCAAGTTCCTGCCCGCCGTGATCTTCATCATCGGCGCTGCCATCGGCTTTGCTACCGGTACCTCCTGGGGCACCATCGGCATCATGGCTCCCATCGTTGTGCAGGTGTTCAACTATGACGTGCAGCCCACCCTGTGCACCATCGGTCTGGCGGCTGCCTGCGCCGGCGGCGTTATGGGCGACCACTGCTCCCCCATCTCCGATACCACCATCATGGCGTCTGCCGGTGCTCACTGCTACCACCTGAACCACGTGTTCACTCAGATCCCCTATGCTCTGACCGTGGCGGGCGTGGCGTTCGTCAGCTTCATCCTGGCCGGCCTGATCCAGAACGTGGTCATCAACCTGATCATCGCCGTGGCGCTGATGGTTGGCACTCTGCTGGTTATCAAGGCGATCGTTGCCAAGAAGCACGCCGGCATCTTTGTCGAAATGGCAGAAGCCGACAAGACTCTGGCCAACCAGTAACCAACAGACATATCCATAAAAAAAGAAAGCCCTGCGGGGCTTTCTTTTTTTATGCCCTTGTGCAAAGGCTGCCGCAACAGGGGGCGTCTAAAAATTAACGATACCCGGTATCGATTGAACGAAATTATGCACAGAACCGCGCGTTAAAAACGTGTTAAAAAATCGAAAAAAACGACAAGAAAACATAAAAACAGACTTAAAATTGTAGAAAACAGAGAAAGTAGAGTTCACAATTTGTTCAAACTCAACTAACTGGCGAATTGCTGAAATATTGACAATCAGCTCCAAAAAAGCTAAGATGAGACCACCATAAATCATGAGGAGGTAAAATCTCATAATGGAAAAGAAAAGCACAAAGATAGCGTATTTTGTGGCGCTGGGTGTCTTTGTCGTGCTGCTGGTCATTCTCGGCATCGCGTTTAAGGGCGTTCCCGCTCCCGAAGTGCTGGATGACGGCGAGCTGGTTCAGACCGCGACCCCGTTTGCCGGTACCTTCTGGTCCCTGCTGCCACCCATTGTGGCCATCGTGCTGGCCCTGATCAGCAAGGAAGTGTATTCCTCCCTGTTCCTGGGCTGCCTGGTGGGCGCGCTGCTGTACACGCAGTTTGCTCCCTGGGATACCATCGTGGCGCTGGTCGGCGCGGATTACGGTATCGTCTCCGTGCTGGCTGACAGCTACAACATGGGTATCATCGTGTTCCTGGTGACTCTGGGCATCATGGTGGACCTGATGAACAAGGGCGGCGGCTCCGAGGCCTTCGGCCGCTG
This sequence comes from uncultured Clostridia bacterium, assembly GCA_945915065.1. Taxonomy (GTDB): domain Bacteria; phylum Bacillota; class Clostridia; order Oscillospirales; family Oscillospiraceae; genus Vescimonas. Next base: position 11,024 of record CAMEER010000040.1, on the reverse strand, counting down.
GGCCAAGAAGACGGTCAAGAGCCGCGCCGGCGCACAGCTGATGACCATGCTGCTGGGCGTGCTGATCTTCGTGGACGACTACTTTAACTGCCTGACCGTGGGCGCTGTCATGCGTCCTGTTACCGAGAGCCATCATATTTCCCGCGCGAAGCTGGCCTATGTCATTGACGCCACCGCCGCTCCCGTGTGCATGATCGCCCCCGTGTCCTCCTGGGCCGCTGCCGTGTCCGGCTATGTGCAGTCCGACTCCATCAACGGCATCGAGCTGTTCATCAAGCAGATCCCCTGGAACTACTACTGCCTGCTGACGCTGGTGATGATCGTGGTCATTTCCCTGCTGAACATTGACTATGGCTCCATGCTGACCCACGAGTACAATGCCCAGGTGAAGAATGATCTGTTCACCACGCCCGAGCGTCCCTTCGCCGGCGCTGACGATTACGAGAAGCCTGCTTCCGGCAAGTCCTCCGTGGCTGACCTGCTGATCCCCGTGGTCGTGCTGATTGCTGTCTGCATCGTCTCCCTGATCTGGTCCGGTGGCTACTACGACGTGGAAGCTGACTGCTATCACGACTTTATGGTGTCCTTCTCCAACGCCGACGCCGGTGCGGCGCTGGCGCTGGGCGGCCTGATCGGCTGCGTATTCACCTTCCTCTACTTCTGGGCCCGCGGCGCTATGAAGTTTGAGAAGTCCATGGAATCCGTGCCTCAGGGCTTTATCCAGATGATTTCCCCCATCCTGATCCTGACCTTTGCGTGGACCCTCTGCTCCTTCACCCGCTTTGCCCTGTTCTCCAAGGTGTTTGTCATTGACGCCATGGCCAACGCCGGCGACCTGAAGCTGTTCCTGCCCGCGGTGATCTTCATCATCGGCGCAGCCATCGGTTTCGCCACCGGTACTTCCTGGGGTACCATCGGCATCATGGCCCCCATCGTTGTGGCCGTGTTCGATTACGATGTGGAGCCTGTGCTGTGCACCATCGGCCTGGCGGCTGCCTGCTCCGGCGGCGTTATGGGCGACCACTGCTCCCCCATCTCCGATACCACCATCATGGCGTCTGCCGGTGCGCACTGCTACCACCTGAACCACGTGTTCACCCAGCTGCCCTACGCGCTGACTGTGGCGGGTGTGGCCTTCGTCAGCTTCATCCTGGCCGGCCTGATCCAGAACGTGTTCATCAACCTGATCATCGCCGTGGCTCTGATGGTCGGCACCCTGCTGGTCATCAAGGCGATCGTTGCCAAGAAGCACGCCGGTATCTTCCAGGAAATGGCCGAAGCCAATAAGGTGCTGGCCAACCAGAAGTAAGCGATCTCCTCTGCTTCCACAAGAAAAGAACGCCGCAGGCCTATGCCTGCGGCGCTCTTTTCGTAATATCGCGGCGGCCGGGAACATTTTCCGGCCGCCGCGCGTCTTTCTGTCAGGGATTAGATTTCAATTCCGTACTGCTCGAACCGGGGGATCAGGCCGTACCGGGGATGGGGATCCCCATCATCGGGGATCTGAGCCAGATCGTAGCCGGGATAGTCGTTGCCTTCGATGATGGCGGGGCCGTTTTCGGTCATGCAGATGTCCCAGCCCACATAGTGGAACTCCGGATACATCATGGCCGCCTTCAGCGCCAGCGCCTTGACCTCCTCGTGCATGGGCATCTGATAGCCTCTCAGTACCACGCCGGTGGTGGGGTGTACATCGTACTTCTTCAGCTCCTCATCGTGGCCCTGTCCGCAGATCTTACCGGTTTCCAGATCGAAGCGCATGGTAATGCCGCCCCGTCCCATGTTGTCAAAGGCCATGCCGCCGGTGCCGGCCTTGCAGGCGGCGTAGATCACCAGCGGCTCGCCGTCCTTCACGAAGGTGGCCACACGAATGCAGTTGATGGAATCCGGATGCAGTGCCGCCGCCTGGGGATGCTGCCGGATCACCTCCTCGGCGATGCCGAACCGCTTCTCCGGCTGCTTGACATAGGCCCACATGGCGTCCAGATCGTCGAAATCCTTCCGGTACAGCTTCTCGATGCCGCTGCCGCAGTCGCCGTCGATGGGCTTGACGATCACGGCGTCCTTGTCCGCCATGAAGGCGCGGAACTGCACCGCGTCGGCGGTGAACAGGTTCAGCGCCTCCCGGCCCATCAGGGGACGGAACTTCTCAAAGAAGGCGTTCTTGTCATTGAAGATAGCCGCGTCGGTGCGGTTATTGACCCGCTTGACGAAGGCGGCGGAGCGCAAACGGGTCAGATAGGTGGCCCGTTCCGCGTCGTTCAGGTCGTAAAACTCAAACATCATATAGTCCGTCGGCCCCGCGCCGTAGCGCTTGGCGCAGCGCAGCATGTCGGCGAACAGCGCCGCCGTTGGCCTGCCGCAGATGGCGTGTGCCTTCTCCGCCGTTTCCCAGATGCGGCGCAGCGGCACGCTCTTGGCCGCCTGACGGATGGAACTCAATTTCATATCCGGTAAACTCCCTTTCATCACAGGTAGTTAGATTATACCTGATTTTCGGGAAAAGAAAAGCCCTCGAGGGCAATTTTCAGCCATTCGCCCATGGAAAATACGAAACCCAGCCATAACGTCGGCAAATTTTGCAAAAAAATTTTTCCCTGCCCCCTTGACAGGTGTATGGCAGCGTGGTATAAGTGTATTAGTACGTTTAATACACTACACTCGGGAGGAGTGATCTCATGATCCATTTGGACTATCGGGACAGCCGACCCATCTACGAGCAGGTGAAGGACAGCCTGCGCCGTCTGATGGTCACAGGTGTCCTTGCGCCGGGCGACAAGCTGCCGTCGGTGCGGTCGATGGCCACGCAGCTGTCCATCAACCCCAACACCATCCAGCGGGCCTACGCCGAGCTGGAGGCGGAGGGCTATGTGGTGTCCGTCACCGGCAAGGGCAGCTTCGTGGCGGAGGGCGACACCCAGAACGACGCCCGCAAAGCGGAGCTGACCGGCAAGCTGAAGCCCATTTTGGAGGAGCTGAAGAACCTCGGCATGAGCCGCGAGGAACTCTTGCAGCTTTGGGAAGGAGAGAAGTCATCATGTTAGAAGCAAGAAACGTCGTCAAGACCTTTGACGGCTTCCGGGCGCTGGATAACGCCAGCCTGACCGTCCCCAAGGGCGCGGTCTACGGACTGGTCGGTCCCAACGGCGCCGGAAAGTCCACCATCATCCGCCATTTCACCGGCGTTTACCGCCCCGACAGCGGCGAACTGACGCTGGAGGGCCGGTCCATCTACGAAAACCCCGCCATCAAGCAGCGCCTGTGCGTGATCCCCGACGACTGGTTCTATTTCTCCCAGTGGTCCATTCGGGAGATGGCCCGGCTGTATAAGGGCATGTACCCCAGCTTCAGCCAGGAGCGCTATGACCGGATGCACGAGGTGTTCCCGCTGGACGACCGCCAGATGATCCGCCGCATGAGCAAGGGTATGCAGAAGCAGGCGGCGTTCTGGATCACCATGAGCTGCATGCCGGAGTACCTGATCCTGGACGAGCCGGTGGACGGCCTTGACCCGGTGATGCGCCGTCAGGTGTGGTCGCTGCTGCTGGGCGATGTGGCGGAGCGTGGCACCACCGTGCTGGTGTCCAGCCACAACCTCCGGGAGCTGGAGGACGTGTGCGACCATGTGGGCATCATGAACAAGGGTAAGGTGCTGCTGCAGCGCAGCCTCAGCGATCTGCAGGACAACACCGTGAAGCTTCAGGTGGCCTTCGGCGGCGACGAGCCGGCCATGCCCGCGTCGCTGGACATGCTGCATCACGAGAAGATCGGCCGCGTCCACACCTACATCGTCCGCGGCAATCAGAACGATATTCTGGCGCAGATGTCGGCGCTCCAGCCCATTCTGCTGGAGGCCATCCCCCTGACGCTGGAGGAGATCTTTATTTACGAGCTGGGAGGTGCTGACTATGCAGTCCATGACATTGTCCTCTGACCGGGCCCTGATGCGGGCCGACTGGCGCCGCTTCTGGCCACTGTTTTTCGGCTATGCCGCCGTGTGGCTATGCGCCCTGCCGCTGGGCCTGTGGAGCCAGCGCAGCTGGGCCTATTATGATACAGACCGATATTCCGCACTGGAAAACGTCAGCGACTATCTCCACGACTGCACCGCCGCATCCACCATCGTCTCCGCGTTTTTTGGTGTGCTGCTGGCCATGGCCCTGTTTTCCTACCTGATGAACAGCCGCAGCGTGGGACTGATGCATTCGCTGCCTGTTACCCGCGGCCGCCAGTTCTATGCCCACTTCTTCGTGGGCGTGCAGATCTTCACGCTGGTCCATGTGGCGGTGGGCGCCATTGCCCTGCTGGTGCAGGCGGGCCTCGGCGCCGTTTACCTGCGGGGCACGCTGGAGTGGATGGCGGTGGCGGAGCTGAGCTGCCTGTTCTTCTTTGCACTGGCTACCCTGTGTGCCATGGTCACCGGCTGGCTGCTGGCCGTACCTGTCATCTATGCCGGCGTCAACTTCCTGTTTGCCGCGTTTTATCTGCTGTTCAGCACCATGGCCGATATGTTTTACTGGGGCATGGGCGGTACCGACTGGCCTGCGTGGCTGGATTGGCTGACCCCCTCGGTCCGTATGTTCAGCATCGTCAGCGATCACCGGGAGGTGGCGCTGGATGACCGTCACTTTATAAGCCGGCTGTCCTCCGATGCGTGGACAACGCTGCTGATCTACACGGCGGCAGCGGTGGCGCTGGTGGCCGCCGCGTACCTGTTCTACCGTCTCCGCCACAGCGAGACCGCCGGCGACGCCATCGTGTTCGGCTGGCTGCGTCCCGTGGTGCTGTACGTCATTTCTCTGGCCGGCGGTATAGGCCTGGGCCTGCTGCTGTGGTTCCTGATCGACTATGACTATGAAAACAACAGCATCATCGCCCTACTGCTGTGCCAGATCTTCGCCGGACTGATCGTCTACTTCGGCGTGCAGATGCTGCTGCACAAATCCTTCAAGGTGTTTAACCGCCGCGGCTGGCTGGGCGCGGCGCTGCTGGCGGTGCTGCTGATCGCGGCGGGACTGGCGGTGCGCTTCGACCTGTTCGGCGTGGCCCGCTATGTGCCCCGGGCCGATAAGGTGGAAAGCGCCTCTATCGAGAACTATGAGACTTTCCGCTTCGCGGATGACCTGACCCGGCCGGAGACCATCGAAAAGGTGACGGCGGTCCACAAGGCCATTCTGGCGCAGGGCGAGCCGACCGCCGCGGAGATCGAAGATGCCGTCAACCGGTCTGAAACCCACCCCGATCAGGTGGCCTATATGACGCTGTCGCTGAGATATACCCTGACCAACGGCACCCACGTCCGGCGCGTCTATTCCGTGGTGGTGGAGAAGGATACACCGCTGCACAAGGCCCTGAACGACCTGTACAACGACCCTCAGGTCCGTTCCAGCAGTACCCGGTACATCTACGGCGATGGGGAGATAGACAGCTCCCGGATCGTGAGCTGCTTCTTCAATAACTGGCAGAGCGGCAAAGAATCTGTCACCCTGAGCCGCGCTCAGGCCTGCCAGCTTTACGAGGCGCTTCAGAAATACGCCGCCCGGAAGGCACAGGAGTCCGGCGATATTCTGCAGAAGGCCAACGGGACCCAGAGAAGGACCTGCTTCTATCTGGAGTTCACATCGACCTCTGACCCCAACGCAGACAATGGCTACGTTAACGAACGGGCTTATGGCGTGGACGATCTGCCTGCCGACTGCACCGAGGTGCTGGATCTGCTGGTGTCCTTCGGCCTTGCCGAGTCTGCCGAAGAGCTGATCTATTCCTGAGAACTTACGTCCGGTAAACCGGATATCACAACCGTATATACGCGATGGGGCGGGCAAAGTGCCTGCCCCTCCGCGAAGCGCATCCATTTTGCGCACGGCGGCACAAAGGAGGCCGCGACCTATGACCACACTTCAGATCATCAATCTCGCCATTATGCTGGCGTTTTTCCTCTGCTATTCCTATCAATTCTTCTATATTCCCGTGGCGTGGTGGAAAAAGGACCCACCCCACTGTGAGACGGTGCCCCACCGCATTGCCGTGCTGATCGCCGCCCGCAACGAGCAGGCCGTCATCGGCAACCTCATCGACAGCATCAAGGCCCAAGACTATCCGGCGGAGTATGTGGATATCTTTGTGGTGGCCGACAACTGCACCGACCTGACCGGCACGGTGGCCGGCGCGCACGGCGCCACCGTTTACTTCCGCAACAACACCGCCCAGGTGGGCAAGGGCTACGCCCTGCAATACCTCCTGCGGTGCATCGAGGACGACTATGCGCCCTTCGACGGCTATCTGGTGCTGGACGCCGACAATATCCTGTCTCCCAACTATATCACAGAGATCAACAAGACCTTCTCCGACGGCTATGAGATCATCACTAGCTACCGCAACTCCAAAAACTACGGCGATAACTGGATCAGCGCCGGCTACGCCCTGTGGTTCCTGCGGGAGAGCCGCTACCTCAACGGGGCCCGCTGCCGTCTGGGCACCTCCTGCGCCGTCAGCGGCACCGGCTTTCTGTTTTCCCACCGAATTCTGGAAAAGTGCGGCGGCTGGCACTACTTCCTGCTGACCGAGGATATCCAGTTCACCATTGCCAACGTGGTTCGCGGCGAAAAGGTGGGCTATTGCCCCACCGCCGTGCTGTATGACGAGCAGCCCACCACCTTCCGCCAGTCCTTCCGCCAGCGGCTGCGCTGGTCCCGGGGCTATCTGCAGGTGTTCCGCCATTACGGCGCGGCCCTGTTCCGGGGCATTTTCCGGGGCAGCTTCTCCTGCTATGACATGACCATGAACATCATGCCGGCGGCGGTGCTCTCCGGCGCCTCGCTGGCGGTGAACCTGGGGGCCGCCGTGGTCAACTGCGTCAGCGGCGGCGACTGGTCGGTGCTGGCTCTGTGCCTGCTGCAAACGTTCCTGAGCCTGTACCTCACCGTGTTCGTGCTGGGCGTCATCACCACCGTCACCGAGTGGGACAATATCTACTGCTCCGCTGCCAAAAAGGTGTGGTACGCCATTACCTTCCCGGTGTTTATGTTCACTTACATCCCCATCGTCATTGTCTCCCTGTTCCACAACCCTGCATGGCAGCCCATCCGTCACAGCCGCAGCGTGAATCTGCAGCAGATCTGCGCCGGCAAGTGACCTGTGCCGCCAAGGGGGCGGAGGGCTTCACACTGGCCCTCTGTCCCCCTCTCTCAAAGACCGGAAACCGCCGCCTGTCTGCCGCGGCTTATTTTTTGCGCCTTTTGGGAACAATGCCCCCTGATATCGGGGGAAAAACACATGGATAGGAGCGAACAATATGCGAATTTTGGAAGTCAACGACCTGCGCAAGGTCTATACCACCCGCTTCGGCGGCCAGTCGGTGGAGGCGCTCCGCGCCGTCACCTTTGCCGTCGATCAGGGGGACTATGTAGCCGTCATGGGGGAGTCCGGCTCCGGAAAAACCACCCTTCTGAACATTCTGGCGGCGCTGGACCGGCCCACCTCCGGTCAGGTGTTGCTGGAGGGCAGGGATCTGGCAAAGGTGAAGGAGTCCGACATGGCGGCCTTCCGCCGGGATCATCTGGGCTTCGTGTTTCAGGATTTCAACCTGCTGGACACCTTCACCCTGGAGGATAATATCTATCTGCCGCTGGTGCTGGCAGGGAAGAAGTACCCGGAAATGCACCGGGCGCTGCTGCCGCTGGCGGAGGAACTGGGCATCACGGCGCTGCTGAAGAAGTACCCCTATGAGGTGTCCGGCGGCCAGAAGCAGCGCGCCGCCGTGGCCCGCGCCATGATCACCCGGCCCCGTATCCTGCTGGCCGACGAGCCTACCGGCGCGCTGGATTCCAAGTCCACCGACGAGCTGATGGGCATGTTCTCCCGCATCCATCAGGACGGCCAGACCATCCTGATGGTGACCCACTCCGTCAAGGCCGCCAGCCATGCCGGCCGTGTGCTGTTTCTCAAGGACGGTCAGGTGTTCCACCGGCTCCACCGGGACGGCGACACCGACGCCCAGTTCTACCAGCGGATCTCCGACGCGCTGACGGCGCTGACCACAGGCGGTGATCGGCAATGAGCCTGTACGCACGGCTTGCATGGGACGGCATCCGCAAGAATAAGCGGCTGTACCTGCCCTATATCCTCACCTGCGTGGGCGCGGTGACCATGTACTATATGATGCGCGAGCTGCGGGACAGCCCACTGCTGGAGAGCATGAAGGGCGGCGGCAGCTCCCGGATGATTCTGTCACTTGGCACATGGGTGATTGCGGTGTTTTCCCTGCTGTTCCTGTTTTACACCTACTCCTTCCTGATCCGGCGGCGGCAGCGGGAGTTCGGCCTGTACCATGTACTGGGTCTGGGCAAGCGGCACATCGCTCTGTTGTGCGCGCTGGAGACGCTGCTCACCGCCGCCATTGCGCTGGTGGTGGGACTGGCCGCCGGTGTGGGGCTGTCCTTCGCGGTGGAGCTGGGCCTGCGTTCCACCATGCGCACCGCTGTGGACTTTGCCTTCTCGATCAACGGCGGCGCTCTGCTGCAAACGGCGCTTCTCTATCTGGCCATCTTCCTGCTGATCCTGCTGAGCACGCTGGTGAAGGTGGGCCGCGGCAGCGCCATGTCGCTGCTGCGCAGTGAGAACTACGGCGAAAAACCGCCGAAAGCCAACGTCTTTGTGGCGGTGCTGGGGGCGGTGCTGCTGGCGGTGGCCTACGTTATGGCGGTGTCCATTCAGGAGCCGCTGCAGGCCATGCTGCTGTTTTTCGCGGCGGTGATCCTTGTGATTCTTGCCACCTATCTGCTGTTCATCGCCGGAAGCGTGGCGCTGTGCAAAGCGCTGCAAAAGAACCGGAACTACTACTATCAGCCCCGCCACTTTGTGTCCGTGTCCTCCATGGCCTACCGCATGAAGCGCAACGGCGCGGGTCTTGCCTCCATCTGCATTCTGGCCACCATGGTGCTGGTGATGCTGTCCTCCTCCGCCTGCCTGTACTTCGGCGCCGAGGACAGTCTCAACGCCACCTATCCCACGGAATTTGACGTGACCGTGTCAGTCAGCGATCCTGCCACTGTGCCGGATTTGGAAAAGGCGCTCAACGAGGCGGGAGCACCCTACGGCGTGGCCGTCTGGCAGCAGGGAACGCTGGAGCAGTGGGAGGACGGCGCTGAGTGGAGCGCTGCCTTTGACACCGGATTGTCCCGGGAACGGCAGCTGGCATTGGGCCGGGCCATCAGCAGCGCGCTGAACAATCCGGAAACCACATGGGGATATTCCACAGCGTTTCGGGCAGAGGCCGCCGACGAGTTTTACGGCACCTACGGCAGCCTGTTCTTTATCGGTATCATCCTCAGCGTGCTGTTCATCTGCGCGGCGGTGCTGATCATCTACTATAAGCAGCTGTGCGAGGGCTATGAGGATCAGCCCCGGTTCGCCATCATGCAGAAGGTGGGCATGACGGCGGCGGATATCCGCCGCAGCGTCAACTCGCAGCTGCTGACGGTGTTCTTCCTGCCGCTGGCAGGCGCGGCGCTGCATATGGCCTTCGCCTTCCCCATGATCCGGCGGATGCTGCTGCTGTTCCGGCTGACCAACACCGGCCTGTTTGTGGCCACGGCGCTTATCAGCTTCGCGGTGCTGGCGGTGGTGTACACGCTGGTGTACAAGGCCACCTCCAACGCCTATTACCGCATTGTAAAGGGAAGCATATGAGACCGCAAAAGGCTCTTGACCACGGTCAAGAGCCTTTTTGCGGTCATGAGGGAGAGTGACTCACCCCAGATAGTAGTCCATGGCCAGCATGAAGCAGAAGCCCAGCAGCAGGGCGCAGACGCTTCCCCGATGGGCGCCGCTGTCAGGGATCATATCTTGACAGATGATATACAGCATGGTGCCGCCGGCGAAAGCCAGCAGGAACGGCAGCATGGCGGCGCTGAAGGACACCGCGAAATAGCCCAGCAGCGTGCCGGCGATCTCCACCACGCCGGTGGACATGGCCAGCAGCAGCGTCCGCCGGGGGGCGATGCCCGCCTGCAGCATGGGGGCGATCAGCACCATGCCCTCCGGCAGATTCTGCACCGCGATACCGCCGGCGATGGCCAGCGCCTGGGGAATATTCTCTGTGCCGAAGCCCACCCCGGCGGCAAGCCCCTCCGGCAGATTATGAATGGCCATGGCGGCCACGAACAGCAGCACCCGGTTGGCCCGGGCGGCATGTTCGGGATCTTCCCGGCTGCCGAAGCCGGAGAGCAGCTGCATCCGGGCCGCCAGCTGCTCCAGCAGCAGCAGAAATGCCGCGCCGCCCAGGATTCCGGCTGTGGTGATAAGGACGGCCCACGTGCCGCCGCTCTCCAGCGACGGCAGGATCAATCCCACCACGGCGGCGCTGAGCATAACGCCGGCGGCAAAGGACATAACGGCCTCGCCGCTGAACCGTTTGGTAGCGCCGCGGCAGCAATATCCCGCCAGAGAGCCCAGCATCGTGGTGCCGCCCACGCCCAGCGCCGTCAAAAAAACGATCAACAACATGAAACATGTACCTCTTTTTCGCAAAATGACGTGTTACTCTCATTGTATGGCGGCAGGGGAGAAGGGGTGCAAAAAAGCGGTGCCCGCTCCGAAAGGAACGGACACCGCTGCAGGGTGCGCGGCTTATTGCAGGATGGCTTCCACGGCGCCGTCCAGCCAGTCGCCCCGGAACTCCTCGATGGCGCCCTGATCCGCCAGCTTGGCCAGCGCCGGATCGATGGGCATTTTCGCCAGCAGAGGCACGCCGTAGCGGGCAGCGGCCTCCTCGGTCTTGCCCTCGCCGAACAGATAGAGCTTTTTGCCGCAGTCGGGACACTGGACGTAACTCATGTTCTCCACCAGTCCCACGATGGGAATGTTCATCATCTGGGCCATCTTCACGGCCTTTTCCACCACCATGGTCACCAGCTCCTGAGGGCTGGCCACGATGATCACGCCGTCCACCGGCAGGGACTGGAACACATTCAGCGCCACGTCGCCGGTGCCGGGAGGCATGTCCACGAACATATAGTCCACGT
>CAMEER010000039.1 GCA_945915065.1 uncultured Clostridia bacterium | reverse complement strand
ACAACCTGGCCGTGGTGGACGACCCCTCCAGCAAGGGCACCGGCAACGAGGTGGATATGGAGCAGATCCTCAACTGGAACCCCGATGTGATCCTGTTCGCCCCCGACAGCATCTATGACACCGTGGCGGAGGACGCCGCATGGCAGGGCGTGACCGCCATTCAGAACGGCGCGTATTACGAGGTCCCCATGGGCCCCTACAACTGGATGGGCTTCCCGCCCTCCGTGCAGCGGCTGCTGGGCATGCTGTGGATGGCCAAGGTGCTGTATCCCGAAGCTGCCGACTATGACCTGTACACAGAGGTGGCCAACTATTTTGAACTGTTCTATCATTGCGAGCTGACCCGGGAGCAGTATGACGCTCTGGTGTCCAATTCCCTGGGCCGGTAAGACCTTACATCTGCGCGTCCCGTATATCGCGGGAGAAGAAAGGAGACGCCTGTGAACGGTATATTCACCACTCTGCTCTACGAAATGGAAAAGCACCACGATACGGTGCTGTGTACCATCATTGCCGACAGCGGCTCCACCCCGCGGGGTAAGGGGGCGCAGATGCTGGTGGGCGAGACCGGACTGCTGTCCGGCACCATCGGCGGCGGCGCGGTGGAGGGCGGCGCCATCGCGCTGGGACAAACGCTGCTGCGGGAGCGGCGCAGCGCCGTCCACGAATACAAGCTCCGCCACAACGACGGCGAGGACATCGGCATGGTGTGCGGCGGCGACGTGACGGTGCACCTGCAATTCATTGCCGCCGGCGATCCTGTGTGGAAGGAACTGGCGGGCAGCGTGCTGCACCGCATTGCCCTCCGGCAGCCGGGCGCGCTGGTGCTGGCGCTGGACGGCGGCGCGCCTGCGCTGCAGGATGCGCCCGAGACGGACAGCGCCCACATTGCCCTGCCCCTGCCCATCGGTGAGCGGGCCATCCTGTTCGGCGCGGGCCACTGTTCTCTGGCCCTGTGTCCCCTGCTGACCACGGTGGGCTTTCGGGTCACGGTGGTGGACGACCGGCCGGAGCTGGTGACGAAGGAGCGCTTCCCCACGGCCGACGCGGTGATCTGCTGCGATCTGGAACGGGTGACGGAGACGGTATCCATCGGCGAAGAGGATTATGTGGTGGTGATGACCAACGGCCACAGCCACGACTTCGCCGTGCAGGAGCAGGTGCTGCGGGGCAAATACGCCTATATCGGCGTCATCGGCTCCCGGGCCAAGACCGCCAGCGTCAACGCCCGTCTGCGGGAGGCCGGCATCAGCGAGGCGGCCATTGCCAGCGTCCATACCCCCATCGGCACCGCCATCAAGGCGGTGACGCCGGAGGAGATCGCCGTGTCCATTGCCGGCGAGATGATCTGCGTGCGGGCCACCCGGCGGGAGAAAGCCGGCGTGGTGCTCCACGGCTGCCCCATGCACTGATATGACGCGGCATCTGTTTTTGACAGGCCCCAAGGGTGTGGGCAAATCCACCCTGATCCGGGACTTCCTGGACCGGGAGACGGGCCGCTTGGGTGGCTTTTTCACCGTAAAGCAGCAGGGCAGCGTGTACCTGCTGCGTGCCGGCGCCGGCGAAGCACCGGATGCGGAAAACTTTCTGTTCCGCTGCAGCTGCGGCGGCGATCCCGACCGGTTTGACGCACTGGGCTGTGCCGCCCTGGCGGACACGGAGGGCTGCTCCCTGCTGGTGATGGACGAGCTGGGCCCCCACGAAGCGCAGGCCGTCCGGTTTCAGGCGGCGGTGTTCCGCGCGCTGGAGGGCGGGATCCCCATACTGGGCGTTCTGCAGCAGGCGGACAGCGACTTTCTCCACCGTATTGCCGGCCATCCGCAGGTGACGGTGCTGACGGTGTCGGAGGACAACCGCGACAGCTTAGGCGCGGCGCTGCGGCCCTGGCGGGAGGAACGGTAAAAAAAGAAAGCCCACGGGGGCTTTCTTTTTTTATAAAATGATCTGCAATCCCTTAATGCTGTGCATTTCGGTGCGGATATCCTCCAGCAGCAGCTGGGCGGCCTCACTGAGAGTCTCGCCCCGCCGTGTCACCAGAAAGGACATCCGGTCGGGCGGCGGATCGGTACAGCGGCAGATCCGGGCCTTTCCCTCCTTCTCCAGCACCTGCGCCGCCGTGGCAGGCACAATGGCCCACATCATTTCGCTGCCCAGAAATGTGTCCACCACCTGCATAGAGTCGGCGTATAGTATGGGCTTTGTGGTCAGGCCAAACCAGTGATCCCGCCAGTCCTGCACGCCCTTGCGCCACGAGACCACGATCTCATTGGCGGGGTCCAGCTCCTTGGGAGACACCACATCGCCGTAAGGGCTGTTGGGCGAGCAGGCCACCATGGTCTCCTCGCGGCACAGGGGCCTGACGTCCAGCTGGGGATGGAAGAAGCCGTCGCCGTCCATCAGGGCCATCTCCAGTTCCCGACGGGCCACCGTCTGGGCGCCGTCGTATCCGGAGCCCCGCAGCGTCTGTACCCACAGCGCCACCGGCAGCTTCCGGCGAAGAAAGCGGCGGTAAGCCGCCGGCAGGATGTACTGGTTGGAAGAGAACACCGCGCCGATGCGCAGAAATTCCCGGGAGGCGGTTTCCGCCACGCCCCTTGTCTCATCCAGCAGCGCCTGCCAGCGATACGCCAGCGGCAGAAAGCGCTGTCCCGCTTCGGTCAGCTCAATGTGACGAACCCCCTTCTTCCGGTGAAACAGCTGGGCGCCTACCTCTGTCTCCAGCGACTGGATGCGGTTGGTCAGCGTGGGCTGCGTGATAAACAGCGCGTTGGCCGCCGCCGTCAGGGTGCCGTGCTCCAGTACGGCCCAAAAGGTTTCCATGTCGGTATTGTTCATGGCACACCTCCTGAAATATAGATATTGCCTATATTATATGGGGATTTAATCCGTTTTACAAGAGAAAAAATGTGTGATATGGTATATTCGTAACAGAAAAGGCCACCTCATCTCCGGAAGGGAAGGAGGCCGGCGTCTGAACGCCTGTTGCAGCGCGGGTGAAGCTGAACAGCGCCGTGTCAAGAGACACGATGTTCCGCGCACCATGTAAATTGCTTTCTTTTTTATCCTTATTTTCTCTCTTTGTTCCTGCATCCCTGATGAAAAAAGAGCCGGACTTCTGTCCGGCTCTTTTTTCTATGTTAAGCCTTACTCCTTGGTCTCAATGATACCGTAGCCGCCGTTGTTGCGGCGGTACACCACGGAGATCGTGTCGTCCGCCACGTTGCGGAACACGTAGAAGGAATGATCCAGCAGGTTCATCTGCAAAATGGCCTCGTCGATGGTCATGGGCTTGACGGTGAAGCGCTTGGTGCGCACCACATGGAACTCGTCCTCTTCCTCCACCTGGAATTCGGGGACCTCCGGCTCCATCACCTCCGGCCGCAGGTTCTTGGCCAGACGGGTCTTGTTCTTGCGGATGCGGCGCTCGATAAAGCTGACGGTCCCATCGATGGCGCCCCGCATGTCACCGTCGGGATCCTCGGCCTGGGCACGGAACAGCGTGCCGTTGGCGGCGCGGATGGTCAGTTCCACGGTGCAGCGGTTTTTCTTTTCCACGGCAAAGGTCACAAATGCGTCCGCTTCCTCCGCGAAGTACCGGTCGAGCTTACTGATTTTCTTCTCGGCGTACTCCTTAATGGAGTCGTTCAGCGCGATCTTCTTGCAGGCGAATGTGAACTTCATATTGGTTGCTCCTTTCTTGGGGTACGGAACACAGGGTCGGGGAGGGATTTCCCCTTATCCTTGTCCGCATTATAGCACAATGCCCTGCATTTGAAAAGAGCGTCCCGGCAAATTTATGGAAAGTTCACAAAAGTGCAACATTTTTTGGGCGTTTCGACGAGGTACGCCGGGATACGGAGGAAAACGACAAAACCTCCTATGGACAAGAGGTACGCAAAGGGTGTACCATAATACCCGGAAGCTTTCCAATATCCCACCCGTTTGAGCCGCGCCCTGATGCAGGGGTGCGGCCCCTTTTTATTCTCCGGCTTCCGTCAGGGATTCCGTGACGGCCCGGTTCAGCTTCACCGCGCCGTAGAGGTTCTTGGCGCTGCATCCGGCCCGTCCGCCGCCGGCACAGGCGCAGGCGCAGGCACAGGCACAGCTGCTGGCGCAGGCGCAGTGTCCGCCGCCGCCAAAGCCGCCTCCGCCGAACCCGCCGCCCCGGCTGCCGCCGCCGAAGCCGCCGCCTCCGCCGCGGGCAGGCGGCTGGGGTTTGTGCTTGGTGCCTACGCTGCCGGGACGGGGCCGTCCGTCATGGCCCATGGGGTACCACAGGCCGTGATACAGCACATATCGGGTGCCGAAGCCGCCGGCATAGCCGTCGCCGGCACAGCGACCGATCAGGAAGACCACCACAACGAGGATCAGGAAAAACACCACCAGCCCCATGATCTCGCTGCTGCCGTCATCGTAATCCTCATAATAGTCGTCATAGTAGCCGTCGTCATAGTCGTAGTAGCCGCCGCCGTAATAATCGGGGAGATTGTCGGCGCTGTTCTCCTGATACAGCGTGGTGGGCCAACTGTCATAGGCGGCCGTGACGGTCATGGTGTCGCCGTAGCCCAGATCGCGGGCGGTCATCACAAGGCCGCTGTCCGTGACGGTTGCATCGCCGCCGGCGCTGCCGGACTGGCTGAAATTGCCGGTCAGCCCCGCCGGATCGTTCCACGTCAGGGTCATCTCGCCTGTCTTGGCCTCGTCGAACCAGCCGGGGGTGTAATCGTAGCGCACCGTGCCGCCGTCCAGCGTGTACATATACTCCTGCACCCACGAATAGGCAAAGGAGAAGGTCTCGCCGTCGTCATAGGCCCGGTTCAGATAGACGTACATATAGCTGTTGTCAAACTCCAGCCGCTCGATGTTGTCACTCAGGGCCCTTTCCTCCCGGAGGGAGCCGTTGGGCACGCCGATCTTCAGCTCCTGTCCGTAGGGCAGCTCCTCCAGCGCCGTCCATGTCAGCGATACGGTGATGGACAGGCTGCCGTCCTCCGTATTGGGGGTGACGGTCACGTCATAGCGGTCGATATAGTCGTAATCCGCCCATGCCGTCACCGTCAGGCTCAGCGCCAGCACAAGGCCCAGCGCAAGGGAAAGCAGCTTTTTCATTCCCCGGCCTCCTTTCCCTTCAGCTGGCAGATGTGCTCCATTCTGGCGCTCTCCGCCCGGATGGCGGCGCAGCGCCGGCTGTTCCAGATGTCGGCCCAGCGGTCGGTCAGCAGGTCGCCCAGCGGCTCGCCGGAGAGCCAGCTCTGGCAGGGGACTACCTTGCCGTCCGGCGTAACGGCCATGTTGGACAGGCAGGCGCCGCAGCTGGGGATCAGATGCAGACCCAGAGAGCGCAGCGTTTCCTCCGGCAGCCAGCCGGGTGAGGTGAAGTCCAGCTCCATGCCCAGCTCCGCCGCCGTATCCGCCGCCTGACGCAAAATATCCGTCAGCTCCTCCGGGGACAGGGCGGTGGCCCGGCTCTCCTGAGTATCGGCGCCGCCGGAGGGGATCAGCCCCGAGCAGGTGGCGTACCGTACCCCCAGACTGTGGGCGAACCGCAGCGTCTCGGCGTAGTGGGTGTTCAGGGAGCACAGCGGCGTGTTGACGGACACGATCAGCCCGGCTTCCACGGCGCTGCGGATGCCCTGCACGGTGTCGTTGAAGCCGTTGACGCCTACCAGTTGGTTGTGGATGTTGCCCTCGGCGCTGTACAGCGTCACCTGCACACTGTCGAGACTGGCCTCATACAGCCCCGCGCACAGCTCCGGTGTCAGCCGCCGGCCGTTGGTGTTCAGCCGGGTGACGAACCACTCCGCCGCGCGCACCAGCTCCACCAGATCATCCCGCAGCGTGGGCTCGCCGCCGGTGAAGGTCACCTGGGGGATGTTGCTGCTGCGCAGCGTTTGCAGGATGGTTTTCCACTGTTCGGTGGATAACTCCTCCGTCTGTCCCATGGGCTGTCCGGCGGCGTAGCAGTGCAGGCACTTCTGGTTGCAGTGCCACGCGCCGTCCTGTTCCATGGCGCTGACCATCAGATCCATGCGATGGGGCGCGGTCATCTCATCGGCGTACTCCCCCAGCGACAGCAGCGCCACCTCCGCCTCCGGCTCCCGCCCCCGGGCGATGGCGATGAGACTGGTCAGCATCAGATGCAGGTCGGCGGCCAGCGTCTGCCGCTTGGTGTGGGGATAGGTGCGGTGGGTCTCCTCCACCGCCGCGCTCAGCAGCGCTTCCCACCGGCCCTCCTCCAGCTCCTGCCCCTCATGAGCCTGCAGCTGATCCATCAGGTTGGCCAGCATAATGGCCCAGCTGAGATTCAGCGGCACCAGCTGCGCGCCGTTGAGCAGCAGCAGAAACGGCGCGGACGGCGTTTCATCCTTGGGCGGGATCATGTGGATGCGCACCACCCCCGGCCCCTTGGGATCCAGCGTGATATGCCGCACGCAGTCAAGATGTGCCCGGCGGTAACGCCGTTCGCGGAATGTCATGTGTTTCATAGATTCCTCCTGTGGAATACAGTGTCTGCTGTTTATCAGCATAGCACAGCGCAGGGAAAAACACAAGCGGCAGTCTTCAGACGGCCGCAGCTCTTCCCCCCTGTGGGCCGAAGAAAAAAGAGACGGCCTGCGCCGTCTCTTTTAATCGTTCACATCGTAAAAAATACGTTCGCCTTCCTCCGCCAGCCCCAGCAGATCCCGGGCCAGCGCCTTGATGAAGCTCTCGTCATCCTTCCTGGCCAGATCGGAGCGCAGCGCGTCGTTTTCCTGCTGCTGCTGTGTCAGCTGCTGATCCAGAGCGTCCTCTGTCTGCCGCGCCGCCTTCAGCTGTCCGTAGACCCGCACGATCTGCACGCCCAGCACCGCCACCAGCGCCACGATCACCAGCAGCATTGCGGTATGGGGGCGCTTTTTGGTGCGCTTGTTATTTTTTGTTCTGGCCATGGCCCGGCCTCCCTTCTTCTGCGGCGTTTCCTCCGGCGTGTGGTGGGACTTCCATGCGTCCATTTTCATTCTAGCGCACTTTTCCAAAAATGAAAAGCCCTTTTTTGCCAGAGCCGCCAGTTTTTTCAGCCAGCGCCCCACAAAGGCAAAGGGGATCCACAGCAGACGGCACAGCGCCAGCAGCGCCGCGATCCAGAAATCCCACACCGGCCGCAGCAGGCGGGAGGGCAGGCAGAACCACAGCGCCGCACCCAGCGCCATGCCGGTAAGCATATACAGCCGCAGCTCGCCGCCGCCCACCACCAGCCCCAGCCACAGCGCGCCGGCCCCCAGCGCCGCGGCGAACAGGCCGTCCAGCAGATGGGTCAGCCAGCTGTCGTGCCGGTCGATGAGCCTTGCGGCCCGCAGCAGATCGTACACAAGGCCGCCTGCCGCCCCCAGTGCCACCGCCGCGCCCAGCTGTCCCAGCTGCGCCGAGACATAGTTTTCCATCAGGCGAACAGGCGGCTGAACAGGCCGCGGCTGCTGGGCTGCTCCTCCTCGTAGTTGACGCCGTCGATGCGTCCGTCCACATGCAGCTCGCCGCCGTCCAGACTCAGCTTGCCGATATGCAGTCCCTCGCCGGTGACCACCAGCGTACCGGCGCAGGTGGACATGACGATGCAGGTCTCGTCAAACCGCTCCACGTCCTCCACGCCGCCCACCGTCAGCTTTTCCCGGCCCTCCAGCGTCAGGCGGTGATACATGGCGCCGCTGCCGTTGTTCAGATCATATGCCAAAAGAAACACCCTCTCATACAAAGCGTTACTGCATTGTATGAGAGGGCGGGGGAAATTATAACGTCTTGTCCGCGGTCTCCCGGTACATGGCGGCGGCGTCGGCCTTGCCCACGTTGTCGGCCACCGACAGCACCTCCACCGACAGGGCCTTCTGACCGAAGCGAATGGTGATCACGTCGCCCACCTTCACGTCGCAGGAGGCCCGGGCCACCCGTCCGTTGACGGTGACCCGCTGGTTGTCACAGGCCTCGTTGGCCACGGTGCGCCGCTTGATCAGGCGGCTGACCTTCAGGTATTTGTCCAGTCTCATGGCGTGTCTCCTAAAAGAAAGAGGGAAAAAGAAAAGCGGCCGCGCCGCTTTTCTTAACTGTTGCAAGTTATCGGTTTACTTAATGGCGTCCTTTAGCGCCTTGCCGGCCTTGAAAGTGGGGACCTTGGAAGCGGCGATGGTGACGGGCTCCTTGGTGCGGGGATTCAGGCCGGTACGCTCGGCACGATGCTTCACCTCAAAAGAGCCAAAGCCCACCAGCTGCACCTTCTCATCGGACTTGAGGCCCTCGGTAATGGCGGACAGAGTGGCGTTGACGGCGGCCTCGGCGGCCTTCTTGGACAGACCGGCCTTCTCGGCGACGGCATTGATCAGTTCGGTTTTATTCATGGGTGTTTCCTCCTAAATTTTTTCCTTTGTAGAACCAAATCCTAAAACGAAGCGTATCGTATTAAGAACCATATGTGGTCTTTCACCAGAGACCAATAAAAAATTTACCATATTTGCTGATTTATTGCAAGCCCTTTTCTATAGAAAAGGCAAAAAAATCACCGCAAATGCAGGCGCTGCGCCCATTTTTCCCCATTTGGAAAGTGCTTCAGGTCGTCGGAGGTCACCGCGCCCAGCGCCAGCGCTAAGACGGCGTAAACCACCACCGCCAGGGCGATGGCCGTGACAGTTGCCAGATTCTGGGAAACATGGCCGGACAGCAGCGAGAACACGGACCGGGCGCCCAGCGCCATCACGGCGGCGCACAGGGCCGGCCGCCACAGGCAGCGGAAGAAATCCACCTGCCCGTTGAGGCAGCGGTACACGGCGATCATATTCAGCACTACGATCAGCGCGTAGCTGTACAGTGTGCCCACCGGCGCGCCCCGGATGCCCATGTCGGGGTTGCCCACCATCAGGTAGTTGGTGACGATCTTCAGTATCCCGCCGCACAGGAGCGTCCAGATGGGGACGCGCTCCCTGCCGTGGGCCTGCAGGATACCGTTGGTGGCCACCATCAGGCACACGAAGATGCTGGCGACGCCCAGCACCGTCAGGTGATAGGCGGCGGCCTCCGCCGTTTCCGGCACGGCAGGATACAGAAGGTGCAGGATCGGACCGGCCAGCACCGTCAGTCCCGCCCCCATGGGAAAGGCCAGCAGCGCCGTGATCCGCAGCGCCGAGGCAGTCAGCCGTGTGGCGGCGTTTTCGTCGCGGCGGGCACGGGACTGGGTAATGGCGGGGATCAGGGACACCGACAGCGGATAAATGAACGAGGGCGGCAGCACGAACAGCGTCATGCCGAAGGTGTACTGACCGTACAGCTCCGTGGCGGCGTCGGCGGACAGTCCCAGCGTGCTTTGCAGGGTGCCCAGCACCAGCGCCTGATCCAGCAGCGTCATCAGGCTCATGCCGCCGCCGGCCAGCGTAATGGGGATCCCGATCCGCAGCAGCTGCCGCGCCGTGTTTCCCCAGCCCTCCGGAACGCCGCTGCCGCTTCCGCCGCCGCAGCGCCGCAGTGTCCACAGCAGGAACAGCAGCCCCAGCACCGAGCCGCAGGTAACGCCGGCAATGGCCCCGGCGGCGCCGGTCTCCGGCGACGCCCCGCCATGCAGCAAAAAGGCGCACAGGCCCAGCCCGATCACCAGCTTGCAGGCGGATTCCATGATCTGGCTGACGGCGGTGGGGGTCATGTCCCCCATGCCCTGGGTATACCCCCGGATGGCGGAGACAAGACACACGCACAGCACCGAGGGGGACAGCACCCGGATCACGCCGGCCGCGGCGCTGTCGTGCAGCAGCCCGGCGATGGCTTCCGGG
Organism: uncultured Clostridia bacterium; assembly: GCA_945915065.1. GTDB lineage: Bacteria > Bacillota > Clostridia > Oscillospirales > Oscillospiraceae > Vescimonas. The sequence continues at coordinate 3,705 of CAMEER010000039.1, read as the reverse complement.
AAAAAGAACATCACCGCGGAAAAGACAAGGCCGGTGACGCCCAGCAGCAGCAGCGCCGTGTGAAAGACCCGCCGGGCCTGCCGGCCCTGTCCCAGCGCACACGACCGTGCCACCAGCCGCGAGGCGGCCAGCGGCAGTCCGGCGGTGGACAGCATCAGCAGCAGGTTATAGACGTTGTAGGCGGCATAGAAGTGGGCCATGCCCCGGCTGTCCAGCAGATTCCCCAGCGGGATCTTGTACAGGGCACCCAGCACCTTGGTAACGGCCACCGCGCCGGCCAGAACGGCCGCGCCGCTTAAAAAACTCTGTCTGCGCTGCGTCATGGCCGCCTCCTTCCCTGCCGTCAGTCTTTCTTGTAGGGGTTTTCCAGCATCTCCCGGTGGAAGGCGGCAAACTTCTCCAGATCCGCCGCCAACTGCTCCTGCCGCTGGATATACTCCGTGGGATACTTGGGGTGGAAGATCCGGTCGATCCGGTCATCCCGGCGGATATCCACCATTTTGGTGGAGCCGCCCGCGCCCAGCGACAGAATGCTGTGCAGCTCCTCCATGATATAGATATTATACAGTCCCTCTGCGCCGGATATGCACCAGCCCACATTTTCAAAGCTGCCGGACATGTACTTTTGCCGGTACAGGTAGTAGGGGGCGAAGCCGGCGGCGCGCAGGGTGGGGTCGGCATAGTCCAGCATCTCCGCCACCGCTTCCGCCGACGGGATGGGGCTGCCCTCCAGCGTCAGGCGGCTGCCCTTCTTCAGCGCCAGCGTGTGGACGGTGATGTTGTCCGCGCCGCTTTTGACGCACTGATCCAGCGTGTTCCGGAACCCCTCCGGCGTGTCGGCGGGCAGTCCGGCAATGAGATCCATGTTCACATGGGGAAAGCCCATGGAGGTGGCCAGCTCCATTGCGGCCAGAATATCCGCCGCCGTGTGCCGCCGCCCGATGGCCTGCAGTACCCTGTCATCCAGCGACTGGGGATTGACGCTGATGCGGTCCGCCCCGTGGTTCAGCAGCACCTGCAGCTTCTCCCGGTCGATGGTGTCGGGACGGCCCGCCTCGATGCAGTACTCCACCACGCCGCTGAGATCAAAGCTGCGGTTGAGATGGGTCAGCAGGTGATCCATCTGCGCCGCCGACAGGGTGGTGGGGGTGCCGCCGCCCATATAAAAGGACTTGATGCGCAGGCCTGTGTCCTTCACCATCTGCGCCGCCAGCGTGATCTCCCGCTCCAGCGCCTCCAGATACGGCGCCATCAGCTTGAAGGACCGCTCCACCGCCTGAGAGACGAAGCTGCAATAGGCGCAGCGGGTGGGGCAGAAGGGGATGCCGATGTACAGAGAGATGTCGTTGGGCGAGAGCCCCTCCTTGGCGGCAATGCCCGCTTGGGCCGCCTCGATGCACATTCTGCGCCGGGGCGCCGACACCTGATAGGTGTTCGCCAGCTCACGGTCTGCCTGCCGGGGCGTCATGCCGCTGCGCAGCAGCCGGGCCGCCAGTTTGGCCGGCCGCACGCCGGTGAGACTGCCCCATGCGGGAACGCGGCCGAGAATCTGCACCGATGCCTTGAAAAAGCTCATTTTCAGCGCCCGCTGGCGCAGTCCCTCCTGCTGATAGGCGGTCAGCGCCGGGTCGATGCGCACGCGGGAAAGACCGCGGCCCTCCCGTCCCTGATAACAGATCCGGGTGGTCGCGGTGGTGTATGTGTCCCCCTCCGACAGCTTGACCCATGCACAGCTTTCCTCTGCCGCGTCCGGGTCGTAGACAGGCCGCTCATTGGGGAAAAACGCCAGCAGATCCTGCTCGATGGCGTAGCGGTCGTTGTGACCGGTAAAGAGCAGCTTCATAGCGTCATGCCCTGCTTCATATAGGGGTTGTACTTCCGTTCATACTCCATATCCGTGGCCGCCTCATGGCCGGGATAGACCTGATACTGGCCCTCCAGCCGGCCCAGCCGCGCCAGCGAGCGCAGCATGGCCCGGTAGTCGCCGCCGGGGAAATCGCACCGGCCGCAGTTGCCCCGGAACAGGGTATCGCCGGAGAAGATAACGCCCTGCCCCTCCACCAGTAGGCACACGGAGCCACGGGAGTGACCCGGCGTCTCCATGACCCGCAGGGACAGGCCGCCCACGGTCAGCGTGTCGCCTTCGTGCCAGTACCGCTGGTTTTTCTCGTCCAGCCGGCGGAAGGTCAGCTCACCGCCCACACCGTCGGTCACATCGGCCTCGTGGATATAGACCGGCAGATCCGGCCACTTCTCCAGCAGGCCCGCCACACCGGTGCAGTGGTCAAAGTGGCCGTGGGTCAGCAGGATCATGACGGGGGAGCAGCCGCAGGAGGCGATCATGGCCTCGATGCGTTTCGGCTCATCGCCGGGGTCGATGACGGCGCAGACCTTGGCCGCCTCGTCGCACAGGATATAGCAGTTGGTCATGATGGGGCCTACCATCGCAGACAGTACTTTCATCACAGCACCCCCTTACAGCTGGTCGGTGTCCACCACCAGCGTCAGCGGGCCGTCGTTGAGGCTGTCCACCTGCATGTAGGCGCCGAACTCGCCGGTTTCGGTGTGGAAGCCCTTGGCGCGGCACAGCTCCACGAATTTTTCGTACAGGGGGATGGCCACCTCAGGCCGGGCAGCGGCCAGAAATTCCGGGCGGCGGCCCTTCTTGCAGTTGCCGTACAGAGTGAACTGGGACACGATCAGCAGCTCCCCCTTCACCTCGTCAAGGCCCCGGTTCATCTTGCCGTTTTCATCCTCGAAAATGCGAAGGCCTGTCAGCTTGTCCGCCAGCTTGACGGCCTGGGCCTCCGTGTCCTCATGGGTGATCCCCAGCAGGATCAGAAAGCCCTCCCCGATCTGGCCATGCACCTTTCCGTCGATGGTGACGGAGGCGTGCTTCACGCGGGTCAATACAGCGCGCATAATTTAGTCTCCTTTATACAGATAGTATTCAACTTATGGGGTCATCCGGCGGGGCGGGTCACTTTCATGACGCCCTGAATCTGCTCCAGCCGGTTCATCACGGTTTTCAGCTGCTCCCGGTCACTGACTTCGATGCCCAGATCCAGCAACCCGAAGCCGTCGGGCGTAGAGCGGGCGTTGAGACTCAGCACCCGCGTCTTGGTGGCCGACAGCACCGTGGACACGTCCACGATCAGGCTGATGCGGTCCTTGGCCACGATCTGCAGCATGGTGTGGTAGCTTTCGCTGGTCTTGTCGGCCCAGCTGACCCGGATCCAGCGTCCCGCCTCGGCGGGGTTGTCCCGGGAGCGCAGCACGTTGGGACAGTCGGAGCGGTGCACCGAAACGCCGTAGCCCCGGGTAATGAAGCCCACGATGTCGTCTCCCGGCACGGGAGAGCAGCACTTGGAGAACTTCACCAGACAGTTGCTCAGGCCCTCCACGATGATACCGTGCTCGCCCTTGGATCGCTGGGGCACAGCGGGGCGCATGACCTCCGGCTGACCCGCCACCGGCACCTCCGCCTGACGGTCGGCCTGATGCTGGTGCAGGATGCGCTGGATGTCCTCCCGCAGCCGCCCGATCACCTTCAGGGCCGTCACGCCGCCGTAGCCGATGGCGGCGTACATATCGTCCACGGAGTTGAAGCTGAGTTTTTTCAGAACATTGGGCACATTCTCGTCAGCCAGCAGCTCCTTCAGAGAAACGCCGGTGCGCTTCAGCTCCGACTCGAAGCTCTGGCGG
>CAMEER010000038.1 GCA_945915065.1 uncultured Clostridia bacterium | reverse complement strand
GTGCCGTCCAGAATGGAGCGGATGGTACCGTTGGGGCTTTTCCACATCTCTGTCAGCTGGGGGTACTCCTCCATGCGCTGCTTGTTGGGGGTGATGGTGGCGCATTTGACGGCCACACCCAGACGCCGGGTGGCCTTGGCGGCGTCGACAGTCACCTGATCCCGGGTCTCATTGCGGTGCAGCAGGCCCAGATCGTAGTACTCGGTTTTCAGGTCCACAAAGGGCAGGAGCAGCTCATCCTTGATCATCTGCCACAGTACACGGGTCATTTCGTCGCCGTCCATCTCCACCAGCGGCGTTGTCATCCTGATTTTATCCATCATGCCATATCCTCCGTTTTTATTTCAGTCTCTTGGCGTAGTAGTTCATCAGACAGCCGTCCAGCAGGATCTCCTTTTCATCCGCTGTCAGATTCCGGACGTGCAGCATCAGGTCGTGTACGCTGCCGTCGGCGCGGATGACCTTGGCGGGGATATCCTCCGCACCGGTCTCAATGGCTCTGCGGATGCCGGGAACGAACACACAGTCGCCGGCATCGTAGTCAAAGGGAGTGTCCTTGTCCAGAGTAAAGGGCAGGATACCCCAGTTGATGCAGTTGCTGCGATAGCGTTTGGTGGCGAATTCATAGCAGATGTTGGCGAAGCCGCCCAGCACCTTCTGGCAGGAGGCGGCCTGCTCGCGGGCAGAGCCGTCGCCGGGCTTGTTGGCGAAGACGCAGGAGCCAAACTGCGTGTTGGCGGCCAGTTCCCTGGCGTCGCCCACCTTGCCCAGCACTTCCAGCAAGCGTTGCGGGATGTCACCGGCCCGGCGCTGGGTCTCCAGCGCGGCAACGGCCTTGGCCCGGGGCACATACTCCGGCACCCGGCGGCTGAGAGTGAACTCCGCCAGACGCAGCGGATTGGAGCGGTAGGAGGATGTTTCACCGGAGGGGATCAGCTCATCGGTGGTGGTGACGTCATCGTGGATCACTGCCGCCAGTTCCACCAGCAGGTTCTCGGTGAGATCGTACATCTTGGGCCAGTCGGTGATATTGGGGCCCATCACCAGCTCCACGCTGGGATCCGCCTTGCCGAAACCGTAATACAGGCGGTTGTCATACACGGACTTGTCAAAGTGATAGGGACGATGTACCGGCGTATACGCCACGTCAGTGGCGGCGGTGATGCGTCCGCCGTTGGCGGCGGTAGCGGCAATGGAGCGGGCGTCCATCAGGCACACGGCGGCAAACTGGCCTTCACCGGGCTTGGAGCCTTCCCGGTTGGGGAAATTGCGGGTGGTGTGCCGCAGGGACAGGCCGTTGTTGGCAGGCACGTCGCCTGCGCCGAAGCAGGGACCGCAGAAGCTGGGCTTGATAACGGCGCCGGTTTTCAGCAGCTCGGTGGTGATGCCGGTCCTGGTCAGTTCCAGTGACACGGGAACGGAGGTGGGATACACGTCGAAGGTGAAGGCGCCGTTGCCGGTGCTGCCGCCCTGGATGATATCCGCCGCCTCGGTGATATTGTCGAACAGACCGCCGGCACAGCCTGCGATGACGCCCTGATCGGCCCATACGCCGCCGTCGTGGATCTTGTCTGTGAGGTGGGGACGGGCTTTGGGGAAGCGCTTGGCGGCGTCGGCCTCCACCTTGGCCAGCAGTTCCTCCGCATTGTCCAGAAATTCGTGGATGGTCCATGCGTTGGAGGGGTGGAAGGGCAGAGCAATCATGGACTCCACCTTGCTCAGATCAATGGTGATCATTCGATCATAGTAAGCCGTGTCAGCCGGATGCAGAGGCGCATAGTCCTCCTCACGCTGATGTGCGGCGTAGAAGCCTCTGGTTTCCTCGTCAGTCTCCCAGATGGAGGAAAGACAGGTGGTCTCGGTGGTCATCACATCGATACCGTTGCGGAAGTCAATGGGCAGCTCCTTGATGCCGGGGCCGACAAACTCCAGCACCTTGTTGTTGACAAAGCCGCTTTCAAAGGTGGCCTTCACCAGTGCGATGGCCACGTCGTGGGGGCCGATGCCCCGGCGGGGCTTGCCGGTGAGATACACCATGACCACTTCCGGCATGGGAGCGTCCCAGGTGTTCTTCAGCAGCTGCTTGGCCAGTTCAGGGCCGCCTTCGCCCACGGCCATGGTGCCCAGCGCGCCGTAGCGGGTGTGGGAGTCGGACCCCAGGATCATGGCACCGCATTTGGCCATCTGCTCACGGGCGTAGGAGTGGATGACGCTCTGGTTGGCAGGCACATAGATGCCACCATATTTTTTGGCAGCGGACAGACCGAACACATGGTCGTCTTCGTTGATGGTACCGCCTACGGCGCACAGGCTGTTATGGCAGTTGGTCAGGGCGTAGGGAATGGGGAATTCCTTCATACCGGAGGCCCGGGCCTGTTGGATGATACCTACGTAAGTAATATCGTGGGACACCATGGCGTCAAAGCGGATGCGCAGATGTTCCGGATCGCCGGAAATATTGTGCGACTGCAGAATACGCCACGCCATAGTGCCCTGGCGGGCTTCCGCCTGCGCAGCCGGCGCGCGGTCGCAGGGCACGCCGTTTACCAGATACATACCGTGGTTGGTCAGTTGGATCATGCTTGATAACCTCCTTGGGAAGACTCACTTATTTGCTGTCCCCATTTTATACGCAATCTATAGTAAAAGTAAACTTCTTTTTCTGCAAAAAGGGGGTGGCAAGGAACATTTCTCCCTTTTGACGGAGAACTTGCGTAAATGTGAGGAATATTGCAGATTAACGAAGGAGACCTGTCATAATTCTTCGGAAAACAGAGGGAACTGAGACTGTATCACCGCGAATATGCAGCTTTGCCCTTTCCATGACTGCAATAGCTTGTGGACAAAGTGCACAAAGTGCGGCCACGTGATGGAAGCAACGTTTGATCAGTTTTTATGGGAAAAGGCATATTGTCTATAAAAAACAAAATAAGGACAATAAGTTTCTTAAAAGTACATTTTTCGCAAAAAATGTTGACGAATAGTAAAAGTTGTGCCATACTATAACGTATCATTATCGCCCAAATATCTTTTAATGGGCGTCAGCAGATGAAAGGAGTGACCACCTTGAGCAGACTTGACATAAAGACCCCCAGCAAGGCGCAGACGGTGGTGGATAACCTCTACCGTGACGTGGAGCGCCGGATCGCGGCGTCACCTCCCGGTTTGTGTCCGGTGGATATGTCGCTGACCTTTTTGCAGCTGTGCCATGCGCAGACCTGCGGTAAATGCGTGCCCTGCCGTATTGGTCTGGGCCAGCTGACCAAACTGATCGGACAGGTGCTGGACGGCGAGGCCGACATGAGCACGCTGGACATTATTGAAAAGACAGCCCGCAGCATTGTCAATACGGCCGACTGTGCCATCGGCCGTGACGCTGCCCGACTGGTAGTGGACGGACTGGAGGGCTTCCGCGAGGATTACATCGAACATATTGAGCATCATCGCTGTCTCGCCAGCCTGTCGCTGCCGGTGCCCTGCGTGGCCATGTGTCCTGCAGGTGTGGATGTACCCGGCTATATGGCGCTGGTAGGCGAGGGCCGCTGCGCCGACGCCGTGCGCTTGATCCGCAAGGATAATCCCATGCCCACTGCCTGCGCCTATATCTGCGAGCATCCCTGCGAGGCACGCTGCCGCAGAAATATGATCGACGCGCCGCTGAATATTCGTGGGCTGAAGCGCTATGCGGTGGATCATGCCGGCGATGTGCCGCAGCCGGAATGCGCACCGGCCACAGGAAAGCGTGTGGCGATCATTGGCGGCGGTCCCAGCGGCCTGAGCTGTGCCTACTATCTGGCGCTGATGGGCCACAAGGTCACCATCTTCGAAGAACGCAGACAGTTGGGCGGTATGCTGCGTTACGGCATTCCCAGCTACCGTTTCCCCCGGGAAAAGCTGGATGCGGAGATCAACTCCATTCTGTCGCTGGGCATTGAGGCCCATACCGACGTGACGGTAGGTAAGGAAATCACCTTTGAGCAGCTGCAGCAGGAGTATGACTGCCTGTACATTTCGATCGGCGCCCATCAGGGCAAGGGTGCAGGCATTCCCGGCGAGCACAGCAAGAATGTCATGTCCGCCGTGGAAATGCTGCGCGGCATCGGAGACGGCGAAATGCCGGACTTCAGCGGCAAGCGTGTGGTGGTTATCGGCGGCGGCAACGTGGCCATGGACGTGACCCGCAGCTCCATCCGTCTGGGTGCCGAGAAGGTCACCTGTGTCTATCGCCGCCGCATCGAGGATATGACGGCGCTGCCTGACGAGGTGACAGGCGCCATGGCTGAGGGTGCGGAGATGCTGACGCTGATGGCGCCGGTGCGCATCGAGGCCAACGAAAATGACGAGGCCGTGGCCCTGTGGGCGCAGCCTCAGATCCCCGGCGAGGCCGACAAGAGCGGCCGTCCCCGTCCGGAAAAGGCTGATCTGCCGGAGCAGCGCATCGAAGCGGATATTATCGTTGTGGCTATCGGACAAGGTATTGAGATCGCCGGTTTCGAGCAGTCCGGCGTTCCGATCAAGCGTGGCACCTTTGTGGCCGCCAGCTCCAGTCAGGTGGGCAACATGAACAACGTGTTCGCCGGCGGCGACTGCGTGACCGGTCCTGCCACGGCCATCCGCGCCATTGCGGCCGGCAAGGTGGCGGCTGCCAATATCGATGAGCATCTGGGCTTCCATCACGATATCACGGTGGATGTGGATATCCCGTCCCCGAAACTGAACAATTCGCCTCCCCATGGACGCATCAACACCACCGAGCGGGAGGCCGCTGAACGGAAGAATGACTTTGAGGACATCGAATGTGGTCTCACCTGCGAGGGTGCCTGCACCGAGGCTTCCCGCTGCCTGCGCTGCGACCACTTCGGATACGGAATCTTCAGAGGAGGTCGAAACAGCAAATGGTGACTTTGACGATCGATAGTAAAGTGATCTCCGTGCCGGAGGGCACGACGATCCTGGAGGCTGCCCGCAGCGCCAACATCAATATTCCTACACTGTGCTATCTCAAGGATATCAATGAGATCGCGGCCTGCCGCATCTGCATGGTGGAGGTGGAGGGACACGCCCGACTGGTACCCTCCTGCGACAACGCGGTGGCGGAAGGCATGGTGGTACATACCAATTCGCCCCGTGTGCGCGAGGCACGGCGCGTCAATCTGCGGCTGCTGTTGAGTCAGCATGATGACAACTGTACCAAATGTACCCGCAGCGGCAACTGTAAGCTGCAGAAGCTGTGCAACGACTATAACCTGCTGGGGGACCATTACATCAAGGATCTGAAGAACATCGAAGACGACTTCTCTAACCCCGTGGTGCGCATTGAGAACCGCTGCATCCGCTGCATGCGCTGCATTCAGGTGTGCGATAAGATCCAGAGCATGAACATCTGGGATGTGGTGGGCACCGGTACCCGCACGACGGTAGGCGTAGGCCGGTTCCGTACGCTGGGTGAGTCTGACTGCACCTTCTGCGGACAGTGCATTACCCATTGCCCGGTGGGCGCTTTGCAGGAGCATGACGATACCGGAAAGGTGTGGGATGCGCTGGCGGATCCCAAGAAGGTCACGGTGGTGCAGATCGCCCCGGCCGTCCGGGCCGCGTGGGCGGAGTACTACCATCTGGATCCCAAGTTTGCCACTGCCAAGCGCATGGTCACTGCCCTGAAAGCGATGGGCTTCGACTATGTCTTTGATACCAACTTTTCCGCTGACCTGACCATTATGGAAGAGGGAAGTGAGTTCCTGCAGCGGTTTACTCACCGGGATCAGTACAAGTGGCCCATGTTTACCTCCTGCTGCCCCGGCTGGGTGCGGTTTGTGAAGGGACAGTTTCCGGAGTACACCGGCAACCTGTCTTCGGCCAAGTCTCCGCAGGCAATGTTCGGCGCGGTAGCCAAGAGCTACTTTGCGGAAAAGATCGGCGCTGATCCCCACGATGTGTTCGTGGTGTCCATCATGCCCTGTACCGCCAAGAAGGCAGAACGGGCCATTCCCAATCTCAACGACGCCTGCGGCGATCCGGATGTGGATGTGGTGCTGACCACCCGCGAGTTCAACCGCATGCTGCGGGGTGAGCAGATCAACCCGGCGGTGCTGGAGGAAACAGAGTTTGACAGTCCTCTGGGCACCGGTACCGGCGCGGCGGTGATCTTCGGCGCTACCGGCGGCGTGATGGACGCTGCGCTGCGCAGTGCCTATTATCTGGTCACCGGCCGGAATCCTGATCCCGATGCCTTCCGTGCTGTCCGCGGTATGGACGGCTGGAAGGAAGCTACCTTTGAGATCCCCGGAGCGGGGAAGGTGCGCGTGGCGGTGGTCAGCGGTCTGGGCAATACCCGTAAGCTGATGAACGCGCTGAAGGAAGGCAAGGCCAGCTATGATTTCGTGGAGGTCATGGCCTGTCCCGGCGGCTGCGCCGGCGGCGGCGGACAGCCTATCCATGACGGACAGGAGCTGGCGGAGTCCCGCGGCGACATTCTCTGGAACATTGACAAGGGTATGTCGCTGCGCTTCTCCCATGAGAACCCGGAGATACAGACTCTATATAACCAGTATTTCCATAAGCCCCTGAGCCATCGCGCTCATGAGCTGCTCCATACCGATTTCACGGAATGGAAGATGCCCACAGAGAAATAAAAACGATAAGAACGGCGGGCAATTTGCCCGCCGTTCTTATCGTTTACGCGTCTACTCAAAAGACCGCCTGCACCAGAACCATATACAGCGCCGTACCCACACCGATGGACAGCAGTACATTGCGTTTCCACAGATGCAGTGCCGTTACCGCTGCCAGTGCGATCAGCTCCGGAAGCCCATGGGGCGCGGCGGCAATGTCAACATTCCGCAGGCAGTACACCACCAGCAGGCCCATCATGGCCGCCGGCAGTGTCCGTCCCAAATATTCCACCACCTTCGGCACGGGCTTGCTGTCAGGGAACAGCAGGAAGGGGAGAAAGCGGGTGATGATGGCGCCCAGTGTCACAGCGCCCACAATGGCCAGCGCCTGTCCTGTCGTCAATGTCATAGCTTTTTCCTCCCAATCAGCAGTACCGCCAGTATTAGTACCATGGCGGGGATCACCAGTTGATCCGCACCGAACACCGCCAATGCCGCCGCAGTGCAGACAAGACCGATGATACCGCTGACACGGTTTTGCGGATTTTTGACCTGCTCGATGAACAATACCACAAACAGTCCCGTCAGCGCAAAGTCCAGACCCGTGGTGTCAAAGGTGATGAACCGGCCTGCCACTGACCCGATCACGGAACCCGCCGCCCAATAGAAATAGTCCAGCAGCGATACCGCCAGATAGAAGTCTTTTCGTGCCACACCCTCTGGCGGCTCTACCGAGGAGACGATGGAGAATGTCTCATCACTGAGTGTATAAATCAGTATTGGTTTGACGCCGCCCATGCCGCGGAATTTGCCCAGCATGGAAACGCCGTAGAAGAGATGCCGGGCGTTGACCATCAGGCTCATCAAAAATGCCTGTATGGGATCAAAGACGGTGGTCAGCAGCGTAATGGCCACGAACTGCATGCTGCCGCAATAGGCCAAACAGCACATCAGAAGTACCCATGGCGTGCCGTAGCCTTTGGTTTGCATCAGCACACCATAAGCCACGCCCAACACCAGATAGCCGGTAAGGACCGGAATCGTGTGGGGAAATGCGGCCCGGATAGCCTGATACACAGGATGTTGTTTTTTCTCCATAAGCATACCTCCGGGAAAAGTGACACTATTATAGCTGGAAAATCGCTTAAAAGCAAGAAATGTTTACAATTATTTCCTTGATTCCCGCTATATGGACGATATCGTTAAAAGGATAAGAAAATGTGATCCTGCATGCTCCGGCAAAGTCTCGATGCTCCAATAAAAATGCTTTTTGCGGGAGCGCCTTTGCTTCGTTGACAATCTCAGGAAAGACTGTTACAATTGTTATAAGAAGCCGTTGGCTGTCAGCGACGCCATTTTGGGCGACGTGTGGACTGATGGCAAGATGCCTGCGGTGGACAGCCTGGGCGATGAATTTCTGGAATATGTCAAGACCGGCATACAGGTAACAGTCTGTGAAGAAGGTGAGGTGACGGTAGAATGAGCGACAACGTGTTTGATAAGAAACCCAGTGAGTGTCGCTACTCCTTTGTGCAGCACAAGGAGTGTGAGTTTTTCCCCTGTCATGAAACGGCCCATCCGGAGGATTTCAACTGCCTCTTTTGCTATTGCCCCTTGTATGCACTGGGCAGCAAGTGCGGCGGCAATTGTCATTGGCTGGAAAACGGTGTGAAGGACTGCTCCGCCTGCATGGTGCCCCATGGCCGCGGCAGCTATGAGTATATCATGGGTAAGTTCCCGCAGCTGTCGGCCATTGCCCGGAGAAACAGATAAGCAAAAAAGCTGACCCGTCATGGTCAGCTTTTTGTTGCTAACAGCACCTTGGCGAAACCGTCGGCAAAGATGCGGGCACTGTTAAGGGCTTCCTCCAGGGAATTTCCTGCCGCGCCTACCTCCACCAGCATGGAACCCGGAGATTTATGCTGATTATAGTTGGAGTTGCGCAGCGTAATGGGCCGCATCACCGTGGGATAGTCTGTCTTGATGGCTTCTGCTACCGCTGCCGCCAACTTCAGATTCTCCTGCCAGCCATCGTGATTGCTGCCCATGACAAAACTGATCTGGGCAGCGTTGGGGTCCTCCTGGGAGATCAGCTTATACTGCCGGTGTTGGGCGTCCTCCACCGCGTCCCGGTGAATATCCAGAATAAAGGAGATGGAGGGATACTTTTCCAGATAAGTCTCGATCCCCTCCAAAGAACGACTATAAGCGCCCTCATACAGCGGATCGTCATACAGCGTCCTGTCGTGAAGTACGGAGATGCCGTAAGCGGACAGTACGGATGCGATCTCATCGCCCACCCGCACCACATTGCAGGTGGTGTCGGAGGTACGGCAGGTACCGGTGGACACATATTCCTTTCCTTTGGGCATGGTATAGGCTTCGCTGCCATGGGTGTGGAGGATCAGCACCTGCGGGGCGGTGTCTGTCAGTTTGGCGGCAAAGCTTTCTGATGCCAGCGTTGCCGCATCCAACGTCTTATTGGAAGCGTTTTTGATGTATACGCCCCGCACAGAGGTGTAGCCCGCCGGGTTGGTGATCTTTACCGTCTGGGAGGGCACACCATTGTCCGGAAAGGTCAGCGCCGCCCGCGGTGTTTGCAGAATGGGCGATACGACTGACGTGTCGGTCACAGGTATTTCAGGCGTTGCTTTCGCTTCTTGTGTTTCCGCCTGCTGTTCCGTCAGGTAGGACAGCACCTGCGGCCGGGCTGTCAGCAATGCCGGTGATTGATACAGGGCCAACCAAACCGGCAGGGATGGCCCGTCCGACGGCAGCCAGTCTCCCAACGCCCATTGCAGCAGCCACTTGGCGGCACTGCTGTCATTTGTACCGTTCTGTTCTGCTGCCGCAGCCACGGTTATCAGTGTTACCGCTGACAGAAGCAGGGCAGCAGTACGCCGCAGCCATTGCTTTAGCATCTTCATCACCTCGGACAAGTATATGCGTCAGCAACAGCTCTTATGACAACGAAAAATATGCCTTGCAAAGTAATGGCGGGTGTGATAAAATAGAAATAGAAAAAAGCGAAACTCATATAGCCGTGCCGGAATGGGGTGCGGCGTCTCTACGGAGTCACCTATGACTCTACTATGGGTGCTTTGCCGCAGTGGGCGGCGGAGCGCTCATTTTATTTTTCCGGAAAAGAGGGATCATTCCATGACACAGGTCTTAAAAGGCCATATCGTCCATGCGCCGGCACTGGGCCGGATGGACATTACGGAAAACGGATATCTGGTGCTGGAGGACGGCGTCATAGTCGGTGTTTACGATGCGCTGCCCCGGCAGTATGCCGATGCGCCGCTGCGGGATTACGGTGATAAGCTGATCATGCAGTCCTTTGCGGATATGCATCTCCATGCGCCTCAGTATCCTATGCTGGGGATGGGGATGGATCTGCCGCTGCTGGACTGGCTCAATACCTATACATTTCCCACAGAGTCCCGGTTTGCCGATCTGGATTATGCCCGCCGCACCTACCGGCGGCTGGCCAGTGACCTGATCACCAACGGCACCACCCGGGTCAGTATGTTTTCTTCCTTGCATACCGAGGCCACGTGGATCCTGATGGAGGAACTGGAGAAGGCCGGCGTCACCGGCTATGTGGGTAAGGTGAACATGGACCGCAACGGTCTGCCCGGCGTGCTGCAGGAGACCACAGAGGAGTCGGTGCGGGAAACGCTGCGATGGCTGGAGGGATGCCATTTTGAGCATGTAAAGCCCATCATCACCCCCCGCTTTACTCCCAGCTGCACCGATGAGCTGATGGCAGAGCTGGGTCGTATCGCCAATGAAAAGGACCTGTATGTTCAGTCCCACTTGTCCGAAAGTTTGGGCGAGATCGAGTGGGTGCGGCAGCTGCATCCGGAATGTCAGCGCTACTGGGAGACCTACAACAAGTACGGACTGTGGAAGGACCATACGCTGATGGCCCACTGCGTCCATTCTGACGAGGTGGAGCGGAAAGCCATCCGGGACGCCAATGCGGTGGTGGTTCATTGCGGCGACTCCAATGTGAATATCTGCTCCGGCATTTGCCCTGTGCGCCGGATGCTGAATGAGGGCCTTTGGGTCACGCTGGGCAGCGATATCGCCGGCGGCGCGCAGCTGCCCATGTACCGGGTCATTGCCATGTCCATCCGCACCTCCAAGGCACGCCGTATCACCGATGACTGGCAGACGGATTTTCTCACCGTAGCGGAGGGCTACTATCTGGGTACCACCTCGGGCCACAAGTATTTCGGCGCGGGCGAGGGCTTTGCCGCAGGCGATAAGCTTCACGCTATTGTGGTGGATGACAGCGACTTCCCCGAGGCCAGTCACCCCCTGACGGTGGAGGAACGGTTTGAGCGAATCATCTACATGACCCACCGCCACAATATTATTTCCGTCTGGTCCGATGGCCGAGAGGTCGTAAAACGGTAAAAACGAGCCTTATCTGTTTGTCAGAAAGCCTTCGTTTGATCCGACATGATTCACTTATCAGGGATATTGCGGGAAAGGGCGCATGATTATTTATAAGGTATTTTAAAGGTCGGTCAATTTTGACAGGCCCGCAGTGCCAGTATCAGGGCAAGGCTGTCACCCAGTTGGGTGAACAGTGCTGCCAGCAGCGCCACCTCATTATCGTTGAGACCGTCGGCGATGGTGGAAGCCAAGACGCTTACTGTGGCCGGCAGTGGTTCGGGACAGGACATGAGATCACCACCTCATTCCAGTATATGCAGCCATGCAAAGTGACGACCGGCGGTAAAAGGAAAGAAGAGGTGACAAGGCATATTGGCTTTCGCCTCGTTCGTATGTAAATCCATGTGCAAATTTGCGTGTTAAACGATGCACTTGAGTGTGTCATTTAGCACTCATGTGCAGAGCGATGCACACGCAAAAGGCATCACAAACCGTTGCAAATACAAGAAAAACCCGGTATCACAAGGATACCGGGTTTTCATCTGTTTGGCAGCGGGAGAAGGATTCGAACCCTCACATACGGAGTCAGAGTCCGCTGTGCTACCATTACACAATCCCGCTGTGCTGGCGAACAAAAACTATTATACGCATTTAGCGGAAATTGTCAACACCTTTTTGCATTTCTTTTGGATATTTTTGTATAGCTTCTGATTTGCTTTTTTTCCCGGACTGTGGTATCATGTACCTCGCATGAAAAGCGGACGAAAAGAGGGGGCGCATGAGAAAGTCGACAAAGGAGCTGGCGCTGTGCAGTATGCTGGCGGCACTGAGCGTGGTGCTGCTTTGCTTGGGCGGTATAGTGCCGTTGGCGGTATATGCCTGCCCGATGCTGGCTTCCGGAGCGCTGCTGGCGGTGCGAGAGGAGTGCCGGCCCAGCTATGCATGGTGCTGCTGGGCAGCGGTAGCGATTCTGGCCCTGTTGCTTGGCCCGGATAAAGAGGCTGCGGCGCTGTATTTGTTCTTGGGCTATTATCCGCTGGTTCAGCCAAAGCTGGAGACCATTCGGCAGCCGCTCCTGCGGTGGTTGGCAAAACTGGCGCTGGCGGCAGCAGCCATCAGTATTATGTATGCGGTATTGCTGTATGTGTTCTGCCTGCCGGAAGTGGTAGAAGAATTTGCAGCCACTGCCCCTTGGCTGCTGTGGTTGACGGTGGCGCTGGGACTGGTAGTGTTTGTCGTGTACGACATCCTGCTGCAAAGGTTTGTGATCCTCTGGCGCAGACGGAAGAAGCGTTGAAAAAGTATTTCTATCTTTAAGGGGAGATCGCCATGGCGTGTGTGATTTTCGGCGCAGGCAGCTATTATGGGATGTTTTGCCGCCCGGAGCCGGGAGACTATATCATCGCTGCTGACGGTGGCTGGGAATACTGCAAGCAGGAGGGGATTGTGCCGGATCTGCTGCTGGGAGATTTCGATTCACTGACGGAGGTGCCGGATTTTGCGCACATCCATCGTGTCCCGGTGGAAAAGGATGACAGTGATATGATGCTGGCCATTAAGGAAGGATTGTCCCGCGGGGAGCGGACGTTCCATCTTTATGGCGGCATGGGCGGTGCCCGCAGCGATCACACGCTGGCCAATATGCAGTCGCTGCTGTATCTGGCCTGTCATGGTGCGCAGGGATGGCTATATGGCGATCGGGAACGGTACACGGTCATCCGCAATGGCGCGATCACCTTTCCGGCCCGGGAGCGTGGAATCATGTCGGTGTTCTGCCTCGGTGCTGATGCGGCAGGCGTGTCCATCTCCGGGGCACAGTATCCCCTGAAGGAAGCCCGGCTGACAGCGAATTTCCCGCTTGGCGTCAGCAATCATTTTATAGGCAATCCGATCACGGTATCGGTGCGCGATGGCAGTCTGTTGATCGGGCTGCTGGATAAATAAGGAGGATAGTCACATGAAGAAGTTATTTGCAATCATTCTGGCGCTGGTTATGGCCCTGAGTCTGATGGCCTGCGGCAACACGGCTGTGCAGCCCGATGCGGATGCTGACGCTAACGCACCTGTCGTAACAGACGGCGCGACGCTTGGCGAGGGCGCCCACAGCTTTACGCTGGAGATCACTGACGCCGACGGTAAAACGATCACCGCTACCATTCATACGGATGCGGAGACAGTAGGCGAGGCTCTCAGCAAGCTGGAGATCGTTCAGGGTGAGGACAGCGAGTTCGGCCTGTATATTAAAACAGTCAACGGGATTACCGCTGATTATGATGTAGATCAGACGTATTGGGCCTTCTACATCGACGGCGAATATGCCCAGACCAGCGTAGATATGACCGCTGTCAATGACGGCAGCGTATATAAGCTGGCTGTGGAAAAGGCTGCGTAACAGTGACATATGATGCAGCAGAAAGCGGGCTTTCAGGCCCGCTTTCTGCTATATTTATGGCAAGTGAAAAAATTTTTGATGAAAATGAAAAAAGTCGTTGACAATAGGGAAAAGGTATGGTAATCTAACAAAGCTGTCCGCGA
>CAMEER010000037.1 GCA_945915065.1 uncultured Clostridia bacterium | reverse complement strand
AGTTTCCGCAGTTCATAGCGCGCAAGGAAGTGAAGAAACCTTTGGTTTCTTCCGGTGCTTTTGCCTACTTTTGTCACTGTTGACAAAAGTAGGTCGCGCCCGGGGGCGCGAAACATCCCCCGCTCCGGAGAGCGAAACATCCCCCACCGTGGAAAAAACTCCCGCCGCTTAGTTCTCCGATACATACGGCAAAGCGCTCACCATACCGTCAGGGGAGACGGAGAACCGCGCCGACTTTTGCTCCTGACCCACCACGCTCCTGTTGAAGGTCACCGTCCATGTGCCGTCGGTCACATCGTACCGCCCGTAGGCCATGTCGTACTGTCCGTCATATGCTGCGCTGGCCGCGTCGATGGCCTGCTGCTCCGTCATGGCGTTCCTGCCGAACCGGGCCGTGTCCAGAATGGCCAGCAGCGTGTCACGGCAGGCTTCCCAGGTGTCCCTGTCCAGTGTGCCGCCGGCAGGCTGGAGCACATAGTCGCCGGGCGTGCCCACAAAGCAGATGTTCAGCCACAGGCCGTCTGTCCCCTCCTCTGTGTTTTCCCACACCGTCTGGCCGCCGGGCAGCGTCAGCTCCTGGCTGGTGACGCCGGTGCCGCACATGCCGAAGCCTTTTGTCCAGCACAGCAGCCGGAAGTCCAGCGCCTTATCGTCAGGGCACCAGAACCGCACGCCCTCGGTGCCGCCGCTCTTGTCCTGCACCGCCTCCCATGTCCAGCCCTCCGGCAGCGTCAGCGCCAGATCCACATAGCCGCTGGTATAGGAGACCGTCTCGCCGGTGAGGGAGTCCACAGCGGGATCCTGCGGAACATCTCCGGTGGGGCCGCTGTCAGTCTTTTTTGTCCCGCAGCCGGTCAGCATCGTCACCGCCGCCAGCGCCAGCGCACAGGCCGCCGCCAGCAGCACAAGAGAAACAGAACGTTTCATGGAAAGCACCATCCTTTCTGTCTATTAGACGCAAAAGGCGGGCAAAATGTTCCCACAGGAACAAACTGTTCCGCCGGACATAATATTCACCGCTTTCCACAGGTTATCCACAGCTTTTTCCACATTTCTGTGCCGGAGGATGCACGTTGGGGGACACAGGGGGTTTTGAGAACTGAGGTTTGTGGTTGGGGTTGGGGCTGCGGTTTGGGGTTGCGGTTTGTGGTTGCGGTTTGTGGTTGGCATCAGGGAGAAGCAAGCGATGCAAATGCATCCTCCTCCGTCTGTTGTTTGCCCCAGCGTTTTTCGGCTGCCCTCCGCCGATGCTCCGCCACACGCTGATACCGCATCGTGTCCCGCTGGATGCTCTGCCGCACGAAGCCCCACATATAGCTCAGGGCCATGTTCTGAAACACCGGCTCCGTCCCCTGCTCGGCGTAGTCGTAAATGGCCATCAGCACCTCGTAGACGTCCTCCGGCGGCATCTGCCGCAGAATGGAAAGGGTGTCAAAATACAGCATCACGCCGGGCTTTTTCAGCTCTTTCATGGTTTGCGCCTCCTTTTTCCGGGGATGATCCCCTTTGCCCTTGGCGGATTTTCGGGGCGCTGTTGCCCTTTCGGGGGCAACAAAGGGGAAAAAAGAGGATAAGAGTAAAGGAACCGCCGCGGAAAGCGTTCCGGAAAAACAAAAACAGACGCCCGACGGACGTCTGTTGCATGTGGTCTGTGTTAACCGATCTTGTTGAGCTTCAGGGTCAGAGCGGACTTCTTGTGAGCCGCGTTGTTCTTATGCATCAAACCCTTGGCAGCAGCCTTGTCGATGGCCTTGACCGCCACCTTGTAAGTGCCCTCGGCCTCGGTGCGATCGCCGTCAACGGCAGCAGCCTCGAACTTCTTGATAGCAGTCTTCAGTGCGGACTTCTCGGCTTTGTTGCGGGCATTGCGCGCCTCTGCCACCAGAACACGCTTCTTAGCAGACTTGATATTCGGCAAACCAAACACCTCCTCGGTTATGACATTCACGCAGAACCAAAGTCCCACGCAGGATAGTATTTTAGCATCTTTGCCCAGAAAATGCAAGCTTTTTTTTGATATTTGTCTATCTTTTTCGCATCATTCTATTTCCGGCGGCAAAACCCGCCGCCACATACAAGATTTTGTGTTTTGGAAGGGAGCGTGACCACAAACATGCGGATCACCCGAACGGATCTGGCCCTGGAAACCGTGGAGGACTTACGGTGCGGCGGCGATATTTCCCGTCTGGACGGCGTGGCGGTAGCGGAATATACCCGGCAGGGCTACGGCGTGACGGACGTGCGCGTCACCAGTCCACAGGGGGCGGCGTCCCTGGGCAAGCCGGAGGGCCGGTACATCACCGTGGACCTGCGGCCCTATTTCCGGCGGGAGGAGCAGTTTTTCCGGCGGGCGGTGGAGTGCCTTGCCTGTGAACTTCGGACGCTTCTGCCGGGGACGGGGGAGGACTGTCCCGTTCTGGTGGCGGGGCTGGGCAACCGGGGCATGACCGCCGACGCGGTGGGGCCGCTGGCGCTGGAGAGCCTGCTGGTAACACGGCACATGGTGCGGGCGCTGCCCCGGCAGTTCCGGGGCTTTACCCCGGTGTCGGCGCTGGCGCCGGGGGTGCTGGCGGCCACCGGCATGGAGACGCTGGAGCTGCTGCGGGGCGCGGTACAGGCCACGGGGAGCGCCGCCGTCATCGCCATCGACGCGCTGGCGGCCCGGTGCCGGGACCGGCTGTGCGCCACGGTACAGCTTGGCGATACGGGGCTGATCCCCGGCAGCGGCGTGGGCAACCACCGCAAGGCCATCAACGCCCGGACGCTGGGGATTCCGGTGGTGGCGGTGGGCGTACCCACCGTCATCGCCGCAAGCCTTCTGGGAGAGAGCGGCGGTGAGGACGAGCCCCTGTTTCTCACGCCCCGGGACATCGACGAGAAGGTGCGGGAGCTGGGGCGGCTCATCGGCTACGGTGTTTCGCTGGCGCTGCAGGAGGGGTTAAGCGTGGAGGATGTGACCGGTCTGCTGGGGTGATGGGGTGTGTTTCGCGGTTGCGACCGCGAGGACGGAGATATTTCGCGCTCCGGCGCGACCTACTTTTGCCCATGGCGGCAAAAGTAGGCAAAAACGCCATTCAAACCTGCGGTTTAAAAATCCGCCCACGCTATGGCTTTCTGCTATTGACAACATGTACCACGCGTTCACGGAACACAGTTGTTGTCGTGCCGTATGACGAACTGACTTCCCTTCTGCGCCGCTGCCGCTCATGCGTCGCAACGGTAGAACCAAAAGCGTTGTTCGGCGTATCAGTCAGCGGCAGCGGCGCTGTTGCTGAGACAGTCCTTTGACGCAGCGACACAGGAAGATTTGTGCGAACGCGCGGAACGCAAAATCAGATTTGCAATAGACATAGCGCGCAAGGAAGTGAAGAAACCTTTGGTTTCTTCCGGCTCTTTTGCCCACTTTTCCAGCTGCTGGGAAAAGTGGGCCGTCGGAGACAACCGCAGCAGGCCAAAAAAGAGACCCTTTCGGATCTCTTTTTGGCTTACTTCTTGTTGGGATTGTAGTAATCCGTAGGCTCCTCCAGCACGATGGGCAAGCCGTTCTGGTACACCGGCAGCGTCTGGAACTTGAAGCGGCTGGCGGCGTGCTTGCGGTCAATGTCCGCCTTGATGGATTCGTCCACCACGCCCCGGCGGATGTACTCGTTGACGGCGTGGTAGGTAAAGCCCAGATTGTCCTCGTCGGTCAGGCCGGTCAGGCCGTCGGAGGGCGGCTTGATGAGGAAGCGCTCCGGCAGACCCAGCGCCCGGCCCAGGGCGATGACCTCCTCGGTGGTGTACATACCCAGGGGGGAGAAAGCGCCGGCGCTGTCGCCGTAGATGGTGCAGTAGCCCACCCAGTCCTCGCTGAGGTTGCTGGTGTTGATGACGATGCCCTGCTCCACCGTCTGGGCCACGGCGTAGAGGGTGGCCATACGGATCCGGCTGGGCAGGTTCACCAGCGTCTGGCGGCTGGGGGTCAGGCCCGCCTTCTCCATCTCCGCCACCACGCCCTGCACCGCGTCGTGGATATTGAGGGTGACGTGGGGGATCCGCAGCGTTTCCACCAGCGCCTGAGAGTAGTCGATATCCGGCTGCACGCCGTCGGGCATCAGCACGCCCATGACGTTTTCCCGGCCGTAGGCGGCCACTGCCAGCGCCGCCACGGTGGAGCTGTCCTTGCCGCCGGAGATGCCGATGACGGCGGTCTTGCCGCGGCAGGCGGTCATCTGCTGCGCCATCCATTCCAGCAGGCCCGCTAACTGTAACTGTACGTTGAATTCCATGGAGCGTTCCTCCTTGCGATAAAATTTGGTCTATTGTAGCACGGCGGCAGGCATTGTGCAAGGCTTTTGTCCTGCCCCCTCGGGACGGCAGCAGAAAAGAGACGGCTTTCGCCGTCTCTTTCGTTCAGTTGCTCTCCCGGTCGCAGGCCACCACCACGCGGCGGTTGGGCTCGGTGCCCACGGAATAGGTGGTCACGCCCTTCACGTCCTGCAGCGCGGCGTGGATCACATGGCGCTCATAGGCGTTCATGGCCTCCAGCGTGACGCTGCGGCGGTACTTCTTCACCTTACCGGCCACCTTCATGGCCAGACTCTCCAGACTGGCCTCCCGGCGGGCGCGATAGTTCTCGGCGTCCACATGGATCCGGATGCGCTTGTCCTTGCCGCTGTTGACGGCGTAGTTGGTCAGCTGCTGGATGGCGTCCAGCGTTTCGCCCCGGCGGCCGATCAGCGCGCCCAGCTTCTGCCCCTCCAGAATGACCTTGTACCGGCCCTTCTCCTCCTCGTACACCTTCACGGCGGCGGGACTGTCCATATGCTCCAGCAGGCCGGTCAGGAACGCGGCGATCCGCAGGGCGTTGTCGTCGCTGCACTCCGGCAGATCCTGCACGGGGGTCTCAGGGGCAGCAGCCTCGGGCTTCTTCTCCTCCCGTTTGGGCTGGGACTGCTTGGGCTGCTGCTTGGCTTTGGGCTGCTCTTTCCTGGGCTGCTGGGGTCTGGGCTGTTCTTTCTTCGGTTCTTCCTTCTTTTCCGTAACCGCAGGCTTGACGGGTGCGGTGATCTCCTCCATGGGGGCCTCGTCGGGCCCGTAGGTGACGCGGACCCGGGCAGGCTTGGCGCCCATGCCCAGAAAGCCGCTCTTGGCCCGTTCCAGGATCTCCACGGACACATCATCACGATCCATGCCCAGCTGGGCAAGGGCGCTGTTGATGGCCTCTTCCTCGGTCTTGCCTGTTACATCGATATAACTCATAGACAAAACTCCTTACTCTTCGTAGTGGTTCTCGCTGTACGCGCGGCCCCGGGCGTAGGGACGGTTGCCCACACGGCCCGCCTCGGTGGTGGAGGCGCGCTTGTCCTTCGGCTCGTCCTTGGGCTGGTTCTTTTTCTTGCTGCCCTGCTGGGGCTTTTTGGGGGCGTTGGCCTGCTCCAGCTGACGGTTGTAATTCTCCCGGGCGGCCTGCATCTTGGCGGCGCGCTTTTCCCGCTTCTCCCGCTCCTTGTCGGTCTCCTCCTCCTCCAGCTTCTTGTTGAAGAACTTGGTGAGAATGGCCTCCTGAATGGCGGAGAAGGCAGCGTTGGCGATCCAGTACACGCACAGGGCAGCGGGGAACATGAAGCCCATCCACACCGTCATCAGCGGGAACAGATACATCATCATCTTGCTCTGGCTGTTCATGGTGTTGGAGCTGGCCTTCATGGAGACCATGCTCATCACCAGCTGCAGCGCGGCGGCGATAAAGGGCATGATCAGCAGGCCCCACACCGGCCAGCCGCCGCCGGGGAACTGGCTCATCACCTGAGAGGGCTGGCTGGCCAGATCGATGCCCAGGAAGGAGTAGTCCAGATCGATCAGACCGTCGAACTTGCCGGCAAAGGAGGCCCAGTGGTCGTGGATAAAGTCGGTCAGATAAATCTGCTCATAGGCGTTGTTGGCGGCAGGCGCCGTATAGCCCAGAGACACCGCCAGATCGGTGATCTCGGTGATGACCTCGTTGGACAGGTTCATGAAGAACCGCAGCGGGGTACGGATGATATAGTACAGGGCGATCAGGATGGGGAAAGGCAGGAAGGACCACAGGCACCCGGACATGGGGTTAATGCCCTCTTTGGCGTACAGGTCGGCCATCTCCTGCTGCTGCCGCTCCTTGTTGTTGGCGAAGCGGGTCTGGATATCCTTGATCTTGCCCTGCATCCGGTTCATGCGCAGCATGCTCTTCTTGCTCTTCATCTGGAAGGGCAGGATCACCAGCTTCACCACCAGGGTGAAGAGGATCAGGGCCACGCCGTAGGAACCGGTCAAGCTGTAGAAGATTCTCGTCAGCCATGCGAAAGGCACACAGATGTAATATCCGATTTGTGCAAACATGTGTTTTTCCTCCGTAGATTGTTACTTGTGTTGCGTGCTGTAACAAATGCGTGGGAACATTGGGTGAAGCACCCCAAAAAAGTGTTTACGGAACGGGATCGTACCAGCCGCCCCTGTGGAACGGATGGCACCGGAGAAACCGCCGCAGAGCAAGCCAGCCGCCCTTCAGGGCGCCGTACTTCTCCACCGCCTCCAGCGCGTACTGGGAGCAGGTGGGGATAAAGCGGCAGCAGGGCGGGCGCAGCGGTGAAATGGACGCGCGGTAAAACCGGATGGCTTTCAGAAGCAGCCGCTTCATGTCCGGTCCTCCCACAGTCCCAGCGCCTGAAGCGCCTGCACATACTGGCGGTCCATGGCGGCGTAAGGCATGTGGACCGCCTTGACACGGCCCACCAGAATCACGTCATAGCCCTTCTTCATCTCCGGAAGGTGCAGCCGGTACATTTCCCGCAGCCGGCGGCGGACACGGTTGCGCACCACCGCCTTTCCCAGCTTGGTACTGACGGTGACGCCCAGACGGGTCGCGCCCTGCCGGTTTCTCTGGCAGTAGACCACCAGACAGGGCTGCACGCTGGATTTTCCCTTCCGATAGATGCGCCGGAACACATAATTTTCTTTTACGGTCACGGCAGCTTTCATGGTTTCTCCTTTACTTCCCAAAAACGCAAATACCAACAGGGACGGCAGTTTTCCCTTCCACCGTCCCTGGCTTATTTAAGCTTGCTTGGGGTGCACTTTCCGCCGTCCTCAGTGGGTCAGGCGGGCACGGCCCTTGGCGCGGCGACGGGCGAGAACCTTGCGGCCGTTGCTGGTGGCCATTCTCTTGCGGAAGCCGTGTACCTTGGAGCGCTGGCGCTTCTTGGGCTGATAGGTACGGAACATTGCATGACACCTCCATCTTAAAAATATCGCCTCCGCTCACGGTTTTCGTGGCGGCGCGTACTCGACAGCGGACAAGCGTCCGCCGCAGTCGACTGAAAAAACGCGCAAACGCGCATTTGATATTATACAGAAAACCACAAGGGTTTGTCAACAACTAAATATTGTGCCTTTTCCCGCGGCAGCCACCTATTGCTTTCTGCGCCGGAACGTAGTATCATAGATAATCACTGTGAATCAATACGGAGAGAAAGGAAGGATCCCATGCCCGGAGAGAACAAATTGGGCGTTATGCCCATTTCCAGGCTGATCTGGAATATGTCCCTGCCCATCATCGCCTCCATGCTGGTGCAGGCCCTGTACAACATCGTGGACAGCGTGTTCGTCAGTTGGGTCAGTGAGGCGTCGCTGACGGCGGTGTCGCTGGCCTTCCCCGCCCAGAACCTGATGATCTCGCTGGGGGCCGGCACGGCGGTGGGCGTCAATGCCCTGATGGGCCGCGCGCTGGGGGCCGGCGAGCGGGAACGGGCCAACCGTGTGGCGGTCAACGGTCTGTTTCTGGCGCTGGTGGCCTTCGTGCTGTGCTCTGTGCTGGGTCTCACCTGCGCCGAAGCCTTCCTGCGGTCCCAGACCAAGGTGGAGGAGATCGTGCAGATGGGCGCGCAGTACCTGAACATCGTCATGGGCTGCTCCTTCGGCCTGTTCGGCCAGATCATGCTGGAGCGGCTGCTGCAGGGTACGGGCCGTTCCCTGCTGAGCATGTACACCCAGGGGCTGGGCGCCATCATCAACATCATCCTTGATCCGGTTTTCATCTTTGTCCTCGGCCTGGGCGTCACCGGCGCGGCCATCGCCACCGTCATCGGCCAGATCTGCGGTATGCTGCTGGCGGCTTACTTCAACATCCGGAAGAACCACGACCTGACGCTGCGCGTCCGGGGCTTCCGGCCCGACTGGCGGCTCATCGGCAGCATCTACGCCATCGGCCTGCCCAGCGTCATCATGATGGCCATCGGCTCGGTGATGACCTTCCTGATGAACAAGATCCTCATCGTGTACCACTCCGCCCATGAGACGGCGGCCACCGCCTTCGGCATCTATTTCAAGCTGAACTCCTTCGTCTTTATGCCGGTGTTCGGCCTGAACAACGGCGTGGTGCCCATCGTCGCCTATAACTACGGCGCTCAGAACCGCAGCCGCATGATGGAGACCATCAAGCGCAGCGCCGTATATGCCTCCCTTATCCTGCTGGCGGGTACGGTGCTGTTCCTGTCGGTACCCGGCACGCTGCTGAAAATCTTCGACGCTTCCGACACCATGCTGGCCGTGGGCATTCCCGCTCTGCGGATCATCTCCCTCAGCTTCTGCATGGCCGGCGCCTGCATCGCTCTGGGAGGCTCCTTCCAGGCGCTGGGCAAGTCCACCTACTCCATGGTCATCTCCTTTATCCGGCAGCTTGTGTTCCTGATCCCCATCGCCTATGTGCTGGCCCGGTACGGACAGGCCGTGGGCAACGATCATCTGGTGTGGTGGTGCTATCCCATGGCGGAGGTGGCGTCTTTGCTGGTGACGCTGGTTTTCTTCCGCCGGCTGTACCGCACGCTGATCTCCCGCATTCCGGAGCATGCCGCCTCCGGCAGGGAGAAGTCCCTGCTGGGGTAAGTATGGTAGCATATCCTGAAAAGAGCGGACGCGCGTCCGCTCTTTTTTGGTGCTTCTTGGGGTGTTTCTTGGGGTGTTTCGCGCTTGCGACCGCGACCTGCTTGTTTTTGTCTCCGACGGCCCCCTTTCTTTCAACAGCGAAAGAAAGGGGGGAAAGAACGCCGGCAAAAACTGCGTTTTTGCATTTCCTCACGCGCTATGACGTGAGCATGTTTTCGGCCCTTTCCCACGCGTTCACAGAACCGAATCGTTATCGTGCCGTATGACGAACTGACTTCCCTCTTGCGCCGCTGCCGCTCATACGCTGCGACGGTAGAAGCAGAAGCGTTGTTCGGCGTTGGCATCAGCGGCAGCGGCGCTGGTGCTGAGACAATCCTTTGACGAAACGACACAGGAAGATTTGCTTGAACGTGTGGCAGGCACTCTCACCTTTTCCCACGGCATAGCGCGCAAGGAGGTGAAGAAACCTTTGGTTTCTTCCGGCTCTTTTGCCCACTTTTCCAGCTGCTGGGAAAAGTGGGCCGCCGGAGGCCGTCCTCGCGCCGGTGCGCGAAACACCCCTGCCGTCGGAGACAAAAAATAGAAAATCCCTCTCGCGCGTTTAATTAGAATAAGTATTTCTTTACTTTTCCACAGCTTTCTGTTATACTTAGCATGAGAGAAATATGCCTGTACGCTTCATGCGCCGTGCGACGCAGCGGAAAAGCAGACAAACACCGCTCCGCATGAAGCCTTTGACGCATTATGCTACGCCGCCCACAGTGGGGCGGTACTCGGCTCATTTTTTTATGGCAAAATCGGGAGGGAGAGCGGCCATGAATTCACTGTGCGACGTATGGAAAACCGTGCTGGAACGGCTGAAGCAGCAGCTTTCAGACACCACCATCAACACATGGTTCGACGAGGTGACGGTGGTCACCATGGAGGATTCGGCGCTGGTGCTGCACTGCGGCAACAGCTTCAAGAAAAATACCATTGAAAAGCGGTTCATGCCCCAGATCAAGGAGGCGCTGCGGGATATCTTCTCCTCCGACCTTGAGGTGAAGCTGCTGGACGACGAGCAGCTGGCAGCCTATCACGGCGTGCGGCCCGACCATCCCGAGACGCCGGGGGAAAGCGACGCGTTCTCCTTTGAGACCTATGTGGTGGGCCCCCAGAATAAGATGGCCTACGCCGCGGCCCGCTCCGTGGCGGAAAAGCCGGCCGGTTCCTTCAATCCCCTGTTCATCTACGGCGACAGCGGCCTTGGCAAGACCCACCTGCTCCACGCCATCGCCCGCCAGACCCGCCGTCTGCGGCAAGACAGCAGCATCGTGCTGGTGAAGGGCGTGGATTTCACCAACGACCTGATCGAATCCATCCGGGGCGGCACCACCTCCGAGTTTCGGAACAAGTACCAGAGCGAGGATCTGCTGCTGGTGGACGATATCCAGTTCATCGCCGGCAAAAAGCAGACCGAGGAGGAGTTTTTCCACACCTTCAACGCCCTGTACGAATCCGGCAAACAGATCGTGCTGACCTCCGACCGGCCGCCCAAGGAGATGACCCAGCTGGAGGACCGGCTGCGGACCCGGTTTGAGTGGGGTCTGATGGTGGACGTGGAGCCGCCGGACTATGAGACCCGGCTGGCCATCATCCGCAACAAGGCGGCGCTGCTGGGCATCAACCTGCCGGACCGCATCGCCAGCATGATCGCGGAGAACATCACCGCCAACGTCCGCCAAATCGAGGGCGTGCTCAATAAGATCCTGGCTTACAGCGACCTGATGGGCGTCATGGACGAGGAGGCCATCATGAAGGCGCTGGAGGACGTGGTGAAAAAGAGCAACGAGTACATTCCCACGCCGGAATCCATCATCGAGTATATCGCCAAATACTTCGCTCTGGACAGCGAGGTGCTGCAGGGACAAAGCCGCGGCCGTGACATCGTCAACGCCCGCCAGATCGCCATGTACCTCATCCGCCGCATGACCAACCTGTCCCTCAACGACATCGGCAAGGCCTTCGGCGACCGGGATCACACCACGGTGCTGCACAGTCTGGATAAGGTGGAGAAGCAGATGCGCTCCGATCCCGCCTTTGCCGAAACGGTGAAGGAGATCACCACCAATATCAACGCCAAGCAATAAAGACGTTTCACGCTCCGGCGTGGGGATATTTCGCGGTTCCGACCGCGACCTACTTGTTTTTGTCTCCGACGGCCCACTTTTCCCAGCAGCTGGAAAAGTGGGCAAAAGAGCCGGAAGAAACCAAAGGTTTCTTCACTTCCTTCCGCGCTACGCCTTGTGAAAAAGCGAGAGTGCCTCCCACACGTTCGCGGAAGTTTTCCTGTGTCGTTCCGACAAAGGACTGTCTCAGCAACAGCGCCGCTGCCGCTGACTGGTTCACCGAACAACGTTTTTTGTTCTACCGTCGCAACAGTGAGCGGCAGCGGCGCAGGAGGGAAGTCAGTTCGTCATACAGTACGATAACGACGATGTTCTGTGAACGCGTGGTACAGGGTATCAAAATCAGAAGAGTATAGCGTGGGCGGATTTTTAAACCGCAGGTTTGAATGGCGTTTTTGCCTACTTTTGCCGCCACGGGCAAAAGTAGGTCGCCCGCAGGCGAAACCTCCCTGCACGTCTGAGAAAAAAGAAAAATCACCCCCGCCCACATTTCCCTGTGGATTCCACGTGGAAACCGTGTGGAAAACCTCCCCCTCCCCCTCCGCTGTGGAAAGCTTTCCCGTTTTCCCACCATGTCCCGTGGATAAGAAATGGCGGAAAATAAGGGATCTTCACCCTTTTCCACAAAAATTTTCCCTACTACTGTTACTACGAAATAAAAGATTAGTTTATGTTGTCCTTTTGAAAAAATTCCGATTTTTTTTCAAAAAGGTTCGACAGGAAAGGATCCTGCGTTATGCTGAAATTCTCCTGTGAAAAAGCGCTGCTGCAAGCGGCAGTCTCCACCGCCGGCCGCGCAGTGGCCGCCAAAAGCTCCATTCCCGCGCTGGAGGGCCTTCTGCTGGAGGGCAGCCGTGAGCTGACCCTGTCCGGCTACAACACCCAGACCGGTATCCGCACCTCCTTCGAGGCACAGATCCGGGAGGAGGGTCGCATCGTCCTCAACGCCCGTCTGTTCGGCGATATCATCCGCAGAATGCCGGACGATATCATCGTCTTTTCCGCCGACGAGAAGTACATGGTGCATCTCAGCTGCGGCGACGCCAGCTTCGACATTCTGGGTCTGTCCGCCGACGACTATCCGGAGCTGCCGGAGGTGGACGACGAGTACAGCGTCACCCTGCAGCAAAAAACCCTGAAGGCCATGATCGGACAGACCGCCTTCGCCGTGTCCACCAACGAGAGCCGCCCCGTCCATACCGGCTCCCTGTTTGAGATCGACGACACGGGCCTGACCATGGTATCGGTGGACGGCTTCCGTCTGGCCCTGCGGCATGAGCCGCTGGAGAAGATCGACGGCGGCGCCTTCCGGTTCGTGGCGCCTGGCAGCGCCCTGAAGGAAGTGGAGAACATCTGCGGCGACACCGACGAGATGATCACCGTCACCCGGGGCAAGCGGCACCTGCTGTTCTCCGCCGGCCAAACGCAGCTGATCTGCCGCCGGCTGGAGGGCGAATTTCTGGACTATAAGAACGCCATTCCCCGCAATAATCCCATCTGCGTCGAGGTGGCCAACAGCGCCCTGCTGCAGAGCCTTGACCGCATTTCGGTGGTCATCAGTGAAAAGCTGAAAAGTCCGGTCCGCTGCGTCTTTGAGGAGGACCGTGTGCTGCTGAGCGCCCGGACCGGCAACGGCGAGGCCAAGGATATCTGCCCCACCAAGGGCGACGGAAACGGGCTGGAGATCGGCTTTAACAACCGCTATCTTATGGAGGCGCTGCGCTATGCCCCGGCGGACAGCGTCCGGCTGGAACTGAATACCAATATTTCCCCCTGCGTCATCACCCCCGTGGACGGCAGCGACAATTTCCTGTATATGGTGCTGCCGGTGCGGCTGAAAGCGCAGTAAGGGTGTTTCGCAGGAAAAAGGAATTTTTTCGCGCCCCTGCGTAGGAGTGTTTCGCCTGCGGGCGACCTACTTTTGGCAACAGTGCCAAAAGTAGGCAAAAGCACCGGAAGGAACCAAAGGTTCCTTCACCTCCTTGCGCGCTATGGGTTGCGGAAACTTGATTCTGCCTGCCACACGTTCACGAAAACTTCCTGTGTCGTTTCGTCAAAGGACTGTCTCAGCAACAGCGCCGCTGCCGCTGACTGGTTCGACGAACAGCGCTTTTGGTTCTACCGTCGCAGCGCATGAGCGGCAGCGGCGCAAGAGGGAAGTCAGTTCGTCATACGGCACGATAACGACGATGTTCTGTGAACGCGTGGTACAGGGTATCAAAATCAGAAGTGTATAGCGTGGGCGGATTTTTAAACCGCAGGTTTAAACAGCGTTTTTGGGTACTTTTGCCGCTGCGGGCAAAAGTACCTCGCGCTCGCAAGCGCGAAAAACCCCTGCCAGCGGACAAAACAAACAGAGGAACAAACTATGGAAACCATTACCATCACCACAGAATATATCAAATTACAGGACCTGCTGAAGCTTGCCGGCGTGGTCTATACCGGCGGCGAGGCCAAGGTGCTGATTCAGGAGGGCGCCGTCACCGTCAACGGTGCGGTATGCACCCAGCGGGGCAAAAAGCTGCGCCCCGGCGACACCGTGCGCCTTGGCGACGCGGCGCTGACCGTACAGTATGCGGATCGATGAGCTGACGCTGTCGGGCTTTCGCAACTACGGCTGCCAGAGCCTGACCTTCGATCCCGACTGCAACGTGATCTACGGGGAGAACGCCCAGGGAAAGACCAACCTGCTGGAGGCGGTGGTCTATCTCTCCTGCGGCAAGTCGCCCCGCACCCACGCCGACCGGGAGCTGATCGGCTTCGACGCCCAGGGCGCTCTGCTGGAGGGCCGCATCTTCTCCCGTGAACGGGCGTTCGTCACCCGCGTGGAGCTAAGCCGCGGTAAGAAGCGGAAAATGACCGTCAACGGTGTGACGGCGAAAAATGCCGCCGCGCTGTCCGACGTGCTCCACACGGTGTTCTTCGCGCCGGAGGATCTGTTCCTGATCCGGGACGGCGCCGCGGCCCGCCGGCGGTTCATGGATCTGTCCCTGTGCCAGCTGCGGCCCCGGTACGCCGAGGCGCTGGCGGAGTACAACCGCCTGTACGAGCACAAGACCCGTATCCTGCGGGACAGCGAGGAGTTTCCCGGCCTGCTGGACACCCTGCCGGAGTTCAACCAGCGGCTGGCGGTGGTGGGCGCGGTGCTGATCCGTTACCGGGCCAGCTTCTGCCGGAAGCTGCAGGAGTACGCCGCTCAGGCCCATGACGAGTGCAGCGGCGGTCGGGAGACGCTGACGCTGGCCTATAAGACCGTCAGGACCGTCACGGACCCGCTGGCGGAGCCCTCCGTCATCGCCGGACAGTTGGCGGAGCATCAGGACAGCCACTATGCCGCCGAGATCGCGTCCCGGCTGTGTCTCAGCGGGCCCCACAAGGACGACATCGAGGTGTCCGTCAACGGCCACAGCGCCCGGCAGTACTGCTCTCAGGGGCAGGTGCGCACGGCGGCGCTGGCCCTGAAGCTGGCGGAGCGGGAGATCCATCAGGATACCTTCGGCGAATATCCGGTGATGCTGCTGGACGATGTGCTGTCGGAGCTTGACCCGCTGCGGCAGGAGTACGTCCTCAACCGCATCGCCGGCGGACAGGTGTTCATCACCTGCTGCGAAAACGACCGGCTGGACGCCCTGCTGACCGGCCGGGTGTTTCACGTGAAAAACGGGGAGGTGCTGTGATGCCCTATCTGCATATCGGCCAGAGCGTCACGGTGGAGGACAAGCGGATCATCGGCATTTTTGATCTGGACAACACCACATACTCCAGGCACACCCGCAACTTTCTGGACGGCGCAGAGGCGGAGGGGCAGATCATCTCCGTGTGCGAGGATATTCCCCGCTCCTTCCTGCTGTGCGACCATCCCTATCACCGGCAGATCGTCTACCTCTCCCAGTTGAACACGGCCACGCTGCAGAAGCGGGCCGAACACTGGAAAGAGGAGTTAGGATAAGATACCTTCTTGATGAGGAGAAAGCAATATGTCTGAATTTGAAAACGTCACCCATGTGGAAACGGAATACGGCGCCTCGGAGATCCAGGTGCTGGAGGGGCTGGAGGCCGTGCGGAAACGGCCCGGCATGTATATCGGCTCCACCAGCGCCAGCGGCCTGCACCATCTGGTATATGAGATCGTGGATAACGCCATTGACGAGGCCCTGGCCGGCTACTGCACCGAGATTACCGTTACCATCAACGAGGGCAACACCATCACCGTCACCGACAACGGCCGCGGCATCCCCGTGGATATCCAGAAACAGACGGGACGTCCCGCGCTGGAGGTGGTGTTCACCGTGCTGCACGCCGGCGGCAAGTTCGGCGGCGGCGGCTACAAGGTGTCCGGCGGCCTTCACGGCGTGGGCGCGTCCGTGGTCAACGCCCTCAGCGAATGGCTGACGGTGCAGGTCCACAAGGACGGCAAGATCCACGAGATGCGGTTCTCCCGGGGCGCTATCACCCAGGAGATCACCGTGGTGGGCGACACCGACCGCACCGGCACCACCGTCACCTTCAAGCCTGACGGCCAGATGTTCGACACGCTGGAGTACGACTATGAGACGCTGCACACCCGTATGCGGGAGCAGGCGTTCCTGAACGCCGGACTGCGCATCACCATCGCCGACGCCCGGCCCGGCCGGGAGCAGTCGGAGACCATGCGCTATGAGGGCGGCATCCGGGAGTTCGTCACCTATATCAACCGCAATAAGACGCCCCTTCACGAGCAGGTGATCTATCTCTCCGGCGCCAAGGACGACGCCACCGCCGAGATCGCCCTGCAATACAACGACGGCTATAACGAGACCATCGTCTCCTTTGCCAACGACATCCACACCCCCGAGGGCGGCATGCATGAAACGGGCTTCAAGGCGGCGCTGACAAGGGTGCTGAACGCCTACGGCATGAAGTACGGCATGATCAAGGAGGGCGACAAGGTCTCCGGCGAGGACGTCCGTGAGGGCATCACCGCCGTTATCTCCGTGAAGCTGACGGAGGCTCAGTTCGAGGGCCAGACCAAGGCCAAGCTGGGCAACGCCTATATCCGCACACTGGTAGACAATATCGTGTCCGACCAGCTGGCGGCCTATCTGGAGGAGCATCCGGTGGTGGGCCGCACCATTCTGGACAAGGCTCTCACCGCCAACCGCGCCCGTGAGGCAGCCCGCAAGGCCCGGGAGTCCATCCGCC
>CAMEER010000036.1 GCA_945915065.1 uncultured Clostridia bacterium | reverse complement strand
AATCACTATGGATTTTTTACTCAAGTGTCCAACTTGATTTTACAATCAACCAAAATGAAACAAACTTTTTTTTGCGAATCCACAGGCAGGACTTGCGGAAAGGGCTGTTTTTGTGGTATACTGATATGAATTTGTGAGCTGACAGGGTCAATTTACCATTGCGGGAGGACAGGATGGCACAGGCGGAAAACCACAATTCCACATGGGGCAAGGCCATCCGTGCCGCCGTGCAGAACGGCCGGCTGAGCCATGCCGTGATCCTCGCCGGTGAGGGGGACAAGGTGCAGGCCGCCCGCTATATCGCGGCCGCCCATCTGTGCCGCGCCGACAGCGGACGCCCCTGTCTGCAGTGCAATGCCTGCCGCAAGGTGCTTGACCGCATCCATCCCGATGTGACGGAGGTGCAGGACAACGAGCGGAAGGAGCTGCCGGTGGAGACCATCCGCGCCCTGCGTCAGGATGCTTACATCCGCCCCAACGAAGGGGAGCAGAAGGTCTATCTGTTCACCGACTGTGCCCAGCTCAACGAACGGGATCAGAATGTACTGCTGAAGATCGTGGAGGAGGGCCCGCCCTACGCGGCCTTCGTATTCTGCGCCGACGCTGTTCATGCCCTGCTGCCCACCATACGCTCCCGCTGCGTGGAGCTGCGGATGGACGCACCGCCGCTCGATGCGGAGGAGAGCGAAGCCGCCGCCGAACTGTGCCGCGTTATTGCCCGCCGGGAACCACTGGCGTTGACCGCCCATCTGACGGCGCTGGAAAACCGCCGCCTCAAACGGGAGCAGCTGCTGCCGATGGTAGAGGGCGCATGGCAGATCTCAGCGGATGCGCTGCTGTCCCGGTGCGGAAAGCCCGGAGCATGCGGTGAAGCGGCCCGTATGCTGTGCCATGCCTTTGACCGCAGGCAGCTTCAGGAACTGACGGATCTTTTCCGCCGGTACTGCGATGAATGTCAGTATAATGTAGGCGTGGGCCATGTGCTGGGCGCGCTGGGCGCGGAACTGTCCAAAACGCTGTCACTTTGATTTTCCCCTTCAGAAAGGAAGGTATACCACATATGACAACTGTGATTTCTGTCCGCTTTCGCAGCGGCAGCAAAACCTACTATTTCGACCCCGGAGAACTGACGATCCACGCCGGTGACGACGTGGTGGTGGAGACTGCCCAGGGTCCGGAGTTTGCCCAGTGCGTGGAGGGCAACCACGAGGTCAGCGACGACGCGGTGGTCAAGCCGCTGCGGAGCGTGCTGCGCATTGCCACCGATAACGACCGGCACACGGCGGCCTATAACCGCAGCCGGGAGAAGGAAGCCTTCGACATCTGCCAGAGGAAGATCCTGCAGCACGGACTGGAGATGAAGCTGGTGCGGGTGGAGTGCAGCTTTGACGGCAGCAAGATCCTGTTCTTCTTCACCGCCGACGGCCGGGTGGATTTCCGCGAGCTGGTAAAGGATCTGGCCGGGGTGTTCCGCTCCCGCATCGAGCTGCGGCAGATCGGCGTCCGGGATGAGGCCAAAATGCTGGGCGGTCTCGGCATCTGCGGCCGGCCCTTCTGCTGCGCCTCCTATATGGACGAGTTCGTGCCGGTATCCATCAAAATGGCCAAGACCCAGAATCTGAGCCTGAACCCCACCAAGATCTCCGGCACCTGTGGGCGGCTGATGTGCTGCCTGAAATACGAACAGGACGCCTATGAGGAAGCCATCAAGCGTATGCCCAAGGCGGAGTCCTTTGTGGTAACGCCTGACGGCCCCGGCAATGTCAGCGATATCAATATTCTGAAAGAAACGGTAAACGTCCGGCTGGACGATCGGCCGGAAACGCCCCGGTGCTACCACAACTGCGAGGTGTGCGTGCTGCGCAATGGCAAGGGCAGCCGTGAGGGCATCACCGTCCCCAAGGAGCGGCCCGAACGGTATGTGGAACCGGTAGCCGCCGAGGAGGTGCTGATCCCCAACCTGTTTGCCGACTACGATGCCGACTTGCCTGATACGAATGAGGAGGAAGCGCCCTCCCGCTCCTCCCGCCGCCGAAGCCGCGGCGGACGGCGTCGTGGCAGGGGCAGCACATCTGCGGAGAGCAAACCGCAGACCGCCGAGGCCGCGCCGAAGAAGGAAAAAGCAGAGCAGCCTGCCAAGCCCGCCGAGGAGCAGGCCGCCGGCGAGAGTAAAGAGACGCCCCGCCGTGAAGGCGAGGGGCAGCGCCGCCGCAGGTCCCGGGGACGGGGCAGCAGAAGCGGCAGCGCAGGCAAACCCCAGACTGCGGAGCAGAACGGCAGCAGCCCGTCGCCGGCAGCCGTTCCTTCCCGGGAGGAGGCAGAGAAACAGCCCCGCCGTCCCCGCCGCAGCCGCGGCGGACGCCGCGGCCGCAGAAGCGGCAGCGGCACACCCTCTGCAAGCGAGGCATAAGTGATATGGGAAAGTTTACAGGTGTATTGCTTGCCAGCGATTTTGACAATACGCTGGTCTATACCGAAAGTGCGCTGAAAGGGCTGGCGCCCATACCGGAACTGCTTCCGGAAAACCGGCAGGCCATCGAATACTTCATGGCCGAGGGCGGCACATTCTCCATCGCCACAGGCCGCGCCCTCCCCTCCTTTGAGGTCGTGCGGCCCGGCCTGCCCATGAACGGCCCTACCATTCTGTTCAACGGCGCAGCCATCTACGATTTCAAGGCGGAACAATATCTCTGCACGGCGTTCCTTCCGGATACGGTGCGGCCCCATATCATGCAGGTATTGGACGCATGGCCGGAGGCGGCGGTGGAACTGTACCACGATGACAACGCCATTTTCGCCCTCCATGCCAACGAGCTGACGCTGGCGCATCTGCATCTGACCCATGAGGCCACGAAAATGCTGGAGACCATTGACCAGGCGCCCTCTCCCATCAGCAAGGCGCTTTTTGAGATCGTTCCGGAGAAAATGGCGGCGTTGCATCGCTATGTCACCGATATGCCCTGGGCCTCCCGGTATGAGATCGTACCCAGCAGTTCTTTCCTGCTGGAGCTGACGGCCAAGGGCGCCAGCAAAGGCGACATGGTACAGCGTCTGGCGCAGCTCCTGCACATTGCGCCGCAGAACATCTACTGCGTGGGCGATCATGCCAACGATCTGGGAATGCTGGCCGTATCCGCCATTCCTTTCGCCCCCGCCAACGCCATCGAATCGGTCCGCCAGATGCCCGGCATCCACATTTTGCCCGATGCCCGCAACGGCACGATCGCGGCGCTGATCCGCCAGCTGGACGAGCGTTACTGAGCTCTTTTGGTATTTTTTTGGAAATCATTGTTCATAATTTTTTCACTTGACGCTTTGGTTGGATGATAGTATGATATTATTTGGATAAATTTTAGAACTTTTAGGTGAGTAACCCATGAAACAAACGCAAGCAACACCCACACCGCAAAAGGAACGCCGGCAGATCCCCTCGCCGGCAGCTCTTTGGCGCATGTGGATGGACAATCTGAAGGAGTGGCGCTTCTATCTGGAAGAAAACCACCGCGAACCCCTGGATATCTCGGGATGGATCGACAGGCTGCGGCTGCGGTGCCGAACCTTTTTAACCTCCCTGCGCCGCGACATGCGCCATCAGGCCAATGCCAGCCGGCACCGGAAATTTCCCGAATCAGAATCCGGACTTGCCCAGCTTTTCCTGTATGCCGCCGGCAGTGTCCCCCGTATGACCTCTGCCCTGCGGGACCGCTTCACGCTGCGCCGCAGAAAGCAGATTGACGCGGCCCACGCTTTCCAGAAGCGGTTGGACAAGATCAAGTGGCACCCGGTAGCCTTCCTCAGCGGCGCGCTGGTGGTGGTCGCTCTGTGCGCCCTGCTGTCTCTGTATACCATTGGCACCACTGCCGCCTATGACGGCAGTGAGCTGGGCACCGTGTCCGGTATCCGCACCGTTAACGCCGTGGTCAGCGACATCGAGGACATCACCCGCCAGACGCTGGGCGATGAGGACTACACCATCAACCGGGACAAGCTGGACACCACCGTCGGTGTGGTGCCCCGGCAGGCGGTGGAGAGCCGCGAGGAGTTTACTGACAACCTTTCCGACGAGCTGGGTCTGGTGGAATACGCCTATGTGCTGTATATTGACGGCGAGCCTGTGGCCGCCACCACCTTCCCCAACGCATTGGAGGAAATGCTGGAGCAGCTGAAGAAAAGCTATATCACCGCCAGCACCGTTGACTCCTACTTCGTGGAGAACGTGGAGATCAAGCAGGAATACACCGACGCCTCGCTGGTGATGAATCTGGGCAACATTGCCGAGATCCTTAACGCCACCAAGTCCGGCGAGGTCACTTATACTGTGGAGGCCGGCGACAGCTACTACTATATTGCCGATCTGTATGATATGTCCGTGGACGATCTGCTGGACATGAACCCCGGCTATGATCCCAAGCTGCTGCGGGTGGGCGATGTGCTGACCATCTCCAACGCTGTCCCCTACCTGACGGTGGTGGACGTGGAGCGGCAGAACTATGTGCAGGACGTGCCCTATCAGGTGGAGTATCAGGATGACAACACCATGTATCAGGGCGACTACAAGGTCCTCTCTCCCGGCGAATACGGCAAGGCGGATGTCACCGCCAACGTCACCTATATCAACGGCGAGGAAACGGCCCGTCAGGTAGTGGCCTCCGTCACCCTCAGCGATCCTGTCACGGAGACGCAGGCCCGGGGCACCATTCCCCGTCCCACCTGGTTCCCCACCGGCAGCTTCCGCTGGCCCTGCAGCGGTTCCATCACCTCTTACTTCGGACGCCGCAACACCGGTATCCGCGGCGCCAGCACCTACCATGAGGGCATCGACATTGCCAACAGCTACGGTACAGCGATCTATGCTGCCGATGGCGGCACCGTCTCCTACTCCGGTTGGCGGAGCGGCTTTGGCTATCTGGTAATTATCGACCACGGGAACGGCTACCAGACCTATTACGGTCACAACAGTTCCCTGCTCGTGTCTACCGGTGAGCATGTCTACAAGGGCCAGCAGATCGCCCGCATGGGCTCCACCGGTATCTCCAGCGGCAACCACTGCCACTTCGGCATCAAGATCAACGGCACCTTTGTGAACCCCCTGAACTATCTATAAACAACAATTTGGGAAAAGAGGAGAAATTCCATGAAACACTTCGTTTCTGTCCTGCTGTGTGCCGCAATGTGCACGCTGTTGACGGTGGCTGCCTGGGGCATCACCCCGGCTCTTACCGGCGATACCAGTAACATCCCCCTGATGATCGCGCTGCTGGCCGTCGCCATCATCGCCATCGTGGTGGTACTGATCCTGATGAACAAAAACAAGCGGAAATGAGCGCAGTAAAAGTCCCCGGCCACCGGCCGGGGACTTACTTTTGTCAAGCCCTCGCATCGTCAGCGCCCGCAGGTGCCTGTTTTGGTTCAGAACAGCGTCTCCTGATAAGGCAGGTCAAATTGGCCGATGCCCCGCATTTGGGCGGCATTCTCCGCCGCCAATGCGTCGCAAATGGCCATCTTGCGGATGATGTTCTGTACCGTGATGTCCAGTGCCGTCCCCTCCCGATAGTCGGCAGGGAAGATGAAATCCACACGTCCCTTGGCCAGCAGCTCCTCCACGCCGGTGCGGTTGGACTCCTGATACACGGCAATGGCCTGGCCGCCGTAGGAGCGCATCATCTTCATGCAGGGCACGTCGGACAGTCCGTCTCCCACATAGATCATGTTGGTGAAGGGCACCCGCTTGCTGTCGTCAGGCATGGAGTCATTGAGCTTTCTGTCCTCGCTGACGTCCAGCACCCCCTTGTTGATGCGGTAAACGAATTGGGTCTTGTTGGTAAAATTGACGTCCAGCTTGGGCCAGCAGGCCACGCCGTCCCGGTAGTAGAACTCGCAGGCGTAGATCTTTTTGAATTGGTGGGCGATTCCGCTGCCTTCAATGATCTCCTTCAGCCCGGAGGACAGCACATAGTGTTCCACCGTGACGCCCAGACTGTCGCCGAAAGCGTTGATCCGGTCAAACCACTCCCGCACGCCGGAAAACAGTTCGATGGCCTCGCCGCACTTTACCAGATACTCCCGGTTCAGCGTTATGCCCTGCTCGCGGCACTCCTCGATCATGGTGTACATATACGCCAGCAGCCCGTCCATCTGATTCTCCCATCCGAAGCTGTTGGCCTTCTGCCAGAACTGCGCCGGGGTATAGCCCAGACTTGGGATGAAGGAGTAATCCTCCATATCGGTGGTGCACAGGGTTTTATCAAAATCGTACAGCAGGGCGATAATTGGTCTTTCGCTCATGTATGCATCTCCTTTTGGGGTAAAAAAGCGGCCGAAAGGCCGCTTTTTCAATGTTTATTCGCCGGTATAGTTGCGGCCGAACTTCAGCTCGTCCAGGCTCAGCTTGAAATCGTTGGGGATCGCGGAGCCGGTGGGCACATCCTGCGGAGCAGGTGCCTCCTCCACGTCAGTCCCGGTCTCCACATCCATGGCGTCAAAGTGCTGCATGATATCATGTTGGATATCGTCCACAGGTCCAGCCGCGGCAGCATTCTCCTCCGGAGACAGCTGCATCTCCGGCAAAGAATTCAGGAACGCCGCCTGCTGGGCGCACAGTTCGCTGCCGTGGCGAACGAAGTCCGCCAGACTCTGCTGGGCCATGGTCAGCTTCTCTTCCGCCTCATGCTTCTCTTTCTCCAGCTGCGCCAGTTGTGCAGCATGCTGCTCTCTGGCCTCCTTGAGAAGATTCTCCTTCTCAGTCTGGGCCTCCTGCACCAGCTTGGCAGCCATTTTCTGGGCCGTCAGCAGCGTGGAACGCATGGCATCCTCGGTGGCACGATACTCCTCCACCTTCTCTGCCAGGATCTTCAGTTTGGCCTTCAGCGTCACATTCTCTTTATACAGCGCCGTATAATCCTCGGTCAATGCGTCGAGAAACTCGTCCACAGCGCCCATGGCATAGCCGCCTGCGCCGAAAGAGGACTTGGGAAATACTTTTTCGGAAACTTCCTGCGGTGTAAACATAGCATATCCCTCCGTTTATCCCGCCTGCTTACAGATACAGGCCGTTGTTTTCCAGTTCGTCGATCAGGTCGCCCATGATATCCACGCTGTAAGGCGTGATGATATACGTATTGGCGGCCACCTTCTTGATCTTACCGTCACCGGCATAGGCCACACCGGAAAGGAAGTCGATCAGACGGCGGGCCACGTCCTTATTGGTGGACTCCAGATTCATCACCACCGTGCGCTTTTCGCGCAGATGATCCGCGATCTCGCTGGCATTCTCAAACCGCTCCGGCTTCACCAGCACCACCTTCAGTGCGGCGGTGGCATGGATATTGACCACCTTGTTGTGGCGATCCTCCGGCTGCTTGCGTTCCTCTCGGCGGTCGTCGAAAATGCTTCTGCTGTCGCTCTTTTCCGACTGCTCCAGTTCTTCCTCCTCGTAGTCGTAATCCTCGTCGTCATACGGGTGAATGATCTTTTTCAGCTCGTCCATGAAACCCATTTGAAAGCCTCCCTGTCGTATATTTTACTTGGTATACTGCCGCGCACCGAAGATGGCGGAGCCCACACGCACCATGTTGGCACCGCAGCGGACAGCGTCCGCATAGTCGTCACTCATGCCCATGGATACATATTCCCATTTATTATCGTACATTTCTCGGCTTATGTCAACAAAAAGACGGTAAACTTTCTCAAAATATGGTATATTCCCGCCTTTTTCCACCGCAACCGGTGGTATCGTCATCAATCCGCGGACACGGATGTGCGCCAACGTCTTGGCATAGGCCGCCGCCTGAGCCAGTTCCTCCGGCGCGAAACCGGATTTTGCCTCCTCGCCGCCGATATTGACCTCCAGCAGCACGTCCTGCACCAGCTCCAGCCGGGCGGCCACCTTCTCGATCTCGTCCAGCAGCTCCTTGGAGCCCACGGACTGGATCAGCGTCACCTTGCCCACCACCTGCTTGACCTTGTTGCGCTGCAGATGGCCAATGAAGTGCAGCGGGGCGCCGTCATAGGCGTTTTCCTTCAGCTTTTCCGTCATCTCCTGCACCCGGTTCTCCCCCAGCGCGTCGATGCCGGCGGCAATGGCCTCCTGACACGCTGCCGGGCCGTTCATCTTGCTGGCGCCCACCAGCGTGATATCCCGTCCGGTGCGTCCCGTTTCACGGGCAGCCGCGTCGATCTCCTGTCGAATACGCGCAATATTTTCCGCAATAGACATGGAAGTTTTCCCCTTTCTATCTGGTGAAATTCTAAAAAGCCGTGAACGCAGCGGCGCTGCGTCAGCCTTTATCCGATCACTTTCCCGTCAAACAGCTCCGCCGTGGTGACGATCACCTGATCGCCCTGGCGCAGCATACTGGAATCCTCCGTGGCGGAGGCCGCCTCCACCAGCGCGTAGCCGTCCCCCTGATACACCACCTTCACCGGTTTGAACTTGGCCCGGACGCCCAGCACGCAGTACACACCGCTCACACCCTCGTCGCTGACCCGCAGCGCGTTGGCAGGCAGACGCAGTCCCTCGTAGGTCCGCAGCACCAGTGTAGCGGCCTGATGGCGCAGCAGCGTGGTCTGGGCGATATACTTGTCACTGGACAGCAGCAGCACTCTGTGTCCGTTCTCACTGCGGGAAATGCTGACCACCGTCATTTTCAGATCCATGGTCAGCCCCTTGGCAAACCGCAGCGTCACGGTGGAGCGCCCGTTCAGTTCCTCCGCCTGGGCGTCAGTGATGCTGGCGGCATAGTACCATGTGTTGCCGTAGATCAGCTTTCCCACATTGGCGTTGTCGTTGTTCAGCGGCTTAACGCTGTCCAATTTGCCGGATGTCAGATCGTCCTCCAGGAATTCCGGGGTCAGCACCGTCTCATAGCCGTCGCAGGCGGCGGAATAGATCCCCGCCTCCGGCGCGGTGATGGCCGTGCCGCCCAGAGAGCGTTCCAGCTCACTGATCTCCCGCTCCGTTTCCCCGATGCTCTCCTCGATCTCGTCCTGCGTAACAGAGGTATAGTCCCGCTTCAGGATCGCGCCCTTCAGCGAGGACAGCTCCTCCTCGGCGTTGCTGTACTCGCCTCCCGCTATGGACTGGCGCAGCGACAGGATGTCAGCATTGATGGAGGAATCCAGCTTCAGCGCCGCGTCAGGGTCAAGATAGGAGACCAGCGAGAAGGCCAGCTGCTCCTGCCGCAGCTTCAGCGCCTCCAGCCGTTCCACCCGGGTCAGTGCGCCGCTGTCGGAATAGGCCATGGCCAGTGTCTGGCCCTTGCCTACGCGCTCCCCCTCTGACAGGGTGTGGGCCAGCGTTCCCGCGTCGGAATGAAACGTCTCCTCGTCCCGGATCAGATAGCCGTTGACCTCCAGCACCGTCTCCTCCGTGGAGGAATAGACAAGGGTGGTATTGATAGGGTCGGAAAAGTAGCGGTATGCCTGCACGGTAAAGTAGATCACCACAGCAGCCAGCATGACCGCCGACAATATTTTAAAAATCGGTGTGGAGGCTTTCATATCCCGCTCCTTGTGTCTTTTGTATATTGATGCTTTCCCACGCAGCATGCTGCAGCGGGAACGGAACCATGAGCGGCGTGACGGAGACACGCCGCGTTCCGGTATCGTAAAGTCAATTTACTTGTCAGTTGTCAGGTCCTCTTCCTCGCGGAAATCCACCGTTCTTGCCGGGGCAAT
This sequence comes from uncultured Clostridia bacterium, assembly GCA_945915065.1. Classification (GTDB taxonomy): domain Bacteria; phylum Bacillota; class Clostridia; order Oscillospirales; family Oscillospiraceae; genus Vescimonas. Next base: position 6,698 of record CAMEER010000036.1, on the reverse strand, counting down.
GGTGGAGATGGCATGCTTGTAGATCACCTGCTGCTTGCCCTCGCTGTCCAGCACCACCACAAAGCAGTCAAATCCTGTGATCAGTCCCCGCAGCTGGAATCCATTCACCAGAAACATGGTAACGGGGATCTTCTGCTTGCGCGCCTGTGTCAGAAATACTTCCTGTAAATTATTTGTCTTTTGCATAGCGTCCTCCTGATATATGTCTTTGTACGGACGCTGTTGTTTCTATACCGCAGCCTCCGCCATGGTTCAGCATAAACCACGGCTATGGAGATATTCTGTCGCTTTTTGCAGGCCCTCCGGGAAATTTGGCCGGCTTTCCCAACGGATCCAGAAAATATCCGGATTTCGCCGCAGCCACGTCAACTGCCGCTTGGCGTACTGCCGTGAGCGGAGCTTGACCTCCTCAATGGCCTCCTGCCGGGTCGCCGTCCCCTCGGCCACCGCCAGGAACTGCTTGTAGCCGATGGCCTGCAGGGCCGTGGCGTCCCGGGGCAGTCCGCTGGCCAGCAGCGTCTCCACTTCCTCCAGCAGCCCCTGCTCCACCATCGTATCCACCCGCTTGTCAATGCGGTCACGCAGATCCTGCCGGTCAAGAAAATCAAGGCCGATATACAGGGCGTCATATTTGGGCGGCCGTTGCCGCTCCTGCCGGTCATGCTCCGTGATGGTGCGGCCGGTCTCATACCAGACCTCCAGCGCCCGGATGATGCGCTTTTCGTCCCGCAGGTGCAGCTTCTGCGCCGCCGCCGGGTCGATACGCCGCAGCTCCTCCAGCAGCGTCTCCGTGCCCTCCTGCCGGGCGCGGCGCTGCAGCTGCTGCCGCAGCTCCGTACCCTGAGAGCCGGCGGCGAAATCCGTCCCCCGGATCAGGGCGTCCAGATAGAGGCCCGTACCGCCCACCAGCACCGGCAGCCTGCCCCGCCCCAGAATATCCTGCACACACGCGTCTGCCGCGTGCACATACCGGGCTGCCGACCAGCTCTCCGCCGGGTCCGCCACCGCCACCATGTGGTGGGGTATCCCCTCCATCTCTTCCCGCGTGGGAGCGGCGGTACCGATGGCCATGCCCCGGTAGAGCTGCATGGAATCCACGCTGACCACCTCGCCGTCAAAGCGTTTGGCCAGCGCCACGCCCATCTTCGTTTTTCCCGTGGCGGTGGGGCCCACCACGCAAAGGACTGTCGCCATGCGCTTTCTCCTGTTTTGCTTATGCTCGTTTGAACATCTTTTCGATGTCGTATTTGCTCAATTTGTATTTCACCGGTCGGCCATGGGGGCAGTACAAGATCTCTCCGGACTGCACCTTTTCCACCAGCGCCGCCAGTTCCGCGGCGTCGTTGGTCATGCCCGCCTTGATGGCGCTCTTGCAGGCCATGGTGTGCAGCATCTCATCCCATGCCGTCGCCGGGTCGGCCCGGCCCAGCGCCAGCTTCTGCGCCAGTTCCTCCAAGGTGGAAGCGGCGTCCGCCGCCAGAATATCCGACGGAACCTCACGGATCAGCACCGTGCCGCCGCCGAAATCCTCGCAGAGGAAGCCGAATTCTTGCAGCAGCGTCAGGTTTTCCAGCACGGTGGCATAACTCTCCGGCTCCAGCTCCACCGTCACCGGCGTCAGCAAAGGCTGGGCCATCAGGGGCTGGGTGTTGGCCTTCAGGGCGTCGAACCGCAGCCGCTCGTGGGCGGCATGCTTGTCGATGAGCCACACGGTGTCCTGGTCATCCTCGCAGATGATATAGGTTTTCAGCACCTCGCCCACCATGCGCCACGGTGCTTCCCTCACCGGCTCCATAGTCTGCTGTGCCGGCTCCGCCGGCATATCCAGCGTCTCTTGAACAGGCCCTTCTCCCCGCGGTGCTTCCGGCCGGGGCCGGGACGGCGCTGCCTTTTCCGGCGGGGTGATCTCATAGGTACGGCCTGTCAGGGGTGACGCCGTGACGATGGGCCTATCCTCCGCGGCCACATCCCGGACATAGACGGTCCCGGCGCTGTGAGGCCGCTGCGTCATCGCCGCTGCGCTGTCCCGGATGAGGTTTTTCGTGGCCGGAGCGACAGGCCGTGCAGAGAAGCTACCCAGCGGTTTTTTCTCCTCCGCTACCGGGGCGGTTCTGGTTTTGAACTCCTGTGCCGTCATTTTTTGGAAAAATTCCGGTACATTACCGGCCTTTTTGGGGGTCTTTTCAGCGTTTAATGCGTCCAATATCGTGTAATATACCGCATCAAAAACCGCTTTATCCGACACAAATTTGACAACTGTCTTTGCCGGGTGAACATTCACGTCCACCATGCCGGCAGGCAGCGTTACATGCAGGACGCAGCCGGGGAACCGGCCCTTCAGCAGCTGGTTCTTATAGGCCTCCTCCAGCGCCGCCGTCAGCAGTTGGGACTTGACGAAGCGGCCGTTGACGAAGAACACCTGCTTGCCCCGGCTGCCATGGCCGCTGAGGGGGCGGGTGACAAAGCCCTCTACCTTTACATCGCCGCCGCTGCCGGAGATGGGCAGCAGGGACAGGGCGAAGTCCCGTCCCATGGCAGCATAGACGGCGGACAGCAGCTGCCCGTCGCCGGGGGTATGGAGCACCTCCTGCCCGTCCCGCAGCAGCTTGAAGGAGACGTCCGGGTGGCTGAGGGCCAGATGCTGCACCACGCCCGCCACGGCCGCGCCCTCGGCGCTGTCCTTCTTCATGAACTTCATGCGGGCGGGAGTGTTGTAAAAGAGGTCACGGACGCAGATGGTGGTACCCTCCGGGCAGCCGGTCGGCTCCGTCCCGCCGGGGACGCCGCCCTCCAGATGGAGAGACGCCCCCATGTCCGCGCCCACGGCGCGGGAGAAGATATCCACACGGGACACGGCGGCGATGGCCGCCAGCGCCTCGCCCCGGAAGCCCAGCGTGCCGATGGCCGACAGGTCGGCGGCGGCGCGGAGCTTGCTGGTGGCATGGCGCAGAAAGGCGGTGGGCAGCTGCTCCGCCGCGATGCCGCAGCCGTTATCGGTGATACGGATATAGGTGAGGCCGCCGTGCTCGATCTCCGCCGCCACGGCGGACGCGCCGGCATCAATGGCGTTTTCCAGCAGCTCCTTCATCACGCTGGCGGGACGCTCCACCACCTCGCCGGCGGCGATGAGATCCGCCACATGGGGCGGCAAACACTGAATTTGCGGCATAAGGGCACCTCCCTTGACATGTAAATTGACGATTATTGCAGCTTCGCTTTCAGCTCGTACAGCAGGTTCAGCGCCTCCAGGGGGCTGAGGGTATCCACCTGAGTGCGGCGCAGCCGGTCAATGACGGCGCTCTCGCTGAGCGCCTCCAGCGATACTTGATCCGTTTCCGCAGGGGCGGCATGGGGCTTGCCCGCCTCATCCTCCAGCTCCTGCAGGATATGGCGGGCGCGGCTCAGCACCTGCTTGGGCAGGCCCGCCAGCTTGGCTACCTCGATGCCGTAGCTGCGGTCGGCGCCACCGGAGATGATCTTGCGCAGGAAGATGATGTCCTCGCCCCGTGTGCGGACGGCGATATTATAGTTGCGGACGCCGGGCAGCTGACCCTCCAGCGCCGTCAGTTCATGGTAATGGGTGGCAAACAGCGTTTTAGCCCCCAGCTTTTTGGGGTCGGCGCAGTACTCCAGCACCGCCCGGGCAATGGACATGCCGTCAAAGGTGGAGGTGCCCCGGCCGATCTCATCCAGGATCAGCAGGCTGTCGGCGGTGGCGGACTTCAGAATCTCGCTGACCTCCGTCATCTCCACCATGAAGGTGGACTGGCCGGCGGACAGATCGTCCGACGCGCCGATGCGGGTGAAAATGCGGTCCACCACACCGATGCGGGCGGCCCGGGCCGGAACAAAGGAGCCGATCTGGGCCATCAGCACGATCAGCGCTACCTGACGCATATAGGTGGACTTACCGGCCATGTTGGGGCCGGTGATGATGGCCACCCGGTCATCTTTGGCGCCCATGTAGGTATCATTGGGAACGAACATGCTGTCGCGGCGCATCTGCTCCACCACAGGATGACGGCCGTCGTGAATTTCAATGACGCCGGATTCGTCCACCACCGGGCAGCAGTAGTTATTCTTCACCGCCACGGCGGCCAGTGAGCACAGGGCGTCCAGCTCCGCCACCAGAGCGGCGGAGCGCTGCACCCGCGCCGCCTGACCGGCAATATGCAGGCGCAGCTGGGTAAAGATCTGATACTCCAGCGCGGTCACCCGGTCGGAGGCGGAGAGGATATCGTGCTCCAGATCCTTTAACTCCTGGGTGATATAGCGCTCGCCGTTGACCAGCGTCTGCTTGCGGATATAGGTGTCGGGCACCTGATCCCTGAAGGAATTGGATACCTCGATGTAATAGCCGAACACCTTGTTATAGCCGATCTTCAGGGTGCGGATGCCGGTCTTTTCCTTTTCGGCGGCCTCCATGTGGACGATCACGTCCTTGCCGCCGTGGAGGATCCCCCGCAGACGGTCCACCTCAGCGTCGAAGCCCTGCCGGATCAGCTCTCCCTCCCGCACGGAGAAGGGCGGCTCATCCACCAGCGTCTGACCGATGAGGGCGGCCAGATCGCCCAGATCATCCAGCTCCTGATTCAGCTGGCAAAGGCGGCCCTTGTCAAAGACAGACAGCTGCTCCTTCACCAGCGGCAGCTTTTCCATGGCGCTGCGGAGGGACGCCAGATCCCGCCCGCCTGCCGTACCGTAGACGATACGGCCCACCAGACGCTCCATGTCGGAGATACCCTGCAGGGCCAGAATCAGCTCCTCCCGAGCCATGGTGTGCTCCACCAGCGCCGAAACGGCGGCGCTGCGGCGGTCGATCTCCGTGACGGACAGCAGCGGCCGCTCCAGCCAGGAGCGCATCAGCCGTCCGCCCATGGCGGTTTTCGTCTTGTCCAGCACCCACAGGAGGCTGCCCTTTTTCTCCTTGCTGCGCAGCGTCTCGGTCAGCTCCAGATTACGGCGGGCCGTGAGATCCAGCTCCATGAACTGCCCCCGGCGGTAGTATTCCAGATCGTCCACGTGGGAAAGATCGGTTTTCTGGGTCTCATGCAGATAGCCCAGCAGGGCGCCCAGCGCCAGAAACACGGCGGGGTTGTCCCGGGGCAGGCGCTGCAGGGCGTCGTCACCGAACTGGCGGCGGATCAGCTTCTCCGACGGCTCCAGCTGGAACCGGGCGGCAGGCAGCTTTTCCAGATGGCAGTTGAGCTTCTCCTGCAAAAAGGCGTGCAGCGTCTCGTCAAAGAAGGCCGTCTCGTTGAGCACCGCCTCGGCCGGAGCAAAGCGGCCCAGCTCGTTGATGAGCTGCTTGACGCGCTCAGGGCCGGAGAAGGCGGTGGCATGGGCCTTTCCGGTAGAGATATCGCAGGCGCACAGGGCGGCGTAGTCCTCATCCAGATAGACACCGGCGCAGAAGTTGGAGCGTCCTTCCTCCAGACAGGCGCTGTCGATCACCGTACCGGGGGTCACCACCCGGATGATATCCCGCTTCACCAGTCCCTTGGCCTGCGCCGGATCCTCCGTCTGCTCGCAGATGGCCACCTTGTAGCCCTTGGCGATGAGCCGGGCGATATAGGCGTCGGCAGCGTGGTAGGGCACGCCGCACATGGGGATCCGTTCCTCGGCGGTCTTGTTTTTGTCCTTGTCGCGGCTGGTGAGCGTCAGATCCAGCTCACGGGAGGCGGTGCGGGCGTCGGCCCCGAACATCTCATAGAAGTCGCCCAGACGGAAGAACAGGATGGCGTCCTGATTCTGCTCCTTTATCTGCAGGTACTGCTGCATCATGGGGGTCAGTTCTGCCATATGGGGTCTCCTTTCCTATGGTTATACCAGTTCTCCGAACAGTGCCCAGGTGTTGCTGTCGGTAATTCTTACGTCGTGATAGTCGCCGATGGCGCTCTTGTCGCCCACCAGATGCACCAGCCGTCCGCCAGCGGTGCGGGCGCTGAGGGGCCAGCGGCTGTCCTCTGTCTCGCCGTCCACCAGACAGCGGAGGGTGCGGCCCACATATCCGGCGTGGATCTCCTCGGAGATCCTATTCTGGGTATCGCACAGCCGGTCGAACCACACCTGCTTCTCCGCACGGGGAACGGGGTCGTCCATTTTGGCCGCCGGCGTACCGGGGCGGGGTGAGAAAATGAAGGTAAACAGCGCGTCAAACCGCACCTGCTCCACCAGCGCCACCGTCTCCATGGCTTCCGCCTCCGTTTCGCCGGGGAAGCCGATGATCACGTCGCTGGTCAGCACCAGCTCCGGCATGACCTTGCGGGCGTAGGTGATCAGCTCCAGATACCGCGCCTTGTCATAGGGGCGGTTCATGACCCGCAGCACCCGGTCGCAGCCGGACTGCACCGGCAGGTGCAGCTGCTTGGCCACATGCCGGCAGGAGGCCATGGCGTCGAACAGCTTGAAGCCGGCGTCCTTGGGCTGGGAGGACATGAAGCGGATCAGGTAGTCGCCGGGGATCTTGTCCAGCTCCCGCAGCAGGTCGGCAAAGTCCCAAGGGGTGTCCAGATCCTTGCCGTAGGAGTTGACGTTCTGCCCCAGAAGGGTGATCTCCTTATAGCCCTCGGCGGCCAGCTGGCGCACCTCGGCAATGATCTGCTCCGGATCCCGGCTGCGCTCACGACCCCGGACGTAGGGTACGATGCAGTAGGAGCAGAAGTTGTTGCAGCCGTACATGATGGACACCCATGCCC
>CAMEER010000035.1 GCA_945915065.1 uncultured Clostridia bacterium | reverse complement strand
TGCTGTTCGCCGTGGGCGACGGCAACCATTCTCTGGCCACCGCCAAGGCCTGCTATGAGGAGCAGAAGAAGGGCAAGACGCCTGAGGAGTATCTGGCCCTGCCTGCCCGTTACGCACTGGTGGAAGTGGTCAACAACCACGACGACGCGCTGCAGTTTGAGCCTATCCACCGCGTGTTGTTCGGCGTGGATCACGAGAAGTTCATGAACGCCTTCCGCACCGCCTATCCCAATGCCTACGAGGGCAAGGGCGACGGCCATACCATCGAGTTCGTCTGGGAGAGCGTCACCAAGTTTATCACCGTCCCCGACCCCAAGGTACAGCTGGCTGTGGGCACCCTGCAGAGCGTGATCGACCAGTACCTCAAGGACAACGGTGGCGAGGTGGACTATATTCACGGCGACGACGTGACCCGCGAGCTGGGCAGCAAGCCCGGCAACATGGGCTTCCTGCTGCCGGCCATGGGCAAGGAGCAGCTGTTCAAGACCGTGATGGCCGACGGCGTGCTGCCCCGCAAGACCTTCTCCATGGGCCACGCGCAGGACAAGCGCTACTACATCGAGGCCCGCAGGATCGTCAAGTAAAATGACGGTGGAAATCCCTGTCAGATTATAGTATAATAGAGCCGTCGGAGAATATTCCGGCGGCTCTATTTTTCTCAAAGAGGTATTGTTATGCTTCGTTTCTGGCTTCCTGCATATACCGTCTGCGCGTTGTACCTGTTGGCGGCGGTGCTGTGGCCGCTGCTGCCCCGAAAGCTGCGCCGCCATGTGCTGCGCGATGCGATTCCGGAAAACCGGCAGGCGGCGGCTGACCGGTTGTTTCGCCGGGTGTTTTTGCAGTTTGCCGTCCTGTTTGCGGCGGTAGACTTCATGCTGATGCGTATGTTGTGCCTGACACCGGAAAACAGCCAGCAGCTGGCTGCCGCGGCAGTGTCGGTGTTACAGATAGCCGCTGCGCTGCTGATCCCGCCGTCGGTGCAGCGAGGCTTGCAGGCCGCGCCGTCAAACGGCCGGGAAAGCACTGTGACGGAGATCGCCAGCGCCAAGGTGAACCTGACACTGGCGGTGGGTGACAAACGCCCCGACGGCTACCATGAGGTGGAGGCCGTCATGACGGCTGTGGGTCTATTCGATACGGTGACGGTGTCACGTCATCCCGGTATCCGGGATGAGCTGATCTGCTATCCGCCGGTGACGGAGCGCCCGGAGGACAATCTGTGTATGAAAGCGCTGCGGGTGTTTTTTCAGGAGCTGGGCGTAAAGGAGGATTTTGTTACCATCACGCTTCAAAAGCGTATTCCCACACAGGCGGGGCTGGGCGGCGGCAGCAGCGACGCGGCGGCGGTGCTGCGGGGGCTGCGGACGTTGTACGCAGCGGATATGACGGATACCCGGTTGGAGGAGATGGCAGCGGAGCTGGGCAGCGACGTGCCCTACTTCATCCGTGGCGGCACAGTGCTGGCTACCGGTCGAGGCGAGCGGCTCGCTCCTTTACCGCCCATGCCGGAATGCCGGTTCGTGATCGTCAAGCCGGAGGAGAGCCATTCCACCGCCGCCATGTACGCCGCCATCGACAATGCGACGGCACAGACTGTCAGCGACAGTCAGGCGGTGCTGGAGGGCCTGCGAAACGGCGACCTGTCCGACATTGCGGCAGGGCTGAACAATGACTTCCAGCAGGTGCTGCCCGAGGGCAGTGCTGTTCCGGCCATCGTCAGATCGCTGCAGGAGCAGGGGGCATTGAACGCCCAGATGACCGGCAGCGGCAGCGCGGTGTTTGGATTGTTCCGTAACAGAGAGGATGCGGAAGCGGCTGCCGGCGTGCTGAAAGAGACCTATCCCCATACTTTTTGCGTCCAACAGGTATAATATGCGAAATAACCGTCCATATTGTAGGAAAATTCCTGCGATAAGGACGGTTTTTGTACCATGAATCGATGGAAGAAATGGGAAATCGCGTTGCTGCTGGCATTGTGCGGTACTATGATATGGGGCGCATGGGCGGTACAGCGGCAGGATGCGCTGGCCCGGAAGATGATACGCATGCATGTCATCGCCAATTCCGACAGTGACGCGGATCAAACGCTAAAGTTACAGGTACGGGACAAGGTGCTGGACTATACCACCGGCATTTTGCAGCGCGCAAATGATATGGAGGATGCCCAGACGCAGCTTCGTGACGCGTTGGGGCGTATCGAGAACATTGCCCGGAGGGAGATCGTCAACCGGGGCTATGACTACCCGGTGACGGCCCAATTGGCCAGTACAGAGTTTCCCCTGAAGGAATATGACGGATTTTCCCTGCCCGCCGGCGAATATATGGCGCTGCGGCTGGTGATCGGGGAAGGCGCGGGACAGAACTGGTGGTGTGTGGTGTATCCACCGCTGTGTACTGCCGCCGCCACTGATCTGCCGCAGACCGCCGTGGCCGCCGGACTGACAGGCGATGATGTGAGCCTGATCACGGAGGAGAATACAGGCTATGTGCTGAAATTCCGCTCCATGGAGCTATGGGAACAGCTGCGGCAATGGCTGGGCAAACGATAACAGCAAAAGGCGCATCGGTCAATGGCCGATGCGCCTTTTGCTGCAAAAAAATGAAAAGAGAGAGGGGAGAAGCGAGGAAAATAAGAACGGAAATGTCATACGGACGCTATATGGCATATGACATTTTATTTGACCTGCCTATATCATAAAGTGGAAATCTTAAAAAATCCTGAAAAGGTTGTAACAATTCTGTGAATCTGCGGAAAGCGGTATTTTTTTTCAGGAAGATTTAAGAAAAGTCCGGGAAAATACTGCCATCCGATACAGAAAGGAGCGTTGCCTATGAGCGAGACCTATCGACACGAGTTGAAGTACACCATTGACATGGGAACGTATCTTTCCCTGCGGCAGCGGCTGCGGACGGTGATGAAAACAGACAGCCACGCAGGTGCGGACGGGCGATATATTGTCCATAGCATCTATTTTGATAACGCTGACGACAAGGCTCTGCGGGAAAAAATCAACGGCGTGGCCAGGCGGGAGAAATGGCGCATCCGCTGGTACAACGATGACTTGGACCATATCATGCTGGAAAAGAAGATCAGGCAGGATGCCCTGTGCCTGAAGCTGTCCGCGCCGCTGACGGAGGGCCAATGCCGGGCGCTGGCCGCCGGGAAGACCGGCTGGATGGCGGAGCATCCCTCGTGACTGGTGCAGGAGCTGTACTGCAAAGGCAAGTCACAGCAGCTGCGGCCCCGTGTGCTGGTGTCCTATCTGCGGGAGCCTTACATCTATGGCCCGGGAAATGTACGGGTAACATTTGACTCCCGGATCCGCACCAGCCTGTATCACCGTGATCTGCTGGACGGTACCGCGGGAATCGGTGCGGTGGATGCACCGGGAACGTATATTCTCGAGGTAAAATATGATGCGTTTTTGCCGGATATCATCCGCATCTTTCTGCGCTCCGGCGGCATCCGACAGCAAGCATTTTCTAAGTACGGCGTATGCCGCCGGTTCGGATAAGCATCACATACAAATCACTTGCCTGAATGGAGGACAAAACAATGACTTTCAGTGATATTTTCAAATCAAGCTTTCTGGAAAGCGTGACCGAATTTTCCCCTCTGGACGTGTTGCTGGGCATGGTAGTGGCGCTGGTGGTGGGTCTGTTTATTTTTGTCATCTATAAAAAGACCTTTACCGGCGTGATGTATTCCACGGGCTTTGCCCTGACGCTGGTGGGGCTGGCGCTTGTGACCACACTGGTCATCATGGCGGTCACCTCCAATGTGGTGCTGTCGCTGGGCATGGTGGGCGCACTGTCCATTGTCCGGTTCCGTGCCGCCATCAAAGAACCGATGGAGATCGTGTTCCTGTTCTGGTCCATCGCCGTAGGCATCGTCATCGGCGCGGGGATGATCCCCCTGGCAGTGATAGGCTCGGCCATCATCGGTGTGGTACTGCTGCTGTTCGCCAACCGCAAGAGCCGGGAGAATCCCTATATACTGGTGCTCAACTGCGCCGACGAGACGGCGGAGCAGGCGGCTTTAGGACTGGTAAAGGACGCGGTATCCCGTTACGGTGTCAAGACCAAGACGGTCAGCACTGACGGCATCGAGCTGACCGCCGAACTGCGTACCAGAAACAACGACACTGCCTTTGTCAACCGCATTATGGCCCTGCCTGGTGTTAGCAATGCCACATTGGTCAGCTATAACGGTGAGTACATGTCCTGACAGGAAGGGGGAACAGGCGCATGATCGCACATAAGCATATGACGAAGATCGCGGCGGCGGTCATGGCGGTGGCTGTGTGCCTGTGTCTGGTGGCCACCATGTGTTCCGGAACGCTGGAAGATGCCCTCGGCGGCAGCGGCGTCACCATGGAATATGAGAAGGCGCTGTTTGATACCGACCAGCCGCTGACCGTCAATATCCTCATGGATGAGTCCGACTGGCAGGAGATGCTGAACAACGCCGCGGAGGAGGAATACTATACCTGCGATGTGGAGATCAACGGTGAGACTTTCTACCGGGTGGGCATTCGTCCCAAGGGAAACACCAGCCTGAGCTCTATTGCCAGCGATCCCACTACGGATCGCTACAGCTTCAAGCTGGAGTTTGACCAGTATGTGGACGGTCAGACCTGCTACGGACTGGATAAACTGGTGCTGAACAACAACTATGCCGACGCCACCGGCATGAAGGAAGCGCTGGTATACGACATGTATCAGTTTCTGAGGACAGACGCCTCCCTGTATAACTACGCCGCCATCTATATCAATAGCCAGTACTGGGGCGCCTATCTGGCGCTGGAAGCAGTAGAGGACAGTTTTCTGCTGCGCAACTACGGTACACAAAGCGGGGAACTCTATAAGCCCGAAGGGGTAGATGGCGGTCGCGGCGGCAAAAACGGAGGTTTTGCCGACAAGGGAAAGGGCTTTATACAACCTGAAAACACTGGTGAAAACATCAGCATTACACCACTGGCGCAGCTGGCCCCCACACAGGAGGTCGGCCAAATGCCGGAGGGCTTTGACCCTACGCAAATGGAGGGCATGGCTCCGCCGGACAGACAGGATTTTGCTGACAGCGGCGATGGCGGTGGCAGCCGGATGCTGCCGCAAAGACCTGGCGGTGATCAGCCGTCTGCCGGAGACGGGTTCGGTGGGCAGCGGGGTGATTTGCCCGAACTGCCGGAAAACGCAGACCCCGGACAGGCTGGGGCACCGTTCAGCGCTGCCGGAGGTGCTGATCTGAACTATACAGACGATGAACTGGACAGCTATGCGACCATATGGGACGGAGAAGTGACGAATACCTCCGAAACGGATCACAAGCGTGTGGTAACGGCGTTTAAAAACATTGCGGAGGGCACGGATCTTGAGACTTACATGGACGTGGACAATCTGTTGAAATACATGGCGGTACACGCCTTTTCCGTGAATCTGGACAGTTTGTCCGGCAATATGGCACACAACTACTACCTCTACGAATCCAACGGACAGCTGAATCTGCTGCCTTGGGACTATAATCTGGCTTTCGGAGGCTTCGGCGGCAGTGCTGACAGCGTGATCAATAATGATATCTTAGATCCTTTTGCCGGTACAGATTTCTTCGACACGCTGCTGGAAAACGAGACATACCGGGCACAGTATGAGGTGTATCTGCGGCAGCTGTCAGAGGAGTATGTGCAGGGCGGCGGACTGGCGGCCTTCTTTACCCGTACCCGCAGTCAAATAGACCGGCTGGTGCAGGACGATCCCACGGCCTTTTACACTTACGATCAGTATGACGCCGCGGCGCAGATGCTCCTTGAGGTGGTGCAGCTTCGTGCCCAAGGTGTGACCCTGCAGCTGGACGGTTCCTCGGAAAAGGTGGATGCTTCCGGCATTGATCTGACCGTCATGGGCGGAATGAACAACGGTGACTTCGGCGGAAAAAAGCCTGAATGACCGGGAATAATGATAAGCCGCCCCGCCGGGCAACCGGCGGGGCGGCTTTATATGAGCGCGGCGCTTATACAGAGCCGCCGCGTGTGATATGGCGGAAGATACCGCCAATGCACAGAAGTCCCGTGACACAGGCCAGCGATACGGTAACGTAAGCCAGTGCGGAGAACCGGGGAACCAGGATACCAATGATGGTACAGATGAGACATAGCACCACGCCCGTGATGACCGGAAGCAGATTCTTCATGGCGATACTCCTTTCAAAGTGTGAACGATGTTTCTTTCTATCCTTCTGTATTTATAGTATATGCGAAAAATTGGTAAACATCATTACGAAAGCATTGCGCTTTGGTTACAGCTTTGGATACAAAATGGTTACAAAGAGGCAGGGGCAATTTTTCCTTGTGTTTATACCGAATATTTGCTATAATCACTACCATACTGGTAATTTGGCACGATATGCCTTTTTCTACGGGAGGGAGCCTCTTTGAACTATCTTCAGAACCTGTGGAACGCCTTGGATTTTGGCTCCATACGGGATACGCTGCTGCGGGTGGCGGCGGTGCTGATCTGCCTGATCCTGCATGAGACCTGCCACGGTATTGCCGCTTTCTTTTTGGGCGACCCTACCGCCAAGCGGAACCACCGGCTGTCGCTGAACCCTCTGCGGCATATTGACTGGGTGGGCCTTGCCGCCATGGTGCTGACCGGTGTGGGCTGGGCCAAGCCGGTGCCTGTGAATCCCAACTACTTCAAGCATCCCAAGCAGGGCATGGCCATCACGGCGCTGGCGGGGCCGGCGTCTAACCTGCTGCTGGCCTTATGGCTGCTGCTTGGCGCGCGGTTGATGTATACCCACGCGCTGACCACCGGGGAACTGAACGAAACGCTGTTTTCTTTTTTCCTGAACACGGCGCTGCTGTCCATCGGTTTGGGCATATTCAACCTGATCCCTATCCCACCGCTGGATGGCTCCAAGGTGTTGGCTGTGCTGCTGCCGGACAGGCAGTATGACTGGCTGATGCGCTATGAGCGCTTCGGGATGCTGATCATTATGGCGCTGGTGTGCTTCGGCGCTCTCTCCAACGTGCTGGACACGGCCATCGGCTGGGTGTTTCAGCTATTCTGCTGCATTGTCGGCTTTTATTGAGGTAATCACCATTGGACAATCCGATTTTCAAGCTGGAAAAGGTGGTGCAGGCCAAGGGCAACGAACCGCTGGAGGATTTCGAAGGCCCGCTGGATCTGATCCTGTTCCTGCTGAGTAAGAACAAGATCGAAATACAGGATATCCCCATCGCCCTGATTCTGGACCAGTATCTGGAATATCTGGAGCGGCGCAAGCAGATGGATCTGGAGGTGGCCAGCGAGTTCATCACTATGGCTGCCCATTTGATGTACATCAAGACGAGAATGCTGCTGAGTCTGGAGGATGAGGAAGCCCAGAGCGAGATGGACGCCCTCATCAAATCACTGGAGGAGCGGCAGCGGGGTGATGTGTACGCTCGTATCAAGGTACTGGCGGAACGCCTGGCGCCGATGAGCGAGTTTGGCCGGGATATCATGACCCGCAATCCTGAGGTGATGGAGCGGGGCAAGATCTATGAGTATGACCAGCAGCCGGGAGATCTGATCATCGCCATGCAGGAGGTGGCGGATCGCCGCGGCCAGCCGGACAGCCAGCCGGATATGAAGCCCTTTGACGAGATCGTGCGGCGGGAGCCGTACCCGGTGGAGACCAAGGCCCGGGAGATCTTCCGGCGGCTTAAGACCGGCGGTATCACACGGTTTTTGCTGCTGTTCCGCGGCAGCCGCAGCCGCAGTGAGATCGTGGCCACCTTTATGGCCGTGCTGGAGCTGTGCCGCAGCCGTATTATCCGCCTGGCTTCCGGCGTCAACGACTGTACGGTGGAGTGTGCCGGCGAAATGCCGGACGATTGGAAAGAGGAGGTTTGAGGAGTCTAAGATATGGATACGCTTGAAATGAAAGAAGTAGAGGCCGCCATTGAAGGTATCCTCTTTGCCTCCGGCGAGCCGGTCAATGTGGACCGCATCTGCATGGCTATGGATATGGATCGCCCCACAGTGGAGCTGGTGCTGCAGAAGCTGGCAGATTACTATGCCTATGAGCGCCGCGGTATGCGGCTATTGAAGATGGAGGACAGTTATCAGCTGTGCTCTGCGCCGGAGTACGGCGATGTGATCCGCCGTGCCTTTGAGGTGCGAAAGCCCGCCAAGCTGAGCCAGCCGGCGCTGGAGGTGCTGACCATTATCGCCTACTATCAGCCCACCACCCGGGCCTATGTGGATCAGATCCGGGGCGTGGACAGCTCCTACACGGTGGGCCTGCTGCTGGACCGCCACCTGATCGAAGAGTGCGGACGCTTACAGGTACCCGGACGGCCCCGGTTGTACCGCACCACACAGGCGTTTTTACGGGCTTTCCATCTGCGCTCGTTGGACGATCTGCCGGAGATGCCGGGCATCGACGGCGACGGGCAGCTGCGGCTGGACGAACAGGGCAACCTGCTGGAATTGCCGGAGGAAGTCCCCGAGGAAAACTGACCCGCTTTAGCGGATACCACCATTCCGAAAGGAGGAGACCCTTTGACCGGATGGATCATTCTGGGCGTTATTGTGGGCGTCATCATCCTGATCCTGTGCCTGCGTGTCAGCGTGCAGGCCAGCTTTGGGGAGGAACTGCGTGTTACCGCCCGCATCGGCCCGATGAAAATGCAGATCATTCCTCCGCCTGAGAAAAAGCCCAAAAAGGAAAAAACGGAGAAGAAAGCGCCGGAGGCTGAACAAAAACCCAAGGAGAAGAAAAAGCCGGATCTCCATCTGACCTTTGCGGATATTCGTGATGCGCTGCGCGCCGTGTGGCAGTCCGTGCAGGGAACGCTGCGCCGGGCAGGACGCCGGATCCGTATTGATCCGCTGAATCTGAGCCTGGTGTTCGGTGACGAAAACCCTGTCAATACCGCACAGTGGTATGGCTGGGCCAGCACTGTCGTGTGGACGGTGATGCCATGGCTGGAGAAGACGGTGCATATGCCCGATCCCCGTATCCACATGGAAATGGACTTCAATGCCACCCAGACCAAGGTTTCCGGCACAGTGGGAGCCAGCTATCGCATCGGCGATCTGCTGGCCATCGGCTTTGCCGCAGCCGGGCCGCTGCTGCGGTTCGGGATACCCTTCCTGAAAAAGCAGAGGGCTATCAAGAAGGCAGCGGCAAAGCAGGCCGCGGCAGAAAAGGGAAAATCGGAAAACACGGAGCAACAGAACGGTACGTCCCATAAGGCGGCTTGAAAACAAACAAGTGATTTGAAATACAGAAAGGAAGACGACCATGGAAATGAATGAGAAGAAGAACTCGATCACCGAAGTGATGCAGGCCTCTATGGCCAAGATTCGCGAAATGGTGGATTCCAACACCATTGTGGGCGAGCCGATCACCACGCCCGACGGCGTGACGCTGATCCCGGTGTCCCGGCTGAGCTTCGGCTTCGGCTGCGGCGGCGGAGACTACGGCAAACAGGGCACGCAGATGGGCGCCGGCGCCGGTGCGGGCGTCCGCGTGGAACCCATGGCGTTTCTGGTGGTCAAGGACGGCGTGACCCGTATGCTGCCGGTGGCCGCTCCCGCCATCACCACGGTGGATCGGGCCATTGAGCTGGTGCCTCAGGTGCTGGATCGTGTGGAGAGCTTTATTGACCGCAAGAAGGCGGAGAAGGAGACCTACTGAGCGCGTCGAAGATTTGGGGAACTAAGGACAAACCGCGCCTGCATAGGATGATATCCGAGGTGATATCATGCTGCGGAGATGGAGCTGTTTCCTGCTTGTATTTGCGATGCTGCTGACGTTTCTGCCCTGCCGGGCAGAGGCGATCCAGCTTTCTGCCACGGCGGCGATCCTTATGGACGCGGACAGCGGCGAGATCCTGTATGAAAAGGATGCCGGGCGACGGATGCGGATCGCCAGTACCACCAAAATCATGACGGCGCTGGTAGCGCTGGACCGCGCCCGGCTGACCGATACCATTACCGTGACCGCCGCGCATATGGTGGAGGGCTCCTCCATGTATCTCAAGCCCGGCGAGACGGTGACGGTGGAGGAGCTGCTGTACGGCTTGATGCTATGCAGCGGCAACGACGCGGCGCTGGCGCTGGCGGACTGCTGCGGCGGGCTGGAGGAATTTGTGCAGGCCATGAACGACAAGGCAGCGGAACTGGGCATGCAGGACACCTCTTTCGCCAACCCCAACGGGCTGGATGACGAGAACCACTATTCCACCGCACGGGACATGGCGGTGCTGGCGGCCTATGCGGCGCAGAACCCTACATTCCGACGGATCTGCTCCACCCGGACGGCTACAGTGGGCAGCAGGACCATGACCAATCACAACAAGCTGCTCTCTCAGTTGGAGGGCTGCATCGGTATGAAAACCGGTTATACCAAGGCGGCGGGCCGCACACTGGTGTCCTGCGCCCAGCGCGATGGCTGCCGTCTGGTGGCCGTAACGCTGTGCGACGGCAACGATTGGGCGGATCATAAGTCTTTGTACGAGATGGGCTTTGCCGCACAGAGCGAGAAAAACACGGAGGAGACGGCATGAGGGAGCGGCTGCAAAAACTGATCGCCCGGGCCGGCATCTGCTCCCGGCGGACAGCGGAAACGCTGCTGACGGCGGGGCGGGTAACGGTCAACGGCGTTGCAGCGCACTTGGGCGACAAGGCCGATGCCGATACCGATGTGATCGCCATTGACGGGACGGCCATCGCATTTGCGGAACCGTCCGTCTATCTGATGCTCAATAAGCCCCGCGGCTATGTGACCACCCTCAGGGATGAATTGGGCCGCACAACGGCCGCCGAACTGGTGGCAGACTGCGGCACACGGGTCTTTCCCGTGGGTCGGCTGGACAAGGAAAGCGAGGGCCTGCTGCTGTTCACCAATGACGGCGCGCTGATGCAGGCTATGACCCATCCCAGCCATCAGGTGGACAAGACCTATGAGGTCACGGTCACAGGCCAGCTGGAGGGCGCGGAGGACAGGCTGTCCGCCGTGACGGAATTGGATGGTGAGCCGATCGTGCCGGCGCAGGTGGAGATAATGGAACGGCGGCAGGGACAGGCTCTGCTGCGGGTAACCATCCATCAGGGGAAAAACCGCCAGATCCGCCGTATGTGCGCACAGGTGGGGCTGCAGGTGACGCGGCTGCGCCGTGTTTCCGAGGACGCTCTGACGCTGGGCGATCTGAAGCCCGGACAGTGGCGGTATTTAACAGACGCGGAAGTTGCCGCGCTAAAAGGAAGCGAGAGAGTATGAAACAAAGCGTATTACATACGATACGCGCCAGTATGGACGGCTTTTCCAAGGGACAGAAGCGGATCGCCGACTATATCCTGAACAATTATGACAAGGCGGCGTTCATGACCGCTGCCCGTCTGGGCCAGACGGTGCAGGTCAGCGAATCCACCGTGGTGCGTTTTGCCGCCGAGTTGGGCTACAGCGGGTATCCCGCCATGCAGAAGGCGCTGCAGGAGATCATCCGCGGCAAGCTGACATCGGTGCAGCGGATCCAGGTATCACAGGATCAGATCACCGGAGACGATATTCTGGCCGCGGTGATGCAGCGGGATATGGACAGCATCCACACCGCCATCGAACAGATCGACCGCGGAGAATTTCAGCGGACGGTGGAGCTGCTGCTGAACGCCCAGCATATTTACATTCTGGGTGTGCGCTCCAGTTCGTTTCTGGCGGGCTATCTGAACTTCTATTTCCACCTGCTGTTCAAAAACGTGATCTATGTGCAGAACACGGCGGCCGGTGAGATCTATGAGCAGATGATCCACATTGGCCCCGGTGATGTGATGGTGGGTATCAGCTTTCCGCGTTACTCCAACATGGGTATTCACGCCATACAGCTGGCCCACGACCGGGGGGCGGATGTAGTAGCCATTACCGACAGTCAGATGTCGCCGCTTTACCCGCTGGCCACGACGGCGCTGCTGGTGCGGTGTGAGGCGCTGGCTTATGTGGATTCACTGGCGGCACCCCTGAGCCTGATGAATGCGCTGATTCTGGCGGTGGGCCGGCGAAAGCGGGACGAAGTGGCCCACGTGTTCTCCGAGATGGAGCAGGTGTGGTCCAAATACAGTATTTTCGGGAAAGCGGAAGATGAATAAGGTAACCGTGATCGGTGGCGGCGCCGCCGGTCTGATGGCAGCCATTGCCGCCGCACAGCGTGGGGCGCAGGTCTGCCTGATAGAGCCCAACGAGCGGTTGGGGAAAAAGATCAATATCACCGGAAAAGGCCGCTGCAACGTTACCAATGACACGGATCTGGAAGGATTGCTGGCGCACATTCCCCGTAACGGCCGGTTTTTGTACAGCGCACTGTCCAGATTCACCAGCCGGGACACCATGGCCTTTTTTGAGGGCTGCGGCGTGCCGCTGAAGGTGGAACGTGGCGACCGGGTATTTCCGGTGTCCGACAGCGCCTTCGATATCACCGACGCATTGAAGCGGCAGGTGAAGGCACTGCATATTCGCTGGGTCCATGACCGGGCTATTGCGATTGAAGCGAAGGATGGCCGTGTTACAGCAGTGGCAGGGGAGAACGGGAACTATCCCACCGACGCGGTGATCCTTACCACCGGAGGAATGTCCTATCCCGGCACCGGCTCCACCGGCGACGGATACCGCATGGCTGCCGCGCTGGGACACACCATTGTGGAGCCGCGGGGTTCTCTTGTGCCGCTGGTCAGCGACGACGAGGGCTGCCGCCAGATGCAGGGTCTGAGCCTGAAAAATGTGGAGCTGACGGTATATAACCAAAAGAACAAGGCAGTGTTCCGGGAGTTTGGCGAGATGCTGTTTACCCATTTCGGCCTGTCCGGGCCGCTGGTGCTGTCAGCCAGCGCCCACCTGCGGGACTGGGAGAAGGACCGCTATCGGGTCAGTATCGACCTGAAACCGGCGCTGGACGAGCAGAAGCTGGACGCCCGTATCCTGCGGGATATCGGAGAAAATCCCAACCGGGATTTTGAAAATCTGCTGTGCGGTCTTGTCCCCCACAGTATGGCGCCTGTTGTTCTGCGGCGTCTGGAAATTCCGGGAACGCTGAAGGCCAATTCGGTCACTAAGGAGCAGCGCAGGGCACTGGTGCAGCTTTTGAAGCACTTTCAGATCAGCGTGACCGGCGTGCGGCCTGTGGCAGAGGCCATCGTCACTGCCGGCGGTGTAAAAGTGGGCGAAGTGAAACCCAACACTATGGAGTCCAAGCTGGTTGCCGGGCTGTATTTTGCCGGCGAAGTACTGGACGTGGACGCATATACCGGCGGATTCAACTTGCAGATCGCGTGGGCCACCGGCCATCTGGCCGGGGTGTCTGCCGCGGAAAAACGGGAGTAAACAAATATGGATGGGATACCTGAAAGAAACTATTCTGTGGCGGTGGATGGTCCCAGCGGTGCGGGAAAGAGCACGCTGGCTATGGCACTGGCAGAGGAGCTGCACATTCTATATGTAGATACCGGTGCGATCTACCGCACTATTGGCTGCTGTGCCCGCCGTCAGGGTGTGGATGCCGCCGATGCGCAGGCGGTGATCGCCCTGCTGCCGCAGATAAATATTGAGATGCGCTATGACGCACAGGGCTTGCAGCATATGCTGCTGAACGGGGAAGATGTGACGGCGGAGATCCGGCTGCCGGAGATTTCTCTCTATGCCTCGGCAGTGTCCGCTATTCCGGAGGTGCGTTCCTTCCTCCTGGAGATGCAGCGGGATTTTGCCCGCAAGGCCAGTGTTATCATGGACGGACGGGATATCGGAACAGTGGTACTGCCCAATGCGGATGTGAAGATCTTCCTGCAGGCGGATGTGGAGATCCGTGCCCGCAGAAGGGAAAAAGAACTGCGGGAGCGGGGTACGCCCCGTCCTTTTGAACAGGTGTTGCAGGAAATGCGGGAGCGGGACTATAACGATATGCACCGTGCCGCAGCACCGCTGCGTCCGGCAGAGGACGCCGTCGTTGTGGATACCAGTGATCTGGACTTTCAGCAGAGCAAAGAAAAACTGCTGGAGATCATCAAGGAGAAGGTGGGCATATGAAAAACAGTTTTTATACCGCTATGTGGAAGCTGCTGCGGCCGCTTGTTCTGCTGCTGCATCCGCTGGACATACAGGGGAAGGAAAATATGCCGGATGAGCCGGTGATGATTTGTGCCAACCACTCCAGCGGATGGGATCCCATTCTGCTGGTGTGTGCGCTGGCCTGCGATTTTCCGCTGCGGATCATGGCCAAGCAGCAGCTGTTCAGGATCCCTGTCGTGGGCGGTTTTATCCGGCGTATGGGCGCGTTTCCCGTGGACCGGGGCAACAATGATATCGGCGCGGTCAAGACTTCTATCAAGAGCCTGAAAGAGGGCTTCAGCCTGTTGATCTTCCCGGAAGGGACCCGGGTGAAAAATGGCGAAAAAGTGACCCCTAAGGGCGGCGCCGCCATGATCGCCATTCGGGCAGGAGCAAAGATGCTGCCGGTGTTCATCGGTACCACCAAGCGTTTGTTCCAGCGCATTCCCCTGATTATCGGAAAGCCTTATGCGCCGGTGTATACCGAGCGAAAGGGTACGGCGGAGGAGTATCAGCAGAACGTGGACGAGATCATGCGTCAGGTGTATGAGCTGGGCGGTGTGCAGTGAGGGTGATCCAGGCAGAAAGCGCCGGTTTTTGCTACGGTGTGGAGCGGGCGGTAAAGATCGCGGAGGAGACGGCACGGGAAAAGGGCGGCTGTGTGATGCTGGGCAGCATCATCCACAACGCCCATGTGGTGCAGGAGCTGGAGCGATCAGGCGTGCGCTGTGTCAATCGTGTGGAGGAGGTGCAGCCGGGGGATACGGTCATCATCCGCTCCCACGGCGAGCGCAAGCAGGTGCTGGAGCGGCTTGCGGAGATTGGCGCACAGTGTGTGAATGCCACCTGTCCCAATGTGCTGCGTATCCAGCACCTGGTAGCCCAGGCAGACGCGGAGGGCCGCATTCCGCTGATCATCGGGGAAGAGCATCATCCGGAGGTGATCGGTGTGGCCAGCTGGTCAGAGCGGTCATTGATCTTTGAGACTCCGGAAAAGCTGAAAAAATGGTTGGATTCTGACGAAAAAAACCGTTGTCTCCCGCTGACAATGGTGGCGCAGACCACATGCATCCGCTCACTTTGGGAAACTTCTTCAAAAATTTTGAAAAAAGAGTGTACAAACGCGAAATTATTTGATACAATATGTAATGCTACGCAAAGACGCCAATCGGAAGCGGCTGAATTGGCCGCCAAGGTGGACGTTATGGTCGTGGTCGGAGATCGTAAGAGTGCCAACACCCAACACTTGACAGAGATTTGCAGCAAGAGGTGTCCCCGGGTCTATCAGATCG
Organism: uncultured Clostridia bacterium; assembly: GCA_945915065.1. GTDB lineage: Bacteria > Bacillota > Clostridia > Oscillospirales > Oscillospiraceae > Vescimonas. Next base: position 1,266 of record CAMEER010000035.1, on the reverse strand, counting down.
AAGGGGTCAGTGAACTTGAGCCAAACTTTCTTAAGGGATGTTCTGTGGCGGGGCTTACAGCCGGCGCGTCCACACCGGCGAGCATCATTAAGGAGGTAAACGAAACGATGAGTGAAGAAATCAAGAACACAGAAGCCATGGAAGAAAGCTTCGAGGAAATGCTGGAAAAATCTTTTAAGACTTTAAATACAGGAGAGAAGGTAACCGGTATTGTGACGGCCATCGGCCCTACCGAGGTGCAGGTGGATTTGGGTACCAAGCAGGCTGGCTATATCGACATTGAAGAGCTGTCCGCCGATCCCAACGCCAAGCCCGAGGATATCGTCAAGGTCGGCGATGAGATCGAGCTGTTTGTCATCCGTGTCAACGATGTGGATGGCTATGCCAAGCTCAGCAAGAAGCGCCTGGATGCCGTCAAGGTGTGGGATGACGTTGCAGAGGCCTGCGAGAATAAGACCACGCTGGAAGGCAAGGTCACTGAGGAGAACAAAGGCGGCATCGTGGTCAACGTCAAGGGCGTGCGCGTATTTGTTCCCGCTTCCCAGAGCGGACAGCCCCGTGGCGCGGAACTCAGCGAGATGATCGGCAAGACCGTCTCCCTGCGCATTACCGAGGTCAACCGTGCCCGCCGCCGCGTGGTGGGTTCCATCCGTGCCGTGCAGTATGAGGCCCGTCAGGCCGCTCAGGCTGAGATCTGGAACAACATCGAGGTTGGCAAGCACTATAACGGCGTTGTGAAGTCCATGACCTCCTACGGTGTGTTCGTGGATATCGGCGGCGTGGACGGCATGGTGCATATCTCCGAGCTGAGCTGGAGCCGTATCAAGAATCCCGCCGAGATCGTCTCTGTTGGCGATCCTCTGGATGTATATGTCATCTCCTTCGATGCCGAGAAGCGCAAGATCTCTCTGGGCGTGAAGGATCATTCCTGCAACCCCTGGGACAAGTTCATGGAGACATACAAGGTGGGCGACGTGGCCAATGTCCGTATCGTCAAGCTGATGGCCTTCGGCGCATTTGCTGAGGTCGTGCCCGGCGTAGATGGCCTGATCCATATTTCCCAGATCGCGGACCGCCGCATTGAGAAGCCCGGCGACGTGCTGTCCGAGGGCCAGATGGTGGACGCCAAGATTACCGCTATCGACGAGGAGAAGCAGAAGATCTCCCTGTCTATCCGCGCTCTGCTGACTCCCGCTGTTGAAGAGGAAGCTGAGGACGAGGAGTAATTCCTGAATTTAGAGCAAAAATGAGTGAGACGGATGTCTC
>CAMEER010000034.1 GCA_945915065.1 uncultured Clostridia bacterium | reverse complement strand
CCAGATCCTCCACAATGGCCTTGCGGCACTCGTAGCGATCCATTCCCTGATACTTTCCGCCGTTTTCATTGATGGTACCGTCATCGGCGATGCAGCGGATGACCTCCAGATTGTGACGCAGACCCACCTCGAAGTCATTGGGATCATGGGCAGGCGTCATCTTCACGGCGCCGGTGCCGAAGCCGATTTCGCAGTACTCGTCACCCACAATGGGGATCTCACGACCCACCAGCGGCAGAACGCACTTCTTGCCGATGAGATGCTTGAACTTCTCATCCTCCGGGTTAACGGCCACACCGGTATCGCCCAGCATAGTTTCGGGACGGGTGGTGGCGATGACAATATCGCCGCTGCCGTCAGAAAGCGGGTAACGGACATACCACAGATGGCCGGGCTTTTCGGTGTACTCCACCTCGGCGTCGGACAGGGCGGTCAGGCAATGGGGACACCAGTTGATGATGCGGCTTCCCTTGTAGATCAGGCCCTTCTCATACAGTTCGCAGAAGGTCTCACGGACGGCACGGGAGCAGCCCTCATCCATGGTAAAGCGGTCACGGCTCCAATCGCAGGAAGCGCCCATTTTCTTCTGCTGCTCCACGATGCGGCTGCCGTATTTTTCCTTCCATGCCCAGACCCGCTTCAGGAACTTCTCGCGGCCCAGATCATGGCGGGTCAGGCCCTCCGTGTTACGCAGGTCCTCTTCCACCTTGATCTGGGTAGCAATGCCGGCGTGGTCACTGCCGGGCAGCCACAGCGCCTCATAGCCCTGCATCCGCTTGTACCGGATCAGGATATCCTGTAGCGTACAGTCCATGGCGTGGCCCATGTGGAGCTGTCCGGTGACGTTGGGAGGCGGCATAACGATGGAAAACGGCTCTTTGTCAGGATTCGGATCGGCGCGGAAGCAGTCGTTGTCCATCCACATCTGATAGATGCTGGGCTCCACCTCCCGCGGATCATACACTTTTGGTAATTCCTTATGCATAGGGGTTTCTCCTTTCTGAATTTGGCAAAAAGGGCAACAAAAAATCGCTCCGTTTTGCCATCAGCAAAACAGGGCGAACAATTGTCCGTGGTACCACCTGTATTCGGGATATTTCCCGCACTCATGCGGCGCTGTCACACCGCGCCCCGCTAACGGAGGGCGACCGTTGCGGCTTACTGTTGTTCAGCCGAAAGCTCAGGGACGACTTGGGCGGGGCATCACGGGAGCTTACACCGACCGCTCCCTCTCTTGGCATCCGCTGACCGCCTACTGCTTCCCATCATCGCTGTTCAATATTGTAAGCAGTATACTATATTGTTCCCCGATTGTCAATCATTTTTCTCGTGCCGCGACAGACAAACTGTATGCTTGACAAGTGCCTCGACTCATGTTAGGATTTAATTCAAATTTGAACTTTTCTTTTTTGGTATATTTCAGGAGGCGCATTATGAATATGAGTATGGAGTTTTCCCGAAAGCTGGCGTTGGCGTATACTGCGATATGCAAACCGCTGTGTCAAACGCTGAAGCTGCCCCAGACAGCCTTTGACATTCTGCTGTTTCTGGCCAATAATCCGGCATATCAAACCGCCGCGGACATTGTAGAGGTCCGTAAGATCAAGGCGAATCTGGTGTCGGTCAATGTGGACAAGCTGGTACGGGACGGCTATCTCACTCGGGAACCCATGCCGGGCGACCGGCGAAAGACACGATTGCTGTGCACGGAGAAGGCACAGCCGATTATTCTGCAGGGCCGACAGCTGCAGTCGGCGTTCCTGCAGCGGTTGTTTGCCCACACAGATCAACAGATGCAGGACGCTTTTTTGAAAACCATTTCGATCATGGATAAAAATTTAAATGAGCTGCTGGAAGGAGATATCGCGGAATGAAACTGCTGTTTACTGTTATCGTAACATTTTTTGCCGGCATGGGGGCCGGCCTGGGCACCGGCTTTGCCGGTATGAGCGCCGCTGCCGTTATCAGTCCCATGCTCATTACCTTTCTGGACATGGACCCTTATATGGCTGTGGGCATCGCACTGTCGTCCGATGTGCTGGCCAGCGCCATTTCCGCATATACTTACGGAAAAAACAAAAATCTGGATGTACGCAACGGTCTGATCATGATGGTAAGTGTGCTGGTCTTTACGATAGTCGGCAGCTATATCGCCAGCCTTGTCCCATCTGCCACCATGGGTGGTTTTTCCGTATGCATGACATTCCTGCTGGGCATTAAGTTCATTGTGAAGCCTGTCATGACCACGAAGGAAACCATGCTTGCCGTATCAGCCAAAAAGCGGGCGGTCCAGTCCGTGGTATGCGGCGTGATCATCGGTTTCATCTGCGGCTTTGTCGGCGCGGGCGGCGGCATGATGATGCTGCTGATCCTGACCTCGTTGCTGGGATACGAGCTGAAAACTGCCGTTGGCACAAGTGTTTTCATTATGACCTTCACCGCCCTGACCGGCGCGATCTCCCACTTTGCCATCGGCGGTGCGCCGGACTGGACAGTTTTTTTCCTGTGCGTGGTGTTTACCCTGATATGGGCACGGATCGCCGCCGTATTTGCCAACAAGGCGTCGCCCAAGACCCTTAACCGCGCCACCGGCGTCGTTCTTGTGGTACTGGGCGCCGTTGTGATGCTCTTTTCCCTGTTGACCTGAGCCCCATTACCGCTTCTGCCGTAGTCTGGTACAATTCTCCCTTTCCTTTCCAAAAGGGATATGGTACAATAGATAAAAAATCATGGGAGAAACGCTTTATGGATATTTTTGATATTCTCGGTCCGGTAATGGTGGGGCCTTCCAGCTCTCACACGGCAGGCGCAGTGCGAATCGGCAGTATGGCCCGCACACTATTGGGCAGCAAGCCGGTGAAGGCCGCCATCCATCTACACGGTTCGTTTGCCGAAACCGGTTTTGGGCACGGTACTGACCGGGCTCTGGTGGCAGGTTTGCTGGGCATGAAGCCGGATGATCTGCGGATCCCCTACGCTTTTGATGAGGCAAAAAAGGCCGGATTGGACTACACCATTGATGCCGTTGACCTGCGGGACGCTCACCCCAACACGGCGGTAATCGAAGTGTGGGACGAAAAGGGCAAGCATCTGGAAATGCAAGCCTCCAGCCTTGGCGGCGGGCGCATCATGGTGGATAAGCTGGACGGGATCAGCGTGAATTTCACCGGTGCGTACAACACATTGGTAATTCGCAACCAGGACGAGAGCGGCACAGTGGCGGCGGTGACGTCCATTTTGACGCAGCTCCGGGTCAATGTGGCCAATATGAGCCTGTACCGTCACAAGCGGGGCGGCGACGCCCTGATGGTGATTGAGACCGACCAGCATCTCAAGCCCAGCCAGGTTTTGTTTTTGTCAGAGCTGCCGGGCATTTTGTCCATAACCTACTACGACAAGGAGGAGGATGAAGATGTCTCTGGATTCGATGAAGGAAATCTTTGAGCAGATGGCCCAGAAGAACAAGCCCTTCTGGGAGATCGTGCTGGAGGATGATATGGAAACGCGGCAGGTGACCCGCAGCCAGTCCATGGCCAAGATGCTGCTGACATGGCAGGCCATGGTGGACGCGGCGGACAGCTATACCGGGCGGCGGCGTTCCGTCAGCGGTCTGGTGGGCGGCGACGGCATGAAAATGCGTCAATATTGCATCCGGGGCGAGGCCATGTCCGGCGGCTATGTCAGCGAGGTTATTGCCGAGGCTCTCAGTATGGCGGAATCCAACGCCTGTATGCGCCGCATCGTGGCAGCCCCCACGGCGGGCGCCTGCGGCGTGCTTCCGGCGGTGCTGCTGCCTTTGTGCAAATATGAGGAGCTGAGCCAGCACCAGCTTTTAGAGGCGTTGTATGTGGCCAGCGGTATCGGCGCGGTCATTGCCTACCGGGCCTGCATTGCAGGCGCGTCCGGCGGCTGTCAGGCGGAGATCGGCACCGCTTCCGCTATGGCGGCAGGCGCGCTGGTCGCCTTACGAGGCGGCAGTGGTGAGCAAATCGGCCATGCAGTGGCGATGGCGCTGAAAAATCTGATGGGGCTGGTTTGCGATCCGGTAGCGGGTCTGGTGGAAGTCCCCTGCGTGAAACGCAATGTCATCGGTGCGGTAAACGCCGTCAGTGTGGCGGACATGGCCCTGGCCGGCGTAGAGAGCCGTATCCCTGTGGACGAGGTCATCGACGCTATGGGCGAGGTGGGCCGCCGGATGCCGGTAGAGTTCCGAGAAACGGCGTTGGGCGGTTTGGCCGCCACGCCCACCGGCCGTGCCGTTACCAAGCGGATGCGTAAGCCCCAGTAATCCGAGGACTGTCACTGCTCAGCAGCGGGACTGAACCATTTGCTAATGGGGAGTAAAACGGCACCGGTCACAGTTGGCACGGATAAGGGCGAAATATAACGCCCGGAAAGGAGTGTTCTGATGCTTCTCAATGCTTTTCGCGCCATATTTCACTTCTGGGAATTTGAAAATCTCCATTCTTTTCTGATCCCTCTCATTTTCCTTGTGGCGCTGGCCATACAGTTTTTCCTGTTTCGCCAGCTAAAAAGGCCTTGGCTGCCTATCGCCGTCTGCGGAGGACTGCTGCTTGTGGGCGATATCGCTGTGGTGATCATCGTGCAGCAGCTGGAGAGAGCGGCCATTGGCATTGCGCTGGTCGGGCTGATCCTTGAGACATACCTGCTGGCGGTCGTGCTTGGCCTTGCCGCAGGACTGCTGATCAGCTTGATCGCAAAGAAAAAATCAGCGTGACAATTATACAAAAAGAATCTCCGGTCTTTTGAACCGGAGATTCTTTTTGTATGGGGTGTTAGTTCTCGCTGCGGCGCTTGTAGGACTCGTATTTGTTCTTGGCGTCCTCTTCCGCCTCGGCAAACAGCGTCTTGGCGTTCTCGGGGAAGCTCAGCTCCAGTGAGGCATAGCGCACCTCGCCCTTCATGAAGTCGTACAGCGGCATGGTGGGTTCCTTGCTGTCCAAGGTGAATTTCTTGGTGGTGGGATCGTAGCGGTACAGGTTCCAGTAGCCGGAAGCAACCGCGTCCTTCATCTCCTGCTGGACATTGCTCATGCCCTTCTTGATACCGTGGTTGATGCAGGGGGCGTAGCAGATCACCAGGGACGGGCCCTTGTGGGCTTCGGCTTCCTTGATGGCCTTGATGAGCTGGTTGGGGTTGGCACCCATGGAGCACTGGGCCACATAGACGTTGTCATAGGTCATCATCAGCATACCAAGATCTTTCTTCTTGGTCTTTTTGCCGCTGGCCTGGAACTGGGCCACGGCGCCCACAGGAGTGGCCTTGGAGGACTGTCCGCCGGTGTTGGAGTACACCTCGGTATCCACCAGCAGCACGTTCACATCCTCGCCCATAGCGAACACGTGATCCAGACCGCCGTAGCCGATGTCATAGGCCCAGCCGTCGCCGCCGTACATCCACATGGTCTTCTTGGACAGGTCCTTTTTGCGCTTGAGGATCTCGTCCACGATCTTCTGCTCGTCGGCAGAGAAAGCGGTCTTTTCCAGCAGGGCCACCAGTTCAGCGGTAGCGGGCGTGGAGGCATCCAGATCGTCGTAGGTCTCCATATACTTGGCGATAGCCGCTTTGACAGCCTCATTCTTGGTGAGCGCATCCAGCTCCTTCACATAGCCGGTCACGCAGTCACGCAGCTGCTTGACGGCCAGGCACATACCATAGGAGAACTCGGCATTGTTCTCAAACAGGGAGTTGGACCATGCCACACCCTTGCCCTCCTGGTTCTTACAGTAGGGAACGCAGGGCATTGCCGCGCCCCATGCCTGTGTGCAGCCGGTGGCGTTGGCCAAATACATCTTGTCGCCGAACAGCTGGGTCAGCAGCTTGATATAGGGCGTCTCGCCGCAGCCGGCGCAAGCGCCGTTAAACTCCACCAGAGGCTGCTTGAACTGGCTGCCCTTCAGGCTGAACTTATCCAGCTTATCGCCCTTGATGGGCAGGTTGAACAGGTACTCCCAGTTGGTCTGATCCAGAGACACCTCATGCGCAGGCACCATCTTCAGGGCCTTGCCGCTCTTGGGGCAGGAGGACACGCAGCTGCCGCAGCTGGTGCAGTCCAGCGTGGACACGCCCATGGCGTACTTCATGCCGGCCAGCTGGGGACCCTTGGCATCAGTCATCACCAGGCCGGCGGGAGCATTGGCCGCTTCGGCCTCATCCAACAGGAAGGGACGGATGACGGCGTGGGGGCAGACGAAAGAGCACATGTTGCACTGCAGGCACTCCGTGGCGTCCCACACAGGCAGATGGGTGGCGATGCCGCGCTTTTCATAGCGGGAGGTGCCCAGCGGCATGGTGCCGTCCTCCATGCCCTTGAAGGCGGATACCGGCAGATCGTCGCCCTTCTGGGCATTGATGGGTACCAGAATGTTCTTGATGACGTAGGGCAGATCCTCTGCGGCGGGCTTGATGGCGGCGCCGGACAGGTTCTTCCACTCGGGCTTCACCTTAACCTCCACCAGCGCGTTGATACCGGCGTCCACCGCCTGCAGATTCATGTTGACGACCTTCTCGCCCTTCAGGCCGTAGGTCTTTTTCACGGCGGCCTTCATGTGCTCTACGGCGTCCTCCACAGGGATCACGTTGGCCAGCTTGAAGAAAGCGGCCTGCAGCACCATGTTGGAGCGGTTGCCCAAGCCCAGTGCCTGAGACTCCTTATTGGCGTCGATAATGTAGAACTTGATATCATTCTCCGCGATGTATTTGAGGATATCGCCCGGAACGTGCTGCTCCAATTCCTCCTCTTTCCACTCACAGTTCAGCAGGAAGCTGCCATGAGGCTTCAGCTCGGAAATGATATCGTACTTGGTCAGGTATGTCTGGTTGTGGCAGGCGACAAAATCAGCGTTGCTGACGTAATAGGTAGAACTGATGGGCTGCTTGCCAAAGCGCAGATGGCTCTTGGTGATGCCGAAGGACTTTTTGGTATCATACTCGAAGTACGCCTGACAGTACATATCGGTAGTCTCGCCAATGATCTTGATGGAGTTCTTGTTGGCACCCACGGTACCATCGGAACCCAAGCCCCAGAACTTGCAGGCGATAGTGCCTTCCGGCTCGGTCAGCAGCGGCGCGCCCAGCGGCAGGGACAGATGGGTCACATCGTCCTCAATGCCGATGGTGAAGTGGTTCTTCGGCTCCTCCAGTGTCAGATTGTCGAACACGGCCTTGATCTGGGCAGGGGTGGTATCCTTGCTGCTGAGTCCGTAGCGGCCGGCATAGATGAGAGGACGGTTGGCGTCGTTGATATAGGCGGCGCAGATATCCTCATACAGCGGCTCGCCGATGGAGCCGGCTTCCTTCACACGGTCCAGAACGGCGATCTTCTTCACCGTCTTGGGCATGGCGGCAAGCAGATGCTTGGCGGAGAAGGGACGGAACAGGTGTACCTGCAGGAAGCCCACCTTCTCGCCCTTGGCGTTCAGATAGTTGACGACCTCCTGAGCGCAGCCGGCCACACTGCCCATGGCCACGATGACACGCTCGGCATCGGGGGCGCCGTAGTAGTTGAACAGGTGATACTCACGGCCGGTCAGCTTGCTGATCTGCGCCATGTAGTCCTCTACCACATCGGGCAGCTGGGCGTAGTCGGTGTTATTGGACTCCCGCAGCTGGAAATAGATATCGGGGTTATCCACCAGAGAACGCATCCGGGGATCCTCGGGATTCAGCGCATTGGCGCGGAACTTGGCCAGCTCATCATAATCCACCAGCTTGGCGTAGTCATCATACTCCAGCACATCGATTTTCTGGATCTCGTGGCTGGTGCGGAAGCCGTCAAAGAAATGCAGGAACGGGATGCGGGCCTTGATGGCGCTCAGGTGGGCCACAGCGGCCAGATCGGCGGCCTGTTGGACGCTGCCGCTGGAGAGCATGGCAAAACCCGTCTGGCGGCAGTTCATCACGTCGGAATGATCGCCGAAGATGGAAAACGCATGGGTTCCCACGGTACGGGATGCCACATGCAGCACACCGGGCAGACGCTCACCCGAGATACGGTGCATCGTGGGGATCATCAGCATCAAGCCCTGAGACGCGGTAAAGCTGGTGGCCAGCGCACCGGCCTCCAAGGCGCCGTGACAAGCACCGCAGGCGCCGGCCTCGGACTGCATCTCCACCAGACGGACCGTCTGGCCGAAAATGTTCTTGCGGCCCTTGGCAGACCACTCATCCGCATGCTCCGCCATGGGACTGGACGGCGTAATGGGATAGATGGCGGCAACTTCGGAGAAGGCATATGCCACATATGCCGCCGCTTCGTTACCGTCGCAGATCTTCATAAGCTTACTCATTCTCTTTTCCTCCTCTTTATTCCGGGCACGATTCCACTGGCACGTAACCGTGAAAATGCACAGATATACAATATTATATGGTAACACGTTTCAGGGGAAAGTCAATTCATCTCCAAGATTTCTGCGTTTTTCCTCATAGGGAAGAAAAATTTTTGTAGAAAAAGACAAATCAGATTATCACAGGTGTACCGTCAAAAGCAAGCTGTCCGTTTTCAACGGTCACAACACCGCCCAGGCGATTGGGGTATGCGCCGTCAGGCAGATCCACGCGCACTGTTCCGCCGCCGCGGCGACACAGGTCGAAGACGCCCAGAGCTTTGCCCTCCGGACCGTCATACCGGCCCAGCAGAACGCCATCCGCCGTGTCCAGCCAATAGCCGCCGGTGACAGGCAGCGTCATTTTCATCTCCTTCAGCTTCCGCAGGTACCGCTGTACATCCCGCTGCATATCGCCGTAGTTGCTCTGCCGCTCAAAAAAATCCACCCGCTCCTTCGGGGCGTACTCCATGCCGCTGTAGAGCATGGCCGCACCACGCTGGAAGTACAGAAACGCCAGCCAGTTGTCCAATTGTGTATCGCTATCAAAATAGGAGGCTGCCCGGGGTGTGTCATGGTTTTCAAGACACCGGGCCTTGACATAATGGGACGGATAGGTCAATTCCTGATAGTTCAGCAGGTCCGCATACTCCCGCAGGCACGTTTTTCCCGTCAACACCCCCACATAGCAGGGCCAGATATCGTAGTCGTAGGTCATATCGAACACCGTTTGCAGCTCGGTATCCGTGGCGCAATAGGCGCCCATTTTCCGCATGGCCAATACATGGGCGCCGTGGACGCTCTCTGCCAGCCAGATACAGCCGGGGCGAACTGTCTCCACCTCGTTGCGGGCCTGCCGCCAGAAGTCCAGCGGCACGGCGCTGGCCACGTCACAGCGAAAGCCGTCCACAATGGCCGCCCACTGTTTCAGCGTATCGATCTGATAACGCCACAGGCCGCGGTTCGTATAGTCCAGATCCACAACATCCCACCAGTCAGCCACCTTGCGGGTAGGTTTTCCTGCGGCGTCCTGCAGGAAAAATTCCGGGTGTGTCGTGGCCAGTACGGAGTCCGGTGAGGTATGATTGTATACCACGTCGATGATGCACTTCATGCCCCGGTCATGGATGGCGTCCACCAAATGGCGCAGATCCTCCACCGTTCCCATATCCGGATTGACGGCACGGTAGTCACGGATCGCGTAGGGACTGCCCATCGTCCCCTTACGGCCTTCTTCCCCGATGGGATGAATGGGCATCAGCCAGAGGATATCCACCCCCAACCCTTTTAAACGGTCAAGGTCACCCTCCAGCGCCCGGAAGGTTCCCTCCTTCGTATGACCGCGGACAAACACGCTGTAAATTACCTGATGGCGCAGCGTCAGATCGGTATTGACTGCCATGGAAATGCCCTCCTTCTGATATCTTTGGTCTTTATTGCAGCATCGAGAGGAACTCCTCCTCCGTCAGCACGGGGATGCTCAGCTCCTGCGCTTTGCGCAGCTTGCTGCCGGCGTTTTCGCCGGCCACCACATAGGTGGTCTTCTTGGATACGGAGCCGCTGGCCTTGCCGCCCCGCTGCTCGATCATGGCGGCAGCCTCGTCCCGGGTAAACTTCTCCAGCGTTCCCGTCAGGACGAAGGTCTGTCCGGCAAACCTCTCGTCCACCTTCTCCTGATGGCTGGTCATATTGACACCCGCTTCCCGCAAGCGGGCAATCAGATCCTGAGACTGGGGGCTGTCCAGCCACTGGCGGATATATCGGGCGGTGATAGGGCCGACGTCATCGATGGCGGTCAGCTCCTCCTCGGAGGCAGCAGCCAATGCGTCAAAGGAGCCAAAATGCGCGGCCAGTACCTTGGCGGCCTTGTCGCCTACCTGTCGGATGCCCAATGCGCTGATGAGCCGCCACAGGTCGTTTTCCTTACTCTTTTCAATGGCGGCCAGCACATTGGCAGCGGATTTTTCCCCCATACGATCCAGCCGAGCGATATCCTGAGCCTGCAAGTGATACAGATCAGCGGCAGTTCTGACAAGACCGCTGCTGACCAGCGACTGGATCACCGCAGGGCCCATACCGTCGATATCCATGGCGCCGCGGCTGGCAAAATGGGTCAGGTTCCGCAGTAACTGGGCCGGGCACTCCGCACCGGTGCAGCGTATAGCCGCGCCGTCCTCGTCACGGCTCACAGGTGCGCCGCACACGGGACAGACAGGGGGCAGATAGTAAGGTACCGCGCCGGAGGGGCGCTTGTCCTTTACCACCTCTACGATCTCCGGAATGATCTCCCCCGCCTTCTGGACGACCACGGTATCTCCGATGCGGATGTCCTTTGACGTGATGAAATCCTGATTGTGCAGTGTGGCGTAGGTGACCGTGGTGCCCGCAAGGCGCACCGGCTCCAGCACCGCCTTGGGGGTCAGCACACCGGTACGGCCCACCTGCACCACGATATCCTTCAGTACGGAAGGCTTACGCTCCGGCGGGTACTTATAGGCCACCGCCCACCGGGGACATTTGGCGGTGCTGCCCAGCACTTCACGCTCCGGCAGGCTGTCCAGCTTGATCACCGCGCCGTCAATATCAAAGGGGAAGGCCATGCGCTGGTCTCCCAGACGGGCGATCTCATTGAGGATATCCTCCGCACTTTGCAGTGGTTTGTGGGGGATCACTTTGAAATGCTGGCCGGCCAGATAGTCCAGCGTCTCCGTGTGGGTGGCGAACGTCCGGCCCTCTGCCAGCTGCAAATTAAAAACAGCGATATCCAGCCGCCGGGCTGCGGCAACTTTGGAATTCAGCTGCCGCAGCGAGCCGGCAGCGGCATTGCGGGGATTGGCCATCAGGGGCTTGCCTTCGATCTCCCGCTGGGCGTTGATCTCCTCAAATACGCTGCGGGCCATATAGACCTCGCCCCGAACGATCAAATGGGGCAGTTTTTCCGGCAGCGTCATGGGGATGGAACGGATGGTACGGAGATTCTCCGTCACGTCCTCCCCTACCCGACCGTCACCGCGGGTAGCGCCGCGGATAAACACACCGTCCCGGTACTCCAGCGCCACTGACAGGCCATCCACCTTGGGTTCCACACTGTAAACGGCGTCCGGCAGATCTTCGGCTATCTTCTCCAGAAAGTCCCGCACCTCGCCGCCGTCAAACACATCCTGCAAACTTTCCAGCGGTACGGCGTGACGCACCTCCTCAAACTGGCTCAGCAGCTTGCCGCCCACTCGCTGCGTGGGAGAATCCGGGGTGATCTCCTCCGGATGCTCCTTCTCCAGATCCTCCAGACGGCGCAGCAAATGGTCGTACTCATAGTCCGACATGGTGGGCGCGTCCAGCACATAGTACAGGTATCCGTTGGCGTTTAGGGTCTCCCGCAGCTGTTTCATTTCTTCACGATAGTCCATGGCATTTCCTCATTCATCCGTTGTTCAAGATATAATCCTCGGCATACTGGCTGATCTCGTCAGGCATAGTGCTGAAATAGGTGTAATTGTCCGGCACACCGCCTACGATCACCGTTTCCGCCACGGCGACCTCATTGGAGACCTTGGTAGATGTGGTCAGTCCCGGCAGCAGAATGCTTATATACACATCCACATTCAGGAAGATCTGATGGCGGGTCTGGTTAATACCAGCGGAGGTAAATTGGTTGCGAAACGTGGCGGATGCGCTGCCCACCGCCTGCATCCGAACAAACAGGCTGGGTCCGCGGCCCGCCAGCAGCGCCGAACCGGTCAGAGTCCCCAGCGGAATCTCCAGCTCACTGGTGGAGACTTCCGAAAGGCGCTGCAGTATCTTGTCGGCGATCTCACTCTGCATCCGATTGACTTCTGCCAGGTTACTGCGCAGGGCCGTGATATGGCCTGTTTCATCCTTCTCAAAAGTCACAAAGTTATCATAATTGATCTCGCCGTTGGCTACCGCCTCGTCTACGGCAACCATGACAATGCGGTTGACAATGTTGGATACCCGGGCGGTGGCCATACTGGTCATCACCGGTTTGAGGTGCAGCAGCAGCGTCACCGCCAGCGACACCAGCACCAGCGTCAGCAAAGTCAGCCATATGCCCACCCGCTGGCGGGCCGTCAGGCGCAGATATGGCAAGCGTTCCACGGCCCACACCCCCTTACAGGAAGCGTATGCCGCGGCAGCTTATCCTTATTCCTGCCAGCTGTTCACGATTGCTTTGAAGGTCTTGCCGCGTTCGGCAAAGTTCTTGAACTGGTCAAATGCCGCGCAGGCAGGCGACAGCGTCACCACATCGCCGGCCACAGCGTGGTCGCGGGCAGCTTCCACCGCTTTTTGGAAGGGAGCAACTTCCAATATCTCCGGGTGACCGGGACGATAATCCGGAGCGTTTTCTACAGCGGCCCGGATCTTGGCTGCGGTGGCGCCGCACAGCACCAGCAGCTTAACATGCTCCACGATCTCGCCGCCCAGTGCGTCGAAGGGAATGTGCTTATCATAACCGCCGGCAATCAGAATTACCTTCTCCTTAAAAGAACGCAGGCCTGCCGTGGTACGGCTGGGGCTGCTGGCAATGGAATCGTTATAATACCGCACGCCGCGATAGGTTCGTACCAACTCGATACGGTGTTCCACACCGCCAAATTCACGGGCAAAATCACGAATCACATGGTCCGGTACAAGGCCGTTGACAGCGGCAATGGCTGCCATATAGTTCTCCACGTTATGAACGCCGGGCAGCTTGATATCCGCCGTGGACATGATCGTCCGCTCACCGCAGCTATCCCGGCAGACAATATCTTCCCCCCTCAGGAATACTCCTTTTTCCGGCTCGCTCTGCCGGCTAAAGTAAATCGCACGGTCAGAAACACGTTGTCCCTGTGTACGGGTAATGTCGTTATCGAAGTTGAAAACCGCTACATCCCCGGCCTTCTGGTGCCGGAAAATATTCTCCTTGGCGGCCACGTACTCTGCCATGTCTTTATGCACATCCAGATGGTTGGGCGCCAGATTGGTGACGACTGCGATATGGGGGCTGCATGTCATGGTCATCAGCTGAAAGCTGGACAGTTCCAGTACGGCATAGTGATCGGGCTGCATCTCCCCTGCCTCGCATAGCAGCGGCTGACCGATGTTGCCGCCCACGTGAACGGTATATCCTGACTTCTCCAGCAGCTTGGCAATGATAGTGGTTGTGGTGGTCTTTCCGTCACTGCCGGTCACGGCAATGATAGGACAGGGACACACCTGAAAAAACACCTCCATCTCGGAGGTCAGAACGCTGCCCCGTTCCACTGCCCGGGCCAGCTGGGGAACATCGGGCCGCAGGCCCGGCGTGCGGAAGATGATATCCTGTGTCAGCCCCTCCAGATATTGCTCACCCAGCTGAAGACATGCGCCGCCTTGTTCCAGTTCATCCGCCAGTTCACCTAGCTGCTCCCGTGTCCGCTTGTCGCAGGCAGTGACAGCGATACCCTCACGCAGCAACATACGGATCAGCGGCGTGTTGCTGACGCCGATGCCCACTACGGCCACGGTCTTATGACGGATAGCGTTCAGATACTCTTGTAATGTCATGGGATAGCCTCCCTTGTCTAAAATTAAATTCGTTTTATTATACCGCAATCCGCGAAGGGATTCAATTGGAAAGCGAAAAAATGTGCCGTGGCTTTTTGCCGCGGCACATTTGGATTCAATATGCAAAGACACATTATTGCTGGGAATAGCGGGCAAGAAAATGGCGGGTGCGCTCCTGCTGGGGATTGTCGATCACATCCCGGGCCGGGCCCTGCTCCACGATAACCCCGCCGTCCATGAAGATCACCTGATCCGCCACATCACGGGCGAAAGCCATCTCATGGGTCACGATGATCATGGTAGTATGCTGCAGCGCCAGCCCCCGGATGACCTTCAACACCTCGCCGGTCAACTCCGGATCGAGAGCGGAGGTGGGCTCGTCGAAGCACAGGATGTCCGGCTTCATGGCCAGCGCCCGGGCGATAGCCACACGCTGCTGCTGTCCGCCGGAAAGCTGATGGGGATAGTTCTCCATGCGATCAGAAAGACCCATCCTTTCCAGCAGCGCCTTACCCTCGGCAAGAATAGACTCCATGCTCTCGCCGGTCTTTTCTGTTTTTGCCATCAGCTGACGGGCCAGCGTCACATTTTCCAGAGCCGTATACTGAGGAAACAGGTTAAAGCTTTGAAACACCATGCCGAAATGCAGGCGCTTTTTGCGGATATCCGATTCCCGCTTGGTATCGGGATCGTTTGCGTCAAACAACGTCTCTCCCCGTACGGAGATCACACCGTTGTCCGGCGTTTCCAGGAAGTTCAGGCACCGCAGCAGCGTGGTCTTTCCGCTGCCGGAGGAGCCGATGATGCTGAGGGCCTGTCCCTCCTCCAGAGAGAAGCTGATGTCCTTCAACACAGGAGTATCGCCAAAATGCTTTTCAATATGCTGTACGTCCAGAATCGCCATGGTGACACCTCCTTACTTAAAGTAGCTGAGCTTGCGCTCGATGTAGTTGAACAGCAGCGTCAGGATTCCCACCAGTGCCAGATAGAACACGCCGGTGTAGAACAGGGGCCATGTGATGCCCTTGGATTTGATGAAGCTCTCGCCCATCTTGGTCAACTCCATAATGGCGATGATCCGGGCCAGGGAAGTATCCTTCACCAGTGTAATGATCTCGTTTGACATGGGGGGGACGATGCGCTTGACCATCTGCAGCAGCGTCACCTTGAAAAAAATCTGGCTCTTTGTCATGCCCAGCACCTGACCGGCCTCCCGCTGGCCCACCGGCACGCTCTCAATGCCGCCCTTATAGATGACGGCAAAATAGCATGCGTAGTTAATGACAAAGGCGATGACGCAGGCCGCCATACGACCGTCAGAAAAGTAACCCCAGATGTTGTTATCAAACCATTTGCCGGGGCCGTAGAAGATGATGATCAGCTGAAGCATCAACGGCGTACCACGGATGATCCACACGATGATGTTGAAAAGCCAGCTGACAGGCTTACACCGGCTGCGCAGGGCAAAGGCGATGACAAGTCCCAGTGGAAGAGAGAACAGCAGCGTCAGGAAAAAGATCTTTAAAAGCTCGCCCATTCCCTGAAGCAGCGAGAGGGTGACGGTCCAGAACATGTGAAAACTCCTTTATGTATAGTCAAGAAAAGAAACAAGCCAAAAGCCGCCCAAAGGCAGAGAGCGGGAACCGCTCTCTGCCGGAGGGATATATCTTGCGGAATACTTTTACTTGGTCACGACTACCTGCGCGTTCTGGCAGTAGGCGTTGGTGCATTCCATGGCGGCCATCACGCCCTCGGTCAGGGTCATGCCGTTCCACACCACGTCGATGTTCTTGCTGTCCAGCTCGTTGACCTTCATGTCCCAGTCGATCACAACGAACTCCACCTCAACGCCCAGCTTCTCGGCCACGATTCTGGCCATGTCAGCGTCAAAGCCGATCCAATTGCCGTCCGCATCCTTGTAGTCCATGGGCTCGAACTCGGTGATACCGACCACCAGCTTGCCCTTATCCTGGATATACTTTACATCGCTGTCGGTCTCGGAAGCGACGAAGTCAGAAGCGGGCTGCTCCAGCAGAGCTTCCTGCACGCCGTAGGTCTTGGCCAGTTCCTGCAGGGAACCGTCGGCATAGGTTTCGCCCAAAACACTGTTGATGAAGGAGGCCAGATCGCTGCCCTTACGGCAGCCCACACCGTATTCCTCAGAGTTCAGCTTCTCATCGGTGACCTTCAGATCAGGATAGCTGGTATCCTCGCCCACCATGGCGCCGGCCATCAGCAGGTCGATGATCGCCGCATCAGAAGTACCGGCGGAGACTTCCATCAGTGCGTCAGCCTGAGTACCGACGGAGTTGATCTTCCAGCCCTTCTCGTTGGCCACTTCCTCACCGGCGCTGCCGGCTTCCACCGCATAGGTCAGTTCCTGGGTATCGGGGGTATCGTCCTTGTTCGCATCGTCAGGGGTGTTCGCCTGATTGCCGCAGGCGGCGAGACTCAGCACCATAACCAGTGCCATCAGCATTGCCAAAAACTTTTTCATACTACTTTTCTCCTTTTGTTGGCGTCTTGATCGGCGCCGTGTTTTGTTTTTAGTATGATAATACTCTACCACTTTATCACGCTAATGTAAAGTGTCAGTGTTGACAAAAACGAGAGAAATGCAGCAGCAATTTTTCATATATCTCACAAAACAATGTGATTTCACATCGTTCGCTGCACGATAAGGCCATTGCTGTGAATCAAATTCCTAAGGCATGCATATCGGTATAGTCGCTGTCTCTCTGACAAAACAAGGGAAAAGGCGGCGCGTTACGCCGCCTTTTCCATATCATTACGAGCCGATCTGTAAGCCGGGTTCTGTCTTGACAGTCATCTATCTAGGCGCACCGTTGCCGGTTCGCTCAAGCCACCCCGGGGACGGCCGGGCCAGCCAATGTCCCCATACCGGTGTTGCTCCGGATAGAGTTTACAGCGATGGACACTTCCGCGCCATCGGGTGAGCTCTTACCTCACCTTTCCACCCTTACCGCACCGGCAGATGTGCCATGCCGTTTGCCGCACCGCAAGCGGTACAGCCCGTCCATTTCACTGTGCCTTCATTCAGGATCACTCCCGAAAGAACTGTGCGGCGGTATATCTCTGTTGCACTTTTCCTGAAGTCGCCTTCGGCGGGCGTTACCC
>CAMEER010000033.1 GCA_945915065.1 uncultured Clostridia bacterium | reverse complement strand
GCACCTGCACTACAACACCGTGAGCTACCGGCTCCAGCAGCTATGGATGCTGCTGGCGGTTGATCCAGCCGGCCCGATGAAGCGATTGGCATTGGAAACTGCCCTGTACCTGTACCGGTACAGGCGTGTATAAAGGAGTGGCGGTGGTCGAGGCCGGTACTTTCGGCGGCGAGGTCCTGTACGGCACACTGCAGAACGGCACCCTGTCTGCTGGCAAGATCAGCGACTTGGTTCCCGCCGAGGTGCAGGAGAAGTACAACGCCTACATCCAGCAGATGATCGACGGCACTTTCATGCAGTAATTTTTGCTGAATAGCATCAGTACCCGCATACGCAAAGCGTGTGCGGGTACTTTTTCAAGATGAAGGCCAGCCCGGACGGGCTGGCCTTTCAGCGTTATGCGGTGGTTACACAACAGCAAAGAACTTGATCAGGAACAGGGCGGTGATCACATAGGTCAGCGCGGACACATCCTTGGCCTTGCCGGAGAACACCTTGATGACGGTATAGGAGATCATGGCCAAACCGATGCCGTGGCCGATGGAGCCGGAGATGGGCATGGCCAGCAGCATGATGAACACGGGAACGATCTGATCCATATCATTGAAATCCACGTTTTTCAGGCCCTGCAGCATCAGGATACCCACATAGATCAGGGCGGAGGAGGTGGCGGCAGCGGGAATGATGGCGGCGATCGGCGCGATAAACATGCAGGCCAGGAACATAAGGGCGGAGGTGAGGGAGGTCAGACCGGTGCGGCCGCCGGCCTCAACGCCGGAGGCGGATTCCACAAAGGTGGTGACGGTGGATGTACCGCAGCAGGCGCCGGCCACGGTACCCACGGCGTCGGACAGCAGCGCTTCCTTCATCTTGGGCATATTGCCCTCCTGATCTGTCATGCCTGCCCGGGAGGCGGTACCCACCAGCGTACCGATGGTATCAAACATATCGATCATGCAGAAGGTGATGATCAGGCTGATGGCGGTGAACCAGCCGATGCGGAAGAAGTCTGTGAAGTCGAACTTGAACAGGGTGGTCTCTGCCATATCACGGAAGGGTGGCAGGAAGGAAGCCCCCGCCAGCGAGGCGAAGGGATTGACGCCCAGGAAGATAAAGCTGCCGGCCCAATAGATGACAGAGGCTACCAGCATACCCACCAAAACGGCGGCCTTAACGCCCTTCTTGGCCAGCAATATGATAACGAACAGGCCGACAAACATGGTAACGACAGTCAGCACCATGGTGCTGTACTCCGCGCCCATGCTGTTTTTGATGACGCTGGGGGTCATAGCGCCGAAGAAGTCGCGCAGAACATAGAAGGGGCTGGTGTAACCGTTGCCCTCAGCAAAGATGCCCACATTGGAGCCAAGGCCGATGTTCATCAGCATCAGGCCGATAGCGGGACCGATACCCAGCCGCACACCCAGAGGGATGGCGGTGACGATCTTATCCCGGATATTGAATACGCTCAGCAGGATAAATACAATGCCTTCCACCAAAATGATGCACAGCACCGCCTGAAAGGCACTGGTGTAGTCAGTGTTCAGCATGGCTGCAATATTTCCGGCAATAACGGCGAAGAAACTGTTCAGTCCCATACCGGGCGCCATGACAAAGGGCTTGTTAGCCAGAAATGCCATGCATACGGTGCCGATGGCGCTGGCGATACAGGTGGCCAGAAATACGCCGTTCCACAGCGGGGTGCCTACGGCAAAATTAGTCAGCAGGTTGGGGTTCAGGGCGATGATGTACGCCATGGTCATGAAGGTGGTCAGTCCGGCAAGGATCTCGGTCTTGACGGTGGTGCCGTTTTCCTTCAGGTGGAAGATGCGTTCCATTGTGATATGACTCTCCTTTATCTTTTTGCTGCTATGCCGCAATTTCTTAGCGGCATACGCATATATCTTAACGCAGCTTGACCAGTTTGACAAGACTTTTTGTCAGGTTAGAAAAAAATTTTTCAGATAATAGGAAATTATATGGGCTTTACAAAACGGAGGATCCCGAACAGAGAAAAAGACCCCTGAGCGCAATGTCTCAGAAGCCTTATCCTATTATTCCGTTCAGTATTTCCCAATAATCTCTTCCGCGATCGCTTTGCGTTTTACACAGCGATCCATGGCCTGCTTCTCAATAAAGCGTTGGGCTTCCGCTTCCGTCATGCCCTGTTGTTGGATCAGCAGCCACTTGGCCCGGTTGACTATGCGGATCTCGGCCATTTTCTCCTCAATAGAAGCTGTTTTCTGCTCCATTTTTCGCAGTCGTTCGCGGGTGCCGCACAACAGCTGGAAAGATTGCAGGAGCATTTGCGATGAGGTGGGTCTTTGGAGCGTCAGGATGCCGTAGGGGAAAAGCCGTGCCGAAATGTCCGGGTAATGCTCCGTTTTTACCAACAGCAGAACGCTGGCCCCGCTGGTGTCCGCCACATGCAGTGCCAGCCGTGAACCGAACTCGTCCGGCAGAGGTGTACTGATCACCACAATATCGAATTGCCGTTCCAAAAGGCAGCGCCGTGCGCTTGCTACATCGCCCACATGATACAGCGGATCGTACCGGTCCACAGGCAGAAGTTCCCGCAGAGACGTCCGAAATTTATTTGCAGCGGATACAAGCAGCACACTGTATGTTTGCGCGGTCGTTTCCACAGACGTCCCTCCTTGCACAAAGTTATCTGGTGTAATGGTCAATAATGACCTGCGGCAGCGTTTCGGCAATAAACGCGCTGGCGGCAGCCTTGGCCTTTGCCTCGGTCAGAGACTCCGGCAGTGTTTGGAATCGGGCCTTCACTTCGTCTGGCGCACTGAAAAAATTGATATCCGCCGCCTTGGGAAGCGTCATGTTTTTCCGGATACCGTCCAATCCCGCGCGAATCAGCAGCACAAAGGCCAGGTAAGGGTTGCAGAGCGGATCAGGGGAGCGCAGCTCAGCGCGGCGGTATTCACCCTGCGCGGCGGGAATACGAATCAGCTGCGACCGGTTTTCGCTGGACCAGGAAATGTACCGCGGCGCTTTGCTGCCGCCAAAACGGTGATAGGAGGCCTCTACGGTGTTGAAAAACACCGTCATCTCCGTAATATGGGCCAGGATTCCCGCAATGACCTGCGGCATCACATCTGCGCCGTCCCGGCTTTTGGCGGAAATATTGATATGCATACCGTTGCCCGGCTGACTGTTGAGGGGTTTGGGGGAGAAATCTGCCGCAAGGCCGTTCCGCATGGCCACAGTGTTGACCACGGTGCGGAAGGTCACGGCGTTGTCAGCGGCGGTCATGGGATCGGAATACCGAAAGTCGATCTCATTTTGTCCCGGTCCCTGCTCGTGGTGAGAGCACTCGGGACGGATCCCCATCTGCTCCAGCGTCAGGCTGATCTCACGCCGCACGTTTTCCCCTTTGTCATCAGGCGCAATGTCCATATAACCTGCCTGATCGTATGGCCGTTTCGTGGGCTCGCCGGCTTCGTCGCGATGGAACAGGTAAAACTCCATTTCCGTTCCAAAGGAGAAGGAGATCCCCATCTGCGCTGCCTCTGCCACAGTCCGGTGCAGGAGCTCACGGACGTCGGCGTCAAAAGGCGCTCCGTTTGGACGGGACACCGTGCAAAACATGCGCACGACCCGCCCGTGATCCGGCCGCCACGGCAGCACACACAGCGTTGCGGTGTCAGGGTGCAGGAACAGGTCAGAATGCACCTCATCGCCAAAACCGGGAATAGCTGAGGCATCAAAGGCGATACCATATTCAAATGCGCGGTCGAGTTCGTCCGGATGAATGGAGATGTTCTTTTGCTTTCCGGATAGATCGCAGAAGGCCATACGGATGAATTTTACATCCTCCTCAGCCACATACTGCTTGATCTCGTCTTTTGAATAATTCATGGGACGCCCACCTTTCTCAGTTCACCTTAATGAAGTCTTTATTTTACCACACCTTCTGACTGTTTTCCAGATTTATTCATAAAAAAATAAGACATGAACTTGTCCCTCCGGAATGATACAGCCCCTTTTCCTGTTCCATATCACCTTTGTGGGATATTCTGGAGAAAAAAGGCACGATAATATCATAAAGCCGGTCTTTGAGGCGACAAAAATTGTCTAAAACGGAGATTGACAAATTTCAACAGCGCGTATATAATTTCGCACATCGAAGGCAAAGGCGTCTTGGAGGTTAGTCTCCTTGACGCCTTTTTTGCTTGTTATATTTAAGAAAAGGAGTGGATCATGATGAGCACAGTACCGGATTATTTCGGCAGTTTGGTCTTTGACGACCGAGTCATGAAGGCAAGGCTTCCCTATGAAGTCTACACCTCGCTGAAAAAGACGATCGACGAAGGCGGCAACCTGAATAATGAAGTAGCCAATGCTGTGGCGGACGCTATGAAGGACTGGGCCGTGGAACATGGTGCCACCCACTTTACCCATTGGTTCCAGCCCCTGACCGGCGTTACGGCGGAGAAGCACGACAGCTTCATCACCCCTTCACCGGACGGCGGTGTGATTATGGAGTTCTCCGGCAAGGAACTGATTCAGGGAGAGCCTGATGCCTCAAGCTTCCCCTCCGGCGGCCTGCGCGCGACCTTTGAGGCCCGCGGCTATACGGCGTGGGACCCCACCTCCTATGCGTTCATCAAGGATAAGGCGCTGTGCATCCCCACCGCCTTCTGTTCCTACGGCGGCGAGGCGCTGGATAAAAAGACACCGCTGCTGCGCTCCATGCAGGCGCTGAACAAGCAGGCGATGCGGATTCTTGATCTGTTCGGCAACGAGGATGTCAAATGCGTCCGTACCTCCGTTGGTCCGGAGCAGGAATACTTTCTGGTCGACCGTGCCATGTTCGATAAGCGTAAAGATCTGATCTTCTGCGGCCGCACGCTGTTCGGCGCAAAACCGCCCAAAGGGCAGGAGATGGACGATCACTATTTCGGCGCCATCAAGCCCCGGGTGGCTGAGTATATGGCGGATCTAAACCGGGAACTGTGGCAGCTCGGCATCCTTGCCAAGACAGAGCACAACGAGGTAGCTCCGGCCCAGCATGAACTGGCTCCGATTTACAGTACTACCAACATCGCCACCGACCACAACCAGCTGACCATGGAGATCATGCAGAAGGTGGCGGCTCGACATGGCCTGGTGTGTCTGCTGCATGAAAAGCCCTTCGATGGGGTGAACGGATCCGGCAAGCACAACAACTGGTCCATCGCCACCGATACCGGCGTCAATCTGCTGACGCCCGGCGAAACGCCGTATCAGAACGCACGGTTCCTGCTGTTTTTATGTGCGGTCATTCAGGCGGTGGACGATTATCAGGATCTGCTCCGCCTGTCAGTGGCTACCGCCGGCAACGATCACCGGCTTGGCGCCAACGAAGCGCCTCCCGCTGTGGTGTCGATTTTTCTGGGCGACGAATTGACCGCCATTCTGGACGCCATTGAAAAGGACGAGCCGTACAGCGGCGCGGAAAAAACCGTTATGAAATTAGGCGTCCATGTACTGCCCAAATTCATTCGCGATACGACCGACCGCAACCGTACCTCGCCCTTTGCTTTCACCGGCAATAAGTTTGAGTTCCGGATGCTGGGCTCCTCCAACTCCATTGCTTGCAGCAATATCATGCTGAACGCCGCAGTGGCCGAATCGCTGAGGCAGTACGCTGATTATCTGGAAAAGGCTGATGACTTTGAAGCCGCCCTTCACGATCTGATCCAAAAAACCATCAAAGAGCACAAGCGTATTATCTTCAACGGCAACGGCTATGACGACGCATGGATCAGGGAAGCGACTGAGCAGCGTGGCATGCTGAATCTGCGCACGACACCGGATGCGCTGCCCTGCATTCTGGAGAAGAAAAATGTGGACATGCTGACCTCCCTGAAAGTTATGTCTGAGGCGGAGATCCGCTCCCGCTGTGAGATCATGCTGGATAACTACCGCAAGACGGTCAACATCGAAGCGCAGACCATGGTGGATATGGTGCGCAAGGAGATCCTGCCTGCTGTGGAGGAGTATACGGCAAAACTGGCAGGTGCGCTGGCAGCCAAGAAGGCGGTTGTTCCCACGCTGACCGGCAAATACGAAACGGGGCTGATCGAAAAGCTCTCCGGTCTTATTGACCGGATCGACGCTGCGGCAGAGGATCTGGAGAACGCGCTGACGGTCTATCACAGAATCGAAGATGTGACGGAGGCAGCCAACACGATCCGCGATGTGATCATCCCCAAAATGGAAGCACTCCGCGCTCCCTGCGATGAAGCGGAAACCTGCACCGCCGCTGATATGTGGCCGTTTCCGACCTACGGCGAATTGTTGTTCGGCGTAAAATAACGCATTATTCCCCAGTTTTACCGTATAACCACATGTAAATAATGAAAAAAGCGTTTGAACCGGGAAAAGTACCGTGGAAACGTGCTGGCAGCGAGCATGGGGCGGTGGAAGCCATGCAGGTAACGCCCATGGGAAGAACACCCGACGAGCTGCGAGCTGAACAGGGGAGACCCTCAGTAGGTGAGCCGATACTGCCGCCCGTTACCGCGGCAAGGCTTTGACAGAAGTCGTTGAGTAGAAAAGATAGGTGGCACCGCGGGTCACAGCAGCTCGCCCTATCGTATTGCTGATCAAAAATTATTGCATTACGGAGGGTTATAAAATGTGTTCTATCATGGGATATTGCGACGTCTGCACTGACATTGCCGCTTTTACGGACGGCTTCATGGAAACCGTTTCCCGCGGCCCGGATGACAGCCGTATCGTCGATACCGGTCACGGTCTGCTGGGCTTCCATCGGCTTTCCATTATGGGCCTTACGCCGGAAGGAATGCAGCCTTTTGCACTGGATGGCAGTTATGTGGTCTGCAACGGTGAAATATACGGCTATGAAACGTGTAAAGCAAAGTTGCAGGCGAAAGGCTATACTTTCCAAAGCGGCTCCGATTGCGAGATCCTTCTGCCGCTCTACCGGGAATGCGGTACGGAGATGTTCCAACTGCTGGATGCAGAATTTGCGCTGATCCTGTTTGACGGCGAAAGCAAGCAGTTTATCGCCGCCAGAGACCCCATCGGTATTCGGCCGCTCTATTACGGCTACGACAAGAAAGGCGTGATCGTATTTGCCAGCGAGGCAAAAAACCTCGTAGGCATGTGCGATAAAGTCATGCCGTTCCCTCCGGGACACTATTATAAGGGCGGCAAGTTCATCTGCTATGATGATATCACCAAAGTGGACAAGGTTTGCTATGACGATCTGGAGACCGTGTGCGCCAACATCCATGAAAAGCTGATAGCCGGCGTAAAAAAGCGCCTTGTGGCAGACGCCAAGGTCGGATTCCTGCTTTCCGGCGGGCTGGATTCCTCTCTCGTCTGCGCCATTGCCGCGCGGGAGAGTAAAACGCCCATCCATACTTTTGCCATCGGTATGCGGGAGGATGCGATCGACCTGAAATACGCCCGCATTGTGGCCGACTATATCGGCAGCGACCACACCGAGGTCATCATGACCCGTGAGCAGGTGCTGGACTCCCTTGATTTCGTGATCAAAATGCTGGGTACGTTCGATATTACCACTATCCGCGCCAGCATGGGCATGTACCTGATGTGCAAATGGATCCACGAAAACACCGATATCCGTGTGCTGCTGACCGGTGAGATCTCCGATGAGCTGTTCGGATACAAGTATACGGACTTTGCTCCCTCACCGGAGGAGTTCCAGAAGGAGGCGGAAAAGCGAGTCCGGGAGCTGCATATGTACGATGTGCTGCGTGCCGACCGCTGCATCTCCGTCAACTCACTGGAGGCTCGCGTACCCTTCGGCGATCTGGATTTTGTCCGCTATGTCCTCGCCGTTGACCCCGCCAAGAAAGTGAACATCTATGGCAAGGGAAAATACTTGCTGCGCCATGCTTTTGAAGGGGATTATCTTCCTCACGATATCCTTTATCGGGAAAAAGCCGCCTTCTCCGATGCCGTGGGTCACTCCATGGTGGATCACCTGAAGGCCTTTGCCGAGGAGTGTTATTCCGATGCGCAGTTTGAGACCCGCCGCAAGCAGTTTGCCCATGCGCAGCCCTTTACCAAGGAATCCCTGCTATACCGTGAGATTTTCGAAAAATACTATCCGGGTCAGTCGGAAATGATCGTAGACTTCTGGATGCCCAACAAGGCATGGGAAGGCTGCGACGTCAACGACCCCTCCGCCCGCGTCTTGTCCAACTACGGCGCCAGCGGTGAATGAATCACCTGCAGCATCGTCATGGCCCTATCCATGACCGGTGTTTTATCAATCATTATGCTCTCTCCTCAAAGAACACAGCAAAGCGCCGCACGGGCAACGTGCGGCGCTTTGCCTGCTATGTGTTAGATTCTATCAGGCGACCTCTTTTTTAGCGATAGCTGCACGGGGATGGAAGCACTCCGCGAACAGCGCTCCGCCGATGATCAGCGCGGCGCCGACGATCTGCGCTTCGGTCAACTGCTCATGCAGCAGCAGTGCGGAAAAGATAATGGCAGACAGCGGCTCCAGATAGCCGCACACGGCGACCGTCTGCACCGGCAGCATACGAATGGCGGAGAAATAGCACCAGCAGCCGAAACCGGTGCTCACGATTCCCAGCAGCAGGATCCACGGCCAGTCACTTCCGGAAATGGACATGGCCAGTCCGCCGCGGCACAGCAGCAGCAAAAACACGGTCGCTGCGGCGGACAGCATTTGCAGCAGAGAATTTTCCATACCGTCCACGCCCTGTGCCTTCTTATTCAGAATCAGCATCACCGCATAGCAAACAGCACTCATGATGCCATAGAAAAACCCTAAAAGGTCCATGCCGCCGGAAGCCCAACCGTTGACCAGCACGATACCGCCGCATACACAGAAAAAACCGGTGACTTTTACCCATGTCAGCCTCTCATGAAAGATGACCGGTGACAATGCCATTACGATCACAGGACAGCAATAGTACAGCAGGGAGGCGGTAGAAACGCCGATACGCTGGTATCCGGCATAGAGAAGCATCCAGCTGGCCCCCATTGCCGCACCTGAGAGACAAATCAAGATGACGTCCTTACCGCGTCCGGAAAAAGAGAAACGGTGCCCGGACAGAAAGAAAAACAGCAGAAGGCTCAGACTGCCCAACAGTGTG
The DNA here is from genome assembly GCA_945915065.1 of uncultured Clostridia bacterium. Classification (GTDB taxonomy): domain Bacteria; phylum Bacillota; class Clostridia; order Oscillospirales; family Oscillospiraceae; genus Vescimonas. The sequence goes on along the minus strand of CAMEER010000033.1, from coordinate 8,694 downwards.
CGCAGCAAAACGATCTGTCCGCTTTCCAGTGATATGCGGCTTGCAATGATCCCGTTGAATCCAAAAAGCAGAAGCGCAAGCAGAAAGCGGTAAAGAAAACGGTGTTTCTGAAGCATGGAAAGACCTCCCGGTATCTACACAATAAAGCGGCACAGCGAAGAACAGGAAAAAGTGAGATACCGCCGCTGTGCCAATTATTGGTGGTTGACAAGATTCTACATCTGTCTTATCTTTGAGTAAAGAGAAAATCTTTCAAGCTTAATTTGACAAATATTCAAATAGAGGAAAAGGATATGGAAAGTGAGAAATGCAGGGCGCTGCTGTGCGCCATCGACAAAGGCTCCATCACATCGGCGGCGGAAGCCATGGGCTATACAATCTCCGGTATCAGCCGCATGATGGCATCACTTGAAAACGAAATCGGATTCCCGCTGCTGCGGCGGGGACGGGAGGGGGTAACGCCTACCAGAGAATGTCTGCGGCTGCTGCCCGCCATGCGGGAGCTGGTGGCACAGGCTGAGCAATGCCGTCAGACAGCAGGGGAGCTGCGGGGATTGGTGTCGGGTACCATTGCCATTGCGACATTTTCCAGCGTTGCCACCCACTGGCTGCCCAATATGATCTGTCGGTTTCAAAAGGATTTTCCCAATATTGACTTTGAAGTACTGATGGGAGACTATCCTGAGATTGAACAGTGGATCCTGCAGGGAAGGGCGGATTATGGCTTTTTGCATCTCCCTGCCCGGGCAGATCTGGAGACGGTCTGTTTGGAAGAAGATGAGCTGATGGTGGTCCTTCCGCCGGAACATCCGCTGGCGCAGCTGGAGCAGGTACCGATAGAAGCGCTGCGGGAAGTACCTTTTATCCTGTTGGATAAGGCCGGAAACCGGGACCGGGATATCATGCAGGTGTTTGAGCGTTCCGGTGTTGTGCCGCAGGTGCGGTTTTCCACGCTGGACGACTATGCCGTCATGTCCATGGTGGAGCACGGGCTGGGTGTCAGTATCCTGCCGCAGCTGATCCTGAAACGCATTCCATATCACATCGCATTACGTTCTCTGGCACAGCCGGCTTACCGGAAAATTGGCCTTGCGATGCGTGTCGGAGATACGCTGTCTCCGGCGGCCAAGCGTTTTTTGGAATATTTGCCCTATCGTGATCCGGAGGCGTTATTTGTAAAATAGAATCAACATTTTTGCATATGTGACTTGCAGAAAACTAAAAAATATTGTATAATTTAGAAAAAAATTTAGGCAAAAGCACAGTATGATCTTTTATCTGCCCTGCGGCGGAAGGAAGGAGCACGCAGTATGGCGACTTTTAAGGTGAATGGCAGCACCGTGACAGTAGAGAAAAACCAAAAGCTGATCCGCTATCTGCGGGATGAGCTGCATCTGACCTCTGTGAAGGACGGCTGCAGCGAAGGCGCCTGCGGTACCTGCCATGTTTTGATCGATGGCAAACCCACAAAGGCCTGTATTCCGCAGACCGACAAGCTGGATGGCAAGACCATCGTGACGGTGGAAGGTCTGTCGGATTGGGAGAAGGAGGTCTATACCTTCGCCTTTGGCGAGGCCGGCGCGGTACAGTGCGGCTTCTGTATCCCCGGCATGGTGATCTCCGCCAAGGGTCTGCTGGACGTGAATCCGGAACCCACACGGGAAGAAGCGGCGTTTGCCATTCGCAACAATATCTGCCGCTGCACCGGTTATGTAAAGATCATTGACGCTATTTTGCTGGCAGCGAAGATATTCCGTGATGGCAAGATCCCCGCGGCCGGTGCTGACGACTGGCAGATGGGCAGCCGCGTCCACCGACTGGATGTTGCGGAAAAGGTACAGGGCTATGGCCAGTATCCGGATGACGTATATGTGGACGGCATGTGCTACGGCGGCGCGGTACGCAGCCAGTATGCCCGTGCCCGCGTCCTGTCCATCGACACCTCCGAGGCAGAGAAGCTGCCCGGTGTGGTGGCGGTGGCTACGGCCAAGGATATTCCCGGTAAGGTGAACGTGGGCCATATCAAGAAGGACCAGCCCACTCTGGTGGGTGTGGGTGAGCTGACCCACTACTTGGGCGACAGCATTGCGTTGATCTGCGCCGTGGATCAGGCCACGGTGGAGGAAGCGAAAAAGCTGGTCAAGGTGGAGTACCAGGTGCTGCCTGCCGTTCATAATCCCGCAGAAGCTGCCGCTCCCGATGCGCCGCTGGTGTTCGACGGCGATGAGAGCAACGTGCAAGCCTATAAGCATGTCTCCCGCGGCGATGCGGAGACGGCTATCAAAAACGCAAAATATGTGCTGACGGAGCATTTCTCCACGCCGTGGACGGAGCACGCTTTTTTAGAGCCGGAGTGCTGCGTGGCGCTTCCCATGGAAAACGGCGGTGTGAAGCTGCTGACCACGGACCAGAGCGCCCATACCACCCTCCACGAGTGCGCCGGTATGCTGGGCGTGGACTACGACCACTGCCATGTGCAGAATATGCTGGTCGGCGGCGGCTTCGGCGGTAAGGAGGATATGTCGGTCCAGCACCACGCCGCGCTGCTGTGCTATCTGACGAAAAAGCCTGTCAAGTTCAAGCTGAGCCGTCAGGAGTCCATTCTGGTACATCCCAAGCGCCACAGCTTTGACATGGAGTTCACCATGGGCTGTGATGAAAACGGCATCATTCAGGGCGTCAAGGCCAGCGTGGTGTCCGATACCGGCGCGTTTGCGTCTCTGGGCGGCCCTGTGCTGGAGCGTGCCTGTACCCACGCCGCCGGTCCCTATGCCTATGAGAATTTTGAGATTGAGGGCCGTGCCTACTATACCAATAATCCTCCTGCCGGCGCGTTCCGGGGCTTCGGCGTGACGCAGACCTGCTTCTGCACAGAGACGCTTCTCAATCAGATGGCGGATCTGGTGGGTATCTCCCCCTGGGAGATCCGCTACCGCAACGCCATCCGCCCCGGCGGGGTGCTGCCCAACGGCCAGATCGTGGATGACTCCACGGGCCTTGTGGAGACACTGGAGGCCATCAAGCCCGCTTATGATGAAGCGGTGGCGGCGGGCGACCCCGTGGGCATCGCCTGCGCCATGAAGAACGCCGGCGTAGGCGTCGGCCTGCCGGACTGGGGTCGCTGCAAGCTGATCGTGGAACAGGACGGGAAAGTCCATATTTACTCCGGCGCATCCTGCATCGGTCAGGGTCTGGGCACCGTTCTGGTGCAGGTGGTGGTCACCAACACAGGATTACATCGTGACGATATTGTGTATGAGCGGAACAACACATGGATCGCGCCGGATTCCGGCGATACCTCCGGCAGCCGCCAGACATTGGTGACCGGTGAAGCCACCCGCCGTGCCTGCGAGAAACTGAAGGCGGAACTGGACAGTGGAAAGACCCTGCCGGATTTGAAAGGGCAGGAGTTCTACGGTGAATATCTGGCCAAGACTGACCCGCTGGGCGCGGATGTTCCCAATCCTGTCAGCCATGTGGCCTACGGTTACGCCACCCAGATGTGCGTGCTGGACAAGGAGACCGGCCGCATTAAAAAGATGGTGGCGGCCCATGATGTAGGCAAGGCGGTCAATCCCCTCAGCATTGAAGGACAGATCGAGGGCGGCGTTGTCATGTCCATGGGCTATGCCCTCACGGAGAAGTATCCCATCGATGAGAACTGTAAGCCCACCGCCAAGTACGGTATGCTGGGCCTGTTCCGTGCCAACCAGATCCCGCCGGAGATCAAAGCTATTGTGGTGGAGAAGCCGGGACTGAATGTGGCTGGCGGCGCCATCGGTATCGGAGAGATCACCTCCATTCCCACGGCCCCCGCCATTGCCGACGCCTATTACCGGCTGACCGGAGAGCGGGAACTTTCTCTGCCGCTGAAAAACACGCCTTATGCACCCAAAAAGTAGGTTTATGTACCCCAAAACAGAGCGTAATGTACCAAAAATGAGCTGCGGCGAAGTCCGCCGCAGCTCATGACAGAGGAGAGTTAAAGCGTAGAAAAGGATTCCCGGGTGTCGATATCCCGCAGCTCATCGGCCGGCACTTCCCATAGCAGCAGGTCGGATTCGTGCTGACGGATCACCACGTTGCCGCCGCGGTCGCCTTCGATCTGCAGCAGCTCCGGAAAAAATCTGGCAGGGAAGATACAGGGATTTCCCCGCTGGCCGCCATGCCCTAACCCAACAATATGATCGGGATGCTGCAGGTAAAAGTCTATCAAGCCTGCCACGCTCTCCCGTTTCAGCAGCGGCTGATCCGCCACCTGAAACAGCAGGGCGTCACAGTGGTTCAATGCCTTGATACCCAGCCGTATGGAGTAGCTTTGGCCGTATTCAGGATGGCTGTTGGCAACAGGTGTAAAGTTATATTCCTTTGCGAGCTCAATGATTTCCGGATACTGTGTCACCACCACGGTGGCCGTCAGCCTGTCTGCTGGGACCGCATCCAATGCGTGGCGGATCAGGCTTTTGCCGTTCCATTCCATCGCCAGCTTGTTGCCGCCGAACCGTGAGCCCATTCCGGCCGCCATCACAATGCAGCCGATACGCATGGGAATCCCTCCTTTACCGGCTTTTATTGCTGTTGGTAGTATACCCAGTTTCTTAAAAAAGTGTCAATGAAAAGTTTTGATATTTTTGCAATAGGATAACAAAAAACTCTTCCCACCGTAGCTGAATTGTGCTATGATTTACAAAAAATAATCGCTATAACGAACAAGGATCAAGCAGCGTTTCTTCAGATCGCGTATGGCTGCAAGACAGACATTGAGGAGGAAGATCACATGAGTGAAGTCGGAAAAAGACAAGTTCGCGTGGACGCCTATGACAAGGCGACCGGGCGGACAAAATACTATGAGGATCTGATGCCGCAGGACGCGCTGTATGTCCGCATCAAACATGCGGACATTGCCCACGGCATCGTTAAGTCCATCGACACCAGCGCCGCGGAGCAAATTGACGGTGTGGTGAAGGTGCTGACCTGCTTTGATGTGCCGGATATCGCGTTCCCGACGGCGGGTCATCCCTGGTCCATGGATCCGGGGCATCAGGATGTGGCTGACCGGTATCTGCTCAACCGCCATGTGCGCTATTGGGGCGACGATGTAGCGGTGGTTATCGCGGAGAACGAGGTGGCCGCCATGCAGGGCGTCCGGGCGCTGAAGGTAGAGTACGAGGAGCTGCCCTTTGTACTTGACGTACAAAAGGCCATGGAGGACGGCGCGCCGCAGCTCCATGAAAAATTCCCCCATAACATTCTGAAGCACACCGACATCCGCAAGGGTGACTATCAGTCCGCCATTCAGGAGCCGGGTCTTATTAAGGTGGAAGGATGGTACGACACCCCCACGGTGCAGCACTGCCACATTGAGAACCACGGCTGCTTCGCCTATGAGGAGAACGGACGCATTGTGGTCGTAGCCTCTACCCAGATTCCCCATATCATCCGCCGCGTGGTAGGACAGGCACTGGGTCGTCCCTGGGCGGATATCCGCATTGTGAAGCCTTACATTGGCGGCGGCTTCGGCAACAAGCAGGACGCCCTGTACGAGCCGCTGTGCGCATGGTGCACCACGCAGGTAGGCGGTCGCTGCGTCCGCATTGACTGCTCTCGTGAGGAGACCTTTGTTTCCAACCGCGTGCGCCATGCCATCCGTTTCCATATCATCTCATGGCTGCGGAAGGACGGTACCTTTGCCGCCCGCAAGGTGGAGTGCTACTCCAATCAGGGCGCTTACGCCTCCCATGGCCACTCTATTGTGGCCAAGGCGATGGGCTCCTTCCCGCAGCACTATCCCTGTGACAATATGGAGTGCGACGCATGGACGGTGTTCACCAACCGTCCCGCCGCCGGCGCCATGCGCGGCTACGGTATGCCGCAGGCATCCTTTGCCGATGAGGCCAACGTGGACGAGTGCGCCAAGGCGGTGGGGATGGATCCGCTGGCCTTCCGGATGCAGAATATCATGCCGCAGGGATATGAGGACGGCTTCAGCCACAACGTCAATTATTATGACAGCTATCGTGAGTGTCTGGAGGCAGGCCGCAAGTACATCGACTATGACCGCAAGGTGGCAGAGTATGCCAAGGATACCGGCCCCATCCGCCGCGGTATCGGCGTGGCCACATTCTGGTACAACACGGCGGTATATCCCATTTCCCTGGAAACCAGTTCCAACCGTATGCTGCTGAATCTGGACGGTACCGTCACCATGCAGTGCGGCGAAACGGAGATCGGCCAGGGCGCCGATACCGCTTACGCCCAGATGACCGCCGACGTACTGGGTCTCAAGAGCTATAAGGATGTGCACGTGGTGTCCTGTCAGGATACGGACATTACGCCCACCGGTCTGGGCGCCTATGCCAGCCGTCAGACCTATGTGGCAGGCTTCTCCATCCGCAAGACAGGGCTGCTGCTGAAAGAAAAGATTCTTGCCTATGCGCAGGAACTGACCCGTCAGGCGCCTTACAACATGGATATTGTGGGTGGCAACATTGTTCGCGTGACTGACGGCAAGGTACTGATGAGCCTCAGCGAGCTGGCCATGACGGCCCAGTATAACCCGGTACATTCCGAGCATATTACGGCCGAGAGTACTTACACCATCCAGAACAATGCCTACTCCTTCGGCTGCACCTTTGTCGATGTGGAAGTGGACATTCCCATGTGCAAGGTGACGCTGAAGAACATGATCAATGTTCATGACTGCGGCAAGCTGATCAACCCCGCGCTGGCGGAGGCACAGGTTCACGGCGGTATGTCCATGGCCATCGGCTACGGCATGGGTGAGCAGCTGCTGTTTGACGAAAAGACCGGCAAACCGCTGAACAATAACCTGCTGGACTATAAGCTGTCCACCGTCATGGATCACCCCCATCTTGAGGCGCAGTTCATTGAAAACGCCGAGCCTACCTCCGCGTTCGGCACCAAGGCGCTGGGCGAGCCGCCGGCCTGCTCCGGCGCGCCGGCGATCCGCAACGCCATCTACAACGCCACCGGCGTGACCATTGACCAGAATCCCATGAATCCACATATCCTCTTCAAGCGGTTCAGCGAAGAGGGTCTGATCAAAGACTGAGGAGGTAAGCAGCAATGTATGACATGTTAGCCCTTTATGAGGCAAAAGACGTACAGGATGCTGTGCGCCTTCGCCTGGAGCATCCTGAGGCGCAGATCATTGCAGGCGGCACCGATGTGCTGGTGCAGATGCGGGAAGGCAAACGGGCCGGTAAGGCCCTGATCTCCATCCAGAAGTGCGATGAGATGCGGGGCGTTTCCATCGATGCGGAGGAAAACATCCGGATCGGCAGCCTGACCAGCTTCACGCATATCACCAACGATCCCATTATCCAGAAGTATATCAATGTGCTGGGCGAGGCGGTGGACATGGTAGGCGGTCCTCAGATCCGCAACGCCGGCACCATCGGCGGCAATACCTGCAACGGCGTTACCTCTGCCGATTCCGCCTCTACGCTCCACGCGTGGGAGGCCATCGTGGAGATCACCGGAAAAAACGGCGTGCGCCGTATTCCTATCAAGGAGTTTTATCTTAAGGCCGGCACCGTCGACCTGAAGGTGGAGGACGGCGAGATCCAGACGGCGATTCTGATTCCCAAGGCCAGCTATGACCGGACATGGGGCCATTATATCAAGTACGCCATGCGAAACGCCATGGATATCGCCACGCTGGGCACGTCCGTCAACGCACGGCTCAGCCCCGACGGCAAGAGCTTTGAGCGGGTGCGCATTGCCTTTGGTGTGGCAGGCCCTGTGCCGATGCGTGCCGTTTCGGCAGAGGCGTTCATTAACGGCAAGGCCGTCACGCTGGCAAACATTGAGGAATTCGGTCGCAAGGTGCTGGAGGACATCAATCCCCGTGATTCCTGGCGCGCCAGCAAGGCGTTCCGCAGCCACATCGCTGTGGAGAGCGCAAAGCGCTGTCTGATCGAATCCGTGAAACTGGCGGGAGGTGAGCTGTAATGGCAAAGAAGCAGTATGCACTGGTGACCTGCTGGATCAACGGCAGGGAAGTGGAGCAGATGGTGGACGTGCGTGCGTCTTTGACTGATATGCTCCGCAACGATTTCCGGCTGACCTCCGTGAAGAAGGGCTGCGAAGTGGGCGAATGCGGCGCGTGCAACGTGCTGATCGACGGCGAATGCTTCAACTCCTGCCTGTATCTGGCGGTATGGGCTGAGGGAAAGCACATCACCACACTGGAGGGGCTGACCGGGCCCAACGGCGAGCTGAGCGATATTCAGCAGGCGTTTATGGACGAGACCGCCATCCAGTGCGGGTTCTGCATTCCCGGCTTTATCATGACCGCTGCGGAAATTCTGGATCGCAAAGTCTACTACACCGACGACGAGCTGCGTAAGCTGCTCAGCGGCCATCTGTGCCGCTGCACCGGCTATGAGAACATCTTCAAAGCGGTGAAAAAGACCATGCTGCGCCGGCTGGGAATGCTGGACGATCCGTATCTGAACAGTTGAATAATATAAAAGAAGGCCGCCTGAGCGGCCTTCTTTTATATTATTCCAAAACGCTGACGCCGTACATAATGATCCTTCCAGACAGCTTCCCCATTTCTTCTGGCGGTTCCCTGGCGCCGTCTCTCAACCGTCTGACCCCAAAATCACACGCTTTGATGCTATCATAAAAGTGGACACGGAGAGGTAGAAAAAAGTCTTTCCGTAGGGT
>CAMEER010000032.1 GCA_945915065.1 uncultured Clostridia bacterium | reverse complement strand
GAGAAACGAACATGAAAACTCGTAATGGTCTGTTCGCTGACGTTCCCGAAAATCTTTGGAACGACTGGCATTGGCAGGTTGCCAACCGCGCTGAGACGGTTGAGGATCTTAAGAAATACATGACCCTTACCCCCGATGAGGAAGCCGGTATTGCCAAGACCCTGGGCAAGCTGCGCATGGCGGTCACCCCCTATTATCTGTCCCTGATCGATCTGGACGATCCCTTTGATCCCATCCGCAAGATGGCCATTCCCCGCGCCGAGGAGCTGGAGTACGCCGATTATGAGGACGCCGATCCTCTGCACGAGGATACCGACTCTCCCGTGCCCGGCCTGACCCACCGCTATCCTGACCGCGTGCTGCTGCTGATCACCGACCAGTGCTCCATGTACTGCCGTCACTGCACCCGCCGCCGTTTTGCCGGCCAGAACGACTGCGAAGTGCCCATGCAGCAGATCGACAAGTGCATCGACTACGTGGCCGCTCACCCCGAGGTTCGCGACGTGCTGCTGTCCGGCGGCGACTCCCTGATGGTCAGCGATGAGGCGCTGGAGTACATCATCTCCCGCGTCCGCGCCATCCCCCATGTGGAGATCGTGCGTCTGGGCTCCCGCACTCCCGTGGTGTGCCCCCAGCGTATCACCCCCGAGCTGTGCAATATGCTGAAGAAGTATCATCCCGTGTGGCTGAATACCCACTTCAACACCCCCAAGGAGATCACACCCGAGGCCAAGAAGGCCTGCGCCATGCTGGCTGATGCCGGTATTCCTCTGGGCAACCAGTCCGTGCTGCTGGCCGGCGTCAATGACTGCTCCCATGTGATGATGGAGCTGGTCCATCAGCTGGTCATGATGCGCGTGCGTCCTTACTACATCTATGCCTGCGATCCCTCTCTGGGCCTGAGCCACTTCCGCACTCCCGTGTCCAAGGGCATCGAGATCATGGAAGCGCTGCGCGGCCATACCTCCGGCTACTGCATCCCCACCTTCGTGGTGGACGCTCCCGGCGGCGGCGGCAAGACTCCCGTCATGCCCAACTACCTGATCTCCCAGACCCCGCGCAAGGTCATCCTGCGCAACTTCGAGGGCGTCATCACCTCCTACACCGAGCCTGAGCACTATGTGCAGGATTGCCACTGCGACGTCTGCACGGGCAAGAAGAAGGCGGAAAAGACCGGTGTGGCATGGGTGGCACAGGGCACTCCCCAGCGTTATCTGGAGCCCACCAAGCTGCTGCGCAACGAGCGCCACGTCAAGAAGTAAGACCGTATATGCTTCAGGTATCCCGGCGCACCGCACCGGGATACCTGACGTATCCGCCCCGATTTCACGGAGCTCTGATGATTTTACGAATTTTGAGGTAAGTATATGGAAAGCAAACTCGGCTTGAATTTTGAGCTGGTCAATCAGGCGCGCGCCTCCGCCGCCAAGGTGGCGGATGACACCCAGCACTTTATCGACCAGCATACCACCGTCACGGTGGAGCGTGCCGTTTGCCGCCTGCTGGGCATTGATGGCGTCAATGAGATGGACGTCCCCATGCCCAACGTGGTGGTGGACCACCTGATGGCCAACTCCATCCTGCCCATGGGTGCCGCCTGGGCCATCGGCAACGCCATGGCGGAGACCGGCATGAACCCCCAGCAGGTGGCAGAGGCTGTCGACCGCGGCGAGCTGGATCTGAGCAAGGTTCCCGCTCACAGCGATGCGGAGATCCGCGCCGCCATCGCTCCTGTGGTGGACGCCACCATGGAGCGCATCAATAAGAACGTCAGCAACCGCAACAACTATCTCAAGGAGTTCGGCGATAAGGAAGGCCCCTATCTGTACGTCATCGTGGCCACCGGCAATATCTATGAGGATATTACCCAGGCCAAGGCCGCTGCCAAGCAGGGCGCCGACATCATCGCCGTCATCCGTACCACCGGCCAGTCCCTGCTGGACTATGTGCCTTACGGCGCTACCACTGAGGGCTTCGGCGGTACTTACGCCACCCAGGAGAACTTCCGCCTGATGCGCGCGGCGCTGGACGAGGTGGGCGAGGAGCAGCACCGTTACATCCGCCTGTGCAACTATTGCTCCGGCCTGTGCATGCCTGAGATCGCCGCCATGGGCGCTCTGGAGCGTCTGGACGTGATGCTCAACGACGCGCTGTACGGCATCCTGTTCCGCGATATCAACATGCAGCGTACCATCGTGGACCAGTATTTCTCCCGCGTCATCAACGGTTATGCCGGCGTCATCATCAATACCGGTGAGGATAACTACCTGACCACCGACGACGCCATCACCGCCGCCCATACCGTGCTGGCCTCCCAGTTCCTGAACGAAGCCTTTGCCAAGTGCGCCGGCATGCGTGAAGAGCAGATGGGTCTGGGCCACGCCTTTGAGATGGATCCCGCCGTGGAGAATACCTTCCTGTACGAGCTGGCGCAGGCCCAGATGGCCCGCGAGATCTTCCCCAACGCGCCTTTGAAGTACATGCCTCCCACGAAGTTCATGACCGGCAACATCTTCCGCGGCCATATTCAGGACGCCCTGTTCAACATGGTGACCATCCTGACCGGCCAGAAGCTGCACCTGCTGGGCATGATGACTGAGGCCATCCACACCCCGTTTATGTCCGACCGCGCCCTGTCCATCGAGAACGCCCAGTACATCTTCCGCACCATGAAGGATCTGGGCAGCGAGCTGACCTACAAAGAGGGCGGCATTATCCAGTCCCGCGCCAACGAGGTGCTGACCAAGGCCACCGATCTGCTGAAGGAGATCGAGAAGCTGGGCCTGTTCACCACCATCGAGAAGGGCATCTTTGCCGATGTCAAGCGTCCCAAGGACGGCGGCAAGGGTCTGGCCGGCGTTGTCATCAAGGATGATAAGTACTTCAATCCCTTCATTGAAGCGATGAAAGGTAAGGTGGGAGCATGAGCAGCGGACTGTACAATACCCATAAGATCGATTTCGATACCACGCTGGATCTGACCCGTCTGAAGCCCTACGGCGACACCATGAACGACGGCAAGGTGCAGACCAGCTTCACCCTGCCCATCAAGGACGACGAGCGCGGCGAGGAAGCGGCCCGTCAGATCGCCAAGAAGATGGGCCTTGAGGAGCCAAACGTGGCGTACCACGCCGCTCTGGACAAGGAGTTCACCTTCTATGTGGTCTATGGCAGCTGCGTCCACTCTGTGAACTACGAGGATATCCATGTGATCACCGTGGAGTCCGACGTGATGAGCATGGAGGACACCAACGACTATATCCGTGAGCACATTGGCCGCAAGGTCGTGATGGTGGGCGCCTCCACCGGCACCGACGCGCATACCGTGGGTATCGATGCCATCATGAACCGCAAGGGCTTCGCCGGCCACTACGGCCTGGAGCGCTACGAGATGATCGAGGCGTATAACCTGGGTTCTCAGGTGCCTAACGAGGAGTTCATCAAGAAGGCGCTGGAGCTGAAGGCAGACGTGCTGCTGGTGTCCCAGACGGTTACCCAGAAGGACGTTCATATCCAGAATCTGACCAACCTGATCGAGCTGCTGGAGGCCGAGGGTCTGCGCGATAAATTTGTGGTCTGCTGCGGCGGTCCCCGTATCACGCACGAGCTGGCCAAGGAGCTGGGCTTTGACGCCGGTTTCGGCGCCGGCAAGTATGCCGACGACGTGGCTTCCTTCGCAGTGACCGAGATGGTCAAGCGCGGCATGAAGTAAGCCGCCCATAACGGGAAAACCACAAACAGCCGCAGAATACTTCTGCGGCTGTTTGTGTCGGTATTTTTCGCTGTTATCGGTATTTCTCCGTCAAAATCTGTGAAAATTGTGAAAAAAAGCACAAAAAAATCTACATCCGACAGTGGGCGGCGGCCTTGCATTTCCCGGCAAAGAGTGCTAATATAGAAATGCATAAAACAGTGATACTATTTTTTAGTTCAACCGAAAAAACAAGGAGGAACAGAAATGGCAAAGAAACCTGTATTGACTGCCAAAGAGGCAGCAGCAATGATTCCTGACGGCGCTACCATTATGTGCGGTGGCTTCCTGGCCTGCGGTCAGGCACGCGCCATCGTCAAGGAGCTGGTGGCCCGCGGCACCAAGAATCTGACCCTGATCGCCAACGATATGGGCCGTGCGACCGGTCCTATGGGCGAGGAGTTCTTCGGCATTGCCGAGCTGATCCATAACCATCAGGTCAAGCGTATTATTGCCACCCACGTGGGCATGACGCCCGAGGTGGGCCAGCAGAATACCGAGGGCACGCTGGAAGTCAACCTGCTGCCCCAGGGCACGCTGGCGGAGTGCATCCGCGCCGGCGGCGCCGGTCTGGGCGGCGTGCTGACCCCTGTGGGCATCGACACCCTCGTCGAGGAGAGCCCCCTGTGCCTAGGCCGTAAGACCATCGATGGCAAGGACTATCTGCTGATGAAGCCCGTCCGTGCTGACTTTGCTCTGCTGGGCACCTATAAGTGCGACGAGTACGGCAACTGCTGGTACAAGGGCACCATGCGCAACTTCAACGTTGTCATGGCCACCGCTGCCGACACCGTTATTGCTGAGTGCGAGTATCTGGTTCCCGTGGGCGAGATCGAGCCTGAGAACGTTCATACCTATGGTATGTGCGTCGATTACATCGTGGAAGGAGAAAGAAAGTAATGGAAAAGTCCGAGATCAAAGGCTTTATTGCCAAGCGCTGCGCCAAAGAGCTGAAGAACGGCGACGTCGTGAACCTGGGCATCGGCCTGCCCACCATGATCCCCAATTACCTGCCTGAGGGCGTTGAGCTGATCATCCATGCTGAGCTGGGTATCGTCTCCGCCGGCAAGTCTCCCAAAGAGGGCGACGCCAATTACGATCCCTACCACGTTGTGGACGCCGGCGGCAGCCCTGCTTCCGTAGCCTACGGCGGCGGTTTCATCGATTCCGCCAGCAACTTCGGCCTGATCCGCGGCGGCCATGTGGACGCCTGCTTCCTGGGCGCTCTGGAAGTGGACCAGGAGGGCAATCTGGCCAACTGGATCATCCCCGGCAAGAAGATGCCCGGCATGGGCGGCGCCATGGATCTGTGCGTCGGCGCCAAGCACTGCATCGTCTGCATGGAGCACACTGCCAAGGGCAATCCCAAGATCTTTGAGAAGTGCCGTCTGCCTCTGACCGCTTCCCACTGTGTCAACAAGATCATCACGGAGATGTGCGTTCTGGAAGTCACCGACAAGGGTCTGGTGATGACCGAGATCAATCCCGAGTTTACGGTTGAAGATGTCAAGGCCGCTACTGCCTGCCCCATCATTGTGGCTGAGGATCTCAAGAGCATGATCGACTGATTGCTTGTGAGTCAAAAAAAGAACCGCCCGCGGGCGGTTCTTTTTTTGACTCTTTACGCTTCGGGAGCGATCAGCTTTGCGGTTCGCTCCTCGATGGGGACGTAGTGATCCTTGATGGTCACAGCGCGATAGGCGGGACGCATGATCCGGTGGCAGGTAATGACCTCCTCCATGCGGTTGGCACACCAGCCTGCGATACGGGCGGAGGCGAACAGCGGCGTAAACACATCCTCCGGGATGCCCAGCATGGTGTATACCAGCCCGGAATACATGTCCACATTGGCGCACATGGGGGTGTCATTGTGGCGGCGCTCCTGTACCAGCGGGATCCCCAACTCCTCCACCTTTTGCAGCAGGGAAAACTCCTCGGCATAACCCTTGATCTCCGCCATATGCTGTGCGTATTTTTTCAGCAGCACGGCACGGGGATCGGAGATGGTGTATACCGCGTGCCCCAGACCGTAGATCTTACCGGAGCGGTCACCGGCCTCACCGTCCAGCAGCTTGTTGAGGTAATCCTTGATGGAGCCGTCGTCATGGGGATCCACGTTTTCCTTGATATACTGGAACATCTCCATCACCTTGGCGTTGGCGCCGCCGTGGAGGGGACCCTTCAGGGAGCCTACGGCGCCGGCGATGGCGCTGTAGGTATCGGTACCGCTGGAGGACATGGCGCGGCAGACGAAGGTGGAGTTGTTGCCGCCGCCGTGCTCGGCGTGGACCATCAGCATCATATCCAGCAGATGGGCTTCCTCCTCGGTGTACTGTTTGTCGGGACGTATCATCCGCAGGAAGTTTTCCGCCGTGGACAGATTATCCTCCGGGAAATGGATGTGCAGGGAATCCCCCTGGAAATAGTGGCGCTTCACCGCGTAGGCGTTGGCCACAATAGAGGGGAAGCAGCCCACCAGCTTGATGGATTGCAGCAGCATATTTTCCACCGAGGTGTCGTCGGGATTGTCGTCGTAGGAGTACAGCGCCAGCACGCTGCGGGCCAGCTTGTTCATGATGTTCCGGCTGGGATGGCGCATGATCATGTCCTCGGTAAAGCCCTCCGGCAGTTTCCGGGCCCGCTTCATGATCTCGTTGAAGTTTTGCAGCTCCGTCCTGGAGGGCAGATAGCCCAACAGCAGCAGATAGGCCACCTCCTCAAAGCCAAAGGTACCGGCCTTGCAGTGGGCCTCAACAATTTCGTTGAGTTCAATGCCGCGATAGTACAGCCGGCCCGGCATGGGGACCCGCTGGCCGTCCTGAATGAAATAGCCCTGTACGCTGCCCACCTTTGACACACCGGCCAGCACGCCGGTGCCGTCGTTGTTGCGCAGACCCCGCTTCACATCGCCCCGGTAATACTCCTCGCCAATGTGATACTCCTGCTGAATCAACTGGCTCAGGGAGCCTGCAAATTTTTTCAGAGTTCCGCCATTGCTGCTCATAAGTGTGATCCCCTTTCTGAAATAGCCTCGGCATATGCTGCTGGGCATCCTCAATATCCACGCACATTATAACGCGGTCAAAATGATTTTGCAAGTGTAATATTTTTAACATTCATTTTTCGACACCGTAAAGGAAAAAAGTTTCATGTGGCGCATAAAAAATGCACGATAAACAAGTCTGACTTGCATATCGTGCATTTTGATTGATAAAAGCCACGCGGACGATTACCGGAAACGGCAGCCGTTAGTTTTTCAACCGCTTGTCGCTGCGGCGGCTGAGCCAGGTGCCTACGCTCTGGAACAGCTGCACCAGCAGGATCAGCAGCACCACCGCCACCAGCATCACCAGATACTTGTAACGATAGTAGCCGTAGTCGATGGCGATCTTGCCCAGACCGCCGCCGCCGATGATACCGCTCATAGCGGAGTAGCCCAGAATAGTAGTCAGGGCGATGGTGGCGTTCTGGATCAAGGAGGGTACGCTTTCCGGGATCATCACCTTGCAGATGATCTGCATGGGCGTGGCGCCCATGCTCTGGGCGGCCTCAATAATATTGCCGTCCACCTCCCGCAGACTGCTCTCCACCAAACGGGCCACAAAGGGGAAGGCTGCTACCACCAGCGGAACGATGGTGGCGGTAGTGCCCACGGCGGTGCCGATCAGCAGCCGGGACAGGGGGAACACCATGATCATCAGGATCAGGAAGGGGATGGACCGCAGCAGATTGATGATGACGTTCAGCACCTGCAGCAGCCAGCCGGGCAAAGGCAACACGCCGCCCTTTTCGCCTACGACCAGCAGTACGCCCAACGGCAGACCGAGAACCAGCGCCAGCGCCGTGCTCAGCACGGTCATGTAAAAGGTCTCCCAGATGGCGTAGGGCAGGGAGGGCAGCACGTTCAGCAGATCCTGCACGGACTGCGCGCTGAAAAGATTACTGTACATGAGCGTCTACCTCCTCTACCTGCACGTTGCCCACATTGTGGATAAAATCAATGGCCCGCTGATACTGGCTGCTGGGGATACCCAGCATCATGCTGCCGTATACCGTCTCGGACAGGCGCTGGGTGCTGGCGGAGATCACGTTGCACCGGATGCCCTCCTCCGCCGCCAGCCGGGCCACCATGGGAATGCTGGTGGTCTTACTGTCCTTGAATACCAGCCGTACCAGCCGTTCCTCCGCCGGATCGTACACCTGCGCATCGGCGCCGCCGGGGAATACCAGCCGCCGTCCCGCGGCGGATTTGGGTGCGGCGAACACCGTACCGACCAGTCCGGATTCCGCCACCACACCGCCGTCCAGAATGGCCACATGGCTGCAAATTTCCTTCACCACGCTCATCTGGTGGGTGATCACCACCACCGTGATGCCCAGCTTCTTGTTGATATCCCGGATCAGCTCCAGAATCTGCCGGGTGGTGTTGGGATCCAGCGCACTGGTAGCCTCATCGCACAGCAGCACCTTGGGATCGGTGGCCAACGCGCGGGCGATGGCCACACGCTGCTGCTGTCCGCCGGACAGCTGGGCGGGATAGGCGTCTGCCTTGTCAGGCAGTCCCACCAGTTCCAGCAGCTCATGGGCCCGTTTCTCGGCCTCGGCTTTCTTCACGCCCACCAGCTCCATGGGGAAGCAGACGTTCTTCAGACAGGTGCGCTGCATCAGCAGATTGAAATGCTGGAAGATCATGGTGATCTCCCGCCGTGCCGCCCGCAGCTGGGCGGGGGTCATGGTGTCCAGCCGCTGGCCGTTCACCACCACCTCGCCGCTGGTGGGCCGCTCCAACAGGTTGATGCACCGCACCAGCGTGCTTTTGCCGGCGCCGGACATACCGATGATGCCGTAAATATCGCCGTCGGCGATGGTAAGGGAGACGTCCTTGAGTGCGTCTACCCCTCCGGCTGTGCCGGAATCAAACGTCTTGCTGACGTGTTTCAGTTCGATCATGGACGTCTCCCTCGTTTCCTTACTTGCTGGTCACAGCGTCCAGTGTGGTCTGCTTGCCGCCGTACAGGCCCATGGGCTCCACGTGGATGGCGCTGATGGACACAATGTGGGTACCCTGCTGGGCGTTGAAGTCATCCAGATAGGGGATGTGCTGGAAGTAGTTGGCGTCTACCGTACCGTCTTCGACTACGGTGTTGGGCACCACATAGTCATTGTAGACCTGGATATCCAGCGTAATGTCCTTGGCAGCCAGGATCTCCTTGGCAACCTCCAGGATCTCGGCGTGAGGCGTGGGGGAAGCGGCCACGGTGATAGTCTCACCCTTCAGCGCGTCATAATCCAGGCTGGCGTCATAACCATTGGTGGGGTTCTCCACCACGGATATCACAGCGCCGGCATACTTCTCGGTGATGAAATCGGCAACCTGCTGGCTCTCCAGCGCGGCCTTCAGCGCCAGAATCTTGGGAGCGTTCTCATTGCCTTCCTTCACCGCCAGAATGTTGCCGTAAGCGGAAGCGGAGCCCTCAATGGCCAGAGAATCCGCCACGGGGTTCAGGCCGGCGTTGATGGCGTAATTGCTGTTGATAACGGCGTAGTCCACATCCTGCAGCTGGTTGGGCAGCTGAGCGGCCTCGGCCTCCACGATCTCCACGTTGAAGGGATTCTCCACGATGTCGTTCTTGGTGGCGGTGATGCCGGCGCCGTCGGCCAGCTTGATAATGCCGTTCTCCTGCAGGAGCAGCAGCGCGCGGGCCTCATTGGTGGTGTCGTTGGGGACGGCGATCTTAATGACAGGCTGTGCGTCGCCGCCGTTATCGGAACTGCCGCCGCCGCAGGCGGTCAGGCTCAGGGTCAGAACCAGCGCCAGTGCCAGCGCTGCCAGCTTTACGAAATAGTTGTGCTTTTTCATGGTGTTTATCTCCTTTTCTCATCAAATGTAGGGTTTGAAGTAATGACGTAGGTTTCGGGACGCCCTTTCCGGCGGCGCCGGGCCGTATCATAATCCGCTGTGTCCGGCGGACACATTCGTTTCGCTTCGTTTGCCATATTATGACCTCCTGATTCATAGAAAGATAAGCAACAAAAAAACAGCGGCAGGTCAATCGACCTTCCGCTGTTTGTGACGGTGTCTCGTCCTGTTTCATCAGGACGTCATACTGTCCGGGAAAATCAGTTGACCAATTTGAGCGCGACGAAACATGCACATGCTGCACATGCACATCTCCATGGACATCATCATCACGGCGCTCAGCTTCTTCATCACTGATTTTCTCCTTTCTTCTCTGTTTGTCGGCGTACCCGCCTTGATTGGTTGGCATGGTAACGCTTTCGTCTCCATTTGTCAACCCCTTTTTTTACATTCCGGCTATTTGCCAAAAAAGAAAAGGCTGTTTCCTACCATTTTAGTGCAGTTTCGCCACAAGATACGGCATTGTCGTATTTGCCAATTGAAGCAGGGTGGTGTTGGGAAAATTGCACAAAGACATGCGCTTACCCGGACGGAACACTTGAGGATCAACCTCTCAAAAACCGTCTCAAGAACCACGCCGCCATCACGGCGCACACTGCCTCTGATACCACCGGCGCGTACCAGATGGCATTGCCGCCGATGGTGAAAGCCAGCACCAGCAGGGCGGACGCCTGAAATACCAATCCGCGTCCCACAGAGATGCAGATGGCTCCGGTAGGCCGTTCCACGGCGGTAAGAAATCCGCCCATCAGAATATTGCCGCCTACCAGCAGGTAGCTGAGGGCATAGCGCCGCAGCGCGCCGGTGGAGGCCAGATTCAGCGCCGGATTTTTGCCGCCCAGGAACAGGTGCGCCACCTGCGGGGCCAGCAGCATGACGGCGGCGAAGATCACGCCCGTCATGATGCCCACGGCGGCAAAGCCATAGCGCAGCAGCTTACGGTACCCCTCCCGGTCCTCTTTTCCGTAGTGGAAGCTCACCAGCGGTTGACTGCCCTGTGAGATACCCAGCATGGTGTTGATCACCAGCGTGTTGACATAGGCGATGATGGTGTAACTGACCAGCCCATCGTCCCCCAGACACCGGAGGATGATGCGGTTGAACAGAAAGATCATCACACCGTTGCACAGCTCCGTCACCCCGTCAGCGACGCCAATGGGGATCAGCCGCTTGTAGATGTGCCAATCCATACGAAACCGCACCGGATGGAAGGTGGTCTTTCGCCCCAGGAAGTGGCACAGATAGATGACGCAGGTCAGCAGCTGGGAAGTGCCGGTGGCCACCGCCGCGCCCCATACGCCCCAGTCCAGCACAAAGATGGCCGCATAGTCCAGTACGCAGTTGGTCAGACAGCCTGTTACAACGGTGATGATGGCCAGCCGGGGATAGCCGTCGGTTTTGATGAGCACCTCCAGATTGTAGGAGATGATAAAGCAAACGGCGAAGGGGGCCAACCCCCGCAGATAATCGATGGTATAGGGAAGCGTGACGCCCTTGGCGCCCAGCAGTCGGGCAAAGGGCTCCAGAAAAATCAGCACCAGCGCTGTGATCACCAGACCGGTCACCGTCAGCAGAACCAGATTCTGGGAAAACAGGCTGTTGGCCTTTTCGCCCTCGCCGCGGCCCAGATAGATGGCGATAATGGTGCTGGTACCCACGGCAAAGATGATGGCGATGGAGAACAGCACGTTGGTGAAGGGCACTGACAGATTTACCGAGGACATGGCGTATTCGCCCACACCCTTGGCAACAAACAAGCCGTCCACGATGGAATACAGGGAAAATACCATCAGGGATGAAACGGTGGCGGCGGTAAAATGGAGAAACTGTGAGAGTAAGCTGCGCTCATTGAGCATTTTTGGATAACGTTCCTTTCTGCATTTTTTTCGTCAAGCGTATTGGATTCTATTCTAACGAAAAGAATACGTTCTGTCAAATTTGCTTTCTGTTAAAAAAGAAGGAGCGGGAAATATATGTTCAAAAAATAACAAAGCTTGTCAAACAACGCGCCGCTGTGTATACTGTTAAAAGAAGATATTATATGTAACATGGGGGATTTTGGGCATGGGCATTGCGGACGTCATTTCGCTGCTGGGCGGCATCGCGTTGTTCCTGTACGGCATGGCTGTTATGGGCGACAATTTGAAGAAGGTGGCCGGCAGCAAATTGGAACTGGTGCTCTATAAATTATCAGGTACGCCCGTCAAAGGCGTCCTGCTGGGTACCGGCGTCACCGCGGTGATCCAGTCATCCTCTGCCACCTCCGTCATGGTGGTGGGCTTCGTCAACTCCGGTATGATGAAGGTGCGTCAGGCCATCGGCGTGATCATGGGTGCGATCCTGGGCACCAGCATCACCGGTTGGATCCTGTGCCTGAACAGTCTCTCCGGCGGCAGCGGCTGGGTGGATCTGCTGTCCACCGCCACGCTGACGGGCCTGTTCGCCATCGTGGGCATTCTGCTGCGCATGATGAAGAAAAAGCCCTCCCGCAAATATGTGGGCAATATCCTGCTGGGGTTCGCCGTTTTGATGTATGGCATGACCGCTATGTCCGGCGCGGTGGCGCCTTTGAAGGAGAGCCCGGAGTTCATCGCGATCCTGACCACCTTCTCCAATCCGCTGCTGGGTATCCTGGTGGGCCTTGTGTTTACCAGCGTGCTGCAGAGCGCCAGCGCCGCCGTGGGTATTTTGCAGGTGCTTTCCGGCACCGGTGCCATCACGTTCCAGATCGCGCTGCCCATCATCATGGGTATCGCCATCGGCGCGGCAGTCCCGGTGCTGCTCTCGGCGCTGGGCGCCAATATCAGCGGCAAGCGCACCGCCTTTGTCTATCTGCTGATCGATGTGCTGGGCGCGGCCATCTGGGCTGTGATCTTCTATGGCGCCAACGCCATTTTGCACTTCACCTTCATGAACGCTGTGATGACCACTGTCACTGTGGCGCTGATGAACACGCTGTTCCGCCTTGCCACGCTGCTGGTGCTGATGCCGGCCATTCCGCTCATGGAAAAGCTGGTGATCTGGCTGATCCCCGAAAAGGGGAACGAGCTGCTGGAGCAGCACGACATGGACCGGTTGGAGGAGCGCTTCCTGCAGCACCCTGCGCTGGCCATTGAGCAGAGCCGTCTGGTGACGGGCTCCATGGCGGAAAAGGCCCGGGACAATCTGCTGCGGGCCATGCATTTGCGCAAGGAGTACAGTGAACGGGGCTTTGAACAGGTGGACGAAGTCGAGCAGCTGATTGACCGCTACGAGGACAAGCTGGGCACCTATCTTATGAAGCTGACGGCCCGCTCGCTGTCCCCGGAGCAGACGGAGGAGGTGGCCAAATACCTCCATACCATTTCTGACTTTGAGCGTATCTCCGACCATGCCTGCAATGTGGCGGATGTCTGTCAGGAGATCGACGAGAAGAAGATCGAGTTCTCCAAAAGCGCCTCGCATGAGCTGCAGGTGCTGGAGGGCGCTGTGACAGAGATCCTCGCCATTTCCATCGAAGCGTTTACCGGCGGCAATTTGCAGCTGGCCGCCCGGGTGGAGCCGCTGGAGGAGATCATCGACGGTTTGTGCGACGAGATGAAGTCTCACCATGTGGATCGCCTGCAGCAGGGCTTGTGTACCCTGAATCAGGGCTTTGTGTTCAACGATCTGCTGACCAACTATGAACGTGTGGCGGACCACTGCTCCAATATTGCCGTGGCGGTGATCGAGGTGGAGAGCGACAGCTTTGACACCCATGAGTATCTCAACAGCGTCAAGGCGGTAAAGGATGCCTCTTTTGCCCGGTATTACGACGAATATAAACAGAAATATTCCATCTGAGCGGAGGGAACAGACCGATGAGAGCTTATGTCATGGATGCGTTCTCCGAGCGGTTTTTCGGCGGCAATCAGGCGGGCGTGGTACTGCCTGATCGCCCGCTGGATGACGGGACGATGCGGAAGATCGCCGCAGAGTTCAAGCACTCGGAGACCGCGTTTGTCACCGTCAACAAGGATGGCAGCGTCACGCTGCGGTATTTCACGCCTGCCGGGGAAGTGGACCTGTGCGGCCATGCCACGGTAGCCTCTTTTGCCCTGCTGCGGCGGGAGGGCCTGCTGCCTGACGGCAGCCACACCGCCCATACAAAGGCCTCCGACCTGACCGTAGAGGTCTCCGGCGATACCGTGTGGATGGATATGGCGCCGCCCCAACTGCTGCGCAAGCCGACGAAAGGGGAGTGGCCGGAGCTGTACGCCGCCTACGGCCTGACGGAGGATGCCCGCCCCGAGGGTCTGGAGCCGTGGATCGTCTCCACCGGCCTTGCGGATATCATGATGCCTGTCCGGGATCACGAGACGCTGATGCGGGCCGTCCAGAACGAAGCGGCTGTCACGGAACTCTCCCACCGCCATGACGTCACCGGCGTCCACATGTTCTGCCCCGGCGGGGATGCCTGCACCGCCTATTGCAGCAACTACGCGCCGCTGTACGATATCCCGGAGGAGTGCGCCACCGGCACCAGCAACGGCGCCCTGACCTATTACCTGTACCTTCACGGTATGGTACGTCCCTTACAGGAGAATACCTTCCTGCAGGGCGAGCACATGGGCCGTCCGTCTCTGATCCGCAGCCGTCTGTATGAGAGCGGCGGCACGGTGACGGTGCGCATCGGCGGCAGCGCCGTCATGAGCATGTCCTGCGATATCAAGCTGTAAAAAAGCAGCGATTCTCCGTATCACGGAGGATCGCTGCTTTTTCCCGTTCAGAAGCAGGCACTGTTATTTCCAATGTTTCAACTGCGAAAGGTATGCGTCAAACTGCATACGCCGATCTTCGTCCTTTGTGTGATCGGGATTCGGCATATGTCCGACAAGATAGTCAAGCAGGGACTCTTTCGTGGGATAGGCAAAACTGCCGTTAGAATAGCACCATTTACAATAGTCCTCGTTGAATGTGCCGTCAGATTCCCTGCTGATGACAGAATCTTCGAGAGGCATCCCGCAGCATTGACAGATCAGCTTTCTGGGAGACCCCAGAAGTGTATTGATCGAAACATCAAACAGCTTTGACAGCAGTTTCAGTGTCTCTGTGTTCGGTACCGTTTCACCGTTTTCCCAGCGCGACACGGCCTGCCGGGTAACGTGCACCTTTTCCGCCAACGCTTCCTGAGAAAACCCGCGATTCGTCCGCAGTTCGCAGATCACATTTTTGACTTCCATTCTGATCGCCTCCTTACCGATACTATAGCATGCTTTTCCGGCTTTGCCAAGCAACTGGTTGTTGCTGCTGCGGCAAGGGCAGAAAGATCCATCGTGAAAAGAGATGTCCGAAGAAACTATGTTTTCTCCGGACATCTGAATATGGTTTTACGCGGCCTTTGGCTTTTCCGTCTTATATGCGAAGATCACGCCCACGGTGATCAATACCGCGCCCACGATACTCATGACGGAGATGGGCTCGTCCAGCAGCAGCCAGCCTACGAACACCGTGACAAAGGGGGAGGCGTACAGATAGTTGTTGGTGACCACAACGCCCAGGGATTTGAAGGCGATGTTCCAGATGGCGAAGCACACAGCGTTGCCCATCACACCCAGAAACAGCCAGCTGATCAGTACCTTGGGCACGGTGAACAGGGGCGTCAGCTCGGGCATACCGTCGGTCAGCAGCAT
Source organism: uncultured Clostridia bacterium (assembly GCA_945915065.1). Taxonomy (GTDB): domain Bacteria; phylum Bacillota; class Clostridia; order Oscillospirales; family Oscillospiraceae; genus Vescimonas. The sequence continues at coordinate 2,985 of CAMEER010000032.1, read as the reverse complement.
CAGCGGCACGGCGGTGAGAAACGCCCACAGGAACACCCGCCGGGTGACGATGAAATTGTCGTACTGCTCGGTGTATTTCTTGATGAGAACGGAGTACACCGCCCACATCAGGGCCGCTGCCAGCGCCAGCAGATCGCCCACCGGACTGAGGTGGAAGGACATCTGGCCGTTGAGCACCACCAGCACCACGCCGGCGATGGCGATGACCGCGCCGATGTACACATACTTGCCCAGCCGCTCATTGCTGCGGCTGAACAGCTGCGCCAGCAGCACCGTCAGAATGGGGCTCAGGGCCACCAGAATACTGACGTTGGCGGCGTAGGTGTGATCCAGGGCGGTGTTTTGCAGGAAGAAGTAGAAGCTTCCGCCGGTGATGCCGATGAGAATAAACATCAGCTCATCCTTCCACGGCAGCCGCAGCGTCTTGGGCCGCAGGACCCACAGGGTGATGTACGCAAGCCCCATCCGCAGGGGAATGATCTGGATGGGGGTAAAATAGACCAGCAGATTTTTGGTCAGGACAAAGCAGCTGCCCCACACCAAAATGGTGATGATGGCGAAGATATGGCCCATCACTTTTGACTTTTCCACGGAAAACGCCTCCTGAGATATTTTTTCAAAACATATCTATTATAATGGCACAAGGAGATGAAATCCAGAGGAAATGTCAAATTTCTGCAAAAAAGTTCTTCTGCGGAAAGGCGGTTGCTCTTTCTCCGGAAACATGGTATCATGAAAGCGGAACATTTCTGCAACAGGAGGAAAACATAATGCATGCAACACTGGTGGTCATGGCGGCCGGCATGGGCTCCCGCTATGGCGGTGACAAGCAGGTGGACGGTGTGGGGCCTCATGGCGAGATCCTGATGAACTACGGCATTTATGACGCGGCCCGTGCCGGTTTTGATAAAGTGGTGTTTGTCATCAAGCCTGAGATCCGTGACCTGATCCGCCGTCTGGCCGGCGATGCGCTGGAGACGCTGCGCACGCCTGACGGACGCAAGGTGGAATTCTGCTACGCCGAGCAGACCTTTGACTCCGTGCCGGCTTTCTACCAGATTCCCGAGGATCGTACCAAGCCCTTCGGCACCACCCACGCCGTGCTGTGTACCCGTGCATTCGTCCATGAGCCGTTCTGCGTCATCAACGCCGACGACTACTACGGCGTGGACGCCTACCGCACCATTTATCAGGCCCTCCGGACCCTGCCCGCGGAGGGCGAGGCCGCCATGGTGGGCTATCTTCTGAAAAACACCGTCACCCGGTACGGTACGGTCTCCCGGGGCGTGTGCCGCACGGCAAACGGTAAGCTGACCGATATCCATGAGACGCTGAAGATCCGGCAGTTCCCCGACGGCAGCATTGCCGACGTGGCGGACGGCACGCGCCGTGAACTGGACGGCGACAGTGTGGTGTCCATGAACTTCTGGGGCTTTTCTCCCACGATTTTTGACGATATGGAGGCGTATTTCCGTGATTTCCTCCGCCATGTGGGCGACGACCCCAAGGCGGAGTGCCTGCTGCCCACCATGGTGGGCGACCTGATGGAGAAGGGGCGGCTGTCGGTGTCCGTGCTGGAGTCCGGCGACCAGTGGTTCGGCATGACCTATCACGAGGACCGTCCCCGCGTGGCGTCGGCGCTGCAAAAGCTCCACGACGCCGGGGTGTATCCCGACAAATTGGCGTGAAAAGGAGAGGCGAAAAACAGGGAAAGAACACCGCCGGAACCCCATTTTTTTGACAGACTGAAAGAGGCCGCGGATCCCTCCGCGGCCTCTTTTACGATCCCCTGCGTCAGCGGCAGTCCTTGGCGTTCTTGTTGTTCTTGGTATTCTGGGTGTTCTGAGTGTTCTGCGTATTCTGGTTATTGTTCTGGGTGTTCTGCGCGTTCTGAGTATCCTTGGTGTTCTTGTAATTCTTGTTATCCATCATGTGCACCTCCTTTATTTGTGCAGACATAGCATTTCCCGGCCTGATGCCGCCTATGCATGGAAAAAATAAAAATATCACAAAAAATCAGTTGACAACGCAGCCGCCAGCAGGTATAATACTTCTGCAAAACAAAGAAGGTCGGTGCATCCGCCTCACCTCCCGCCGCAGGCAAAGAGGTCAACAGCGATTTTACAAAAGCCCTATTGCGGCTTTTTCTGCTGCGCGGATGCATATGCATTCGCGTTTTTATTTTGATTGGAGGTGCTTGAAGTATTAGCAAGGTAGTGCATCAACTGAACGAGGACATCAACGACCGGGAGGTCCGGCTCATCGGAGAAAACGGCGAGCAAATGGGCATCGTGTCGTCTGACGAGGCCCTGCGTATCGCAGAGGAGCGCGGTCTTGATCTGGTCAAGATCTCGCCGCAGGCTGTCCCGCCCGTATGCAAACTCATGAACTACGGCAAGTATCGTTTTGAGCAGAGCAAACGCGAAAAAGAGGCCCGTAAAAACCAGCATGTGGTGGAGATCAAGGAGATCCGCATGTCTCCCGGCATTGACGTGGGCGATTTCAACACCAAGCTGAAAAACGCCCAGAAGTTCCTGGCTGACGGCAACCGTGTGAAGGTGTCTGTCCGCTTCCGTGGCCGTGAGATGGCCCATACCGAGATCGGCCGCGACCTGCTGACCAAGTTTGCCGAGCAGTGCGCCGAGGTGGCCAACATGGAAAAGGCCGCCAAGATGGAAGGCCGCAACATGTCCATTTTCCTGGCTCCCAAGGCCGGTAAATAAATTTGTATTCTGTTTGCAATCGCGCAATATAGGAAGGAGAACAATTATGCCTAAACTGAAGACCCACAGCGGCGCAAAGAAGCGCTTCAATCTGACGAAATCCGGTAAGGTCAAGAGAGCTCACGCGTTCAAGAGCCACATCCTGACCAAGAAGGACACCAAGCGCGGCCGTCGTCTGCGCAGCGGCACCTACGCCGACTGCACCAACGAGGCGACCATCCGCAAGATGATCCCTTACAAATAAGAGACGGAATCGTTAGAA
>CAMEER010000031.1 GCA_945915065.1 uncultured Clostridia bacterium | reverse complement strand
ACGGCCAGAGCCAACGCGCATTTCGAGTCAGCCCCGTTATGACCACTTCGATACCGCTGCCTATGAACTGAATCAGTATACCATACATTTTCCTGCCGCGCAACGCATATTTTTGCGGGGAGGGGAATTTTATGGTTTTGATCTATGGCGAGGGGACCTTTGACAACTATCGGGCGGCGCTGGGGGCTGTGGGGATAGAAACGGTGGTCTCCATGGACACGGCGTTGGCCCGGCGGTGCGGCGGCCTGCTGCTGCCGGGGGGAGGCGATATCTTCGGCGGTCTGGGTCGGCGGGAAACAGCAGCCATCAATGCCGTTATCTGCCGCCGCAGGCCCATTTTAGGGATTTGCCGGGGGATGCAGGCGCTGAACGTCTATTTCGGCGGTACGCTGCATGACCGGATCGCAGGGCACCAGCTGCCGCAGGGGGATATGGTACACCTTACCCGGGCTGAGGGGCTGATGGCGCAATTACTGGGGCCGTCGCCGCTGGTCACCAGCAACCACCATCAGGCGGTAAAGACGCTGGGGCGCGGTTTGACGGTGTGCCAGAGAGCAGAGGACGGCATTGTGGAGGCGGTGGTACACGAGACGCTGCCGGTGCTGGGTGTGCAGTATCACCCGGAGCGGCAGAGCTTCCGGTTACGGCGCGATGACGCCTCAGACGCAGCGGCCCTCTTTCGCTGGTGGGCGGCCCAGACAGAATGATGGAAAAAGGGGATTTTTTCGATTTTCTCCTTGACATGTGGGGCGGTGATGTGCTAATATAACAAAGCTGACGATTTCTGCGGAGGGCCCATGCGGGTGTAGCACAATGGCCAGGGCACCAGCCTTCCAAGCTGGGGATGCGGGTTCGATTCCCGTCACCCGCTCCAACTTGACAGATACGCGCCAGTAGCTCAGTTGGATAGAGCAACTGCCTTCTAAGCAGTAGGCCAGGGGTTCGAGTCCCTTCTGGCGTGCCATTTTTCTATTTCGTCAGTTGATCCCATGTGGATATCCATGTGGTGGGTGTAGCTCAGTTGGTTAGAGCACCGGATTGTGGTTCCGGGTGTCGTGGGTTCGAGTCCCATCTCCCACCCCAGACAAAGTAGGGGATCGGGGTCACCCCGGTCCCCTATTTCCTTCCACATTGGGGCGTCGCCAAGTGGTAAGGCAAGGGACTTTGACTCCCTCATCCGCTGGTTCGAGTCCAGCCATCCCTGCCAGACATTGACCGGGCCAAGAGGGCCTGTTTTCATAAGATATGCTCCGTTAGCTCAGTAGGTAGAGCACCTGCCTTTTAAGCAGGGTGTCCGGGGTTCGAATCCCCGACGGGGCACCAAAAAGCAAAGCCGCCCATTAGGCGGCTTTGTTTTTGCTGTTTTGCCCCCGGGGAGTCGAAGTTTATACCCCCGGAGTAAATCCTAAATCCCCGACAGACCGCCCCCTGCCGTGGCAGGGGGTGTGATTTTTTCGATATTTATATCCCGTTCATTTCCGTGAAGTCGGGCGTGGGGACAAAGGGAATGGACTCGCTGCGGTCGGGGAGAAGGTCGGACAGATCGTCCTCCTCCTCACAGGGGACATAGTCCACAAACTGATAGCGCAGGCCGTTTTCCTCAAAGACCTCGCTTTCGCTTTCTACCTGCCAGCGGGGATCGGCTTCCAGATCCGGGAAGAAGGCGTCGGCGTCCCTGACGGCGAAAATTTTGGTGATATATACCCGCTCACACAGCGGAAGGAACAGGCGGTACACGCTCTCACCGCCGATGACGGCGGCGTCCTCTCCGGCGGTGAACACCGCCTGCACCGGGGTATTGACGATCTCCGCGTCCGGCGCGGTAAAGGCTGTACTGCCGGTCAATACGATGTTGCGGCGGTCAGGCAGCCCCTTTCCGCCGGGCATGCTTTGCAGCGTCTTGCGGCCCATCAGCACCGTTTTCCCCAGCGTCAGCTGACGAAAGCGCTTCATATCGGCGGAGATGTGAAACAGCAGTTGGTTGTCCTTTCCGATGCCCCAGTTTTCCGATACGGCGGCGATGGCGAACATAGGCGTTTCTCCTTTACAGGTCAGGTTTTCGGTCAGATGGCCACAGGAATCTCGTCGGAGAAGGGCTGGGGATGATAGCCCTCCAGCGAAAAGCTGTCACGGGTGAACTGGTAGAAATCCGTCACGGTCTTGTCCATGACAAAGGTGGGGGCCGGCTGGGGCTCCTGCTTCAGCATCTTTTCGATGACGGGCACGTGGCGGTCATAGATGTGCGCGTCAGCGATCACATGCACCAGCTCGCCGGCCTTCAGGCCGGAGACCTGTGCCATCATGTGGACCAGAACGCTGTACTGTACCACGTTCCAGTTGTTGGCGGCCAGCATGTCCTGACTGCGCTGGTTCAAAATGGCGTTGAGGGTATCGCCGGAGACGTTGAAGGTCATGGAGTAGGCGCAGGGGTACAGAGCCATTTCGTGCAGGTCCTGAAAGTTGTAGATATTGGTAAGGATGCGGCGGCTGGCGGGATTGTGCTTCAAATCGTACAGCACACGGTCCACCTGATCCATCTCCCCCTCCGGGTACTGGTGCTTCACTCCCAGCTGATAACCGTAGGACTTGCCGATGGAGCCGGTCTCGTCGGCCCAGCTGTCCCAGATATTGCCCCGCAGGTCATGGATGTTGTTGGACTTCTGCTGCCAGATCCACAGCAGCTCGTCAATACAGGTCTTGAAATAGGTTCGCCGCAGCGTCAGAATAGGAAATTCCTTTTGCAGGTCATAGCGGTTGATGATACCGAATTTCTTCACCGTGTGGGCAGGCGTGCCGTCGGCCCAGTGGGGGCGGACCTTCTGATCGGTGTCCCAGACACCGCTTTGCAGGATATCCCGGCAGTTCTGCTTAAAAACTTCATCGGCGTAACTCATGGCGGTTTCCTCCTGTGATGTGGCTTTTTTTCATTGTAGCAAAAAAGGAAACCGCTGACAAGCGGTTTCCTGAAATAATGGCTTTGCGGCGGTTATTCGTCCATGTCCACGGTGATGTTGTCGGTGCCGTGTTCCTCAAATTCTCCTAAGTACGTTTCCATCCGGGCCATGATCTCATCATAGTTTTCCGGCGTGATGGGGGGATCGTTCAAGTCCCGAAGGGCCAGCTCCTGGGCCAGGATCTCAAAGAAGGTGGTGTCCTCATAGGCCATGATGGCCTCGTGGATGCCGCCCTCGGCAAAAGCGCGGCTGGGGATCAGCTCACCGTGGTACAGCTCCGTCAGTGAAGCCATGCCCTGCCCCAGACAGTGGGAGAACACAAGACTTTCCACCTGATCGTATTCACGGATGCGGTCGTCGCCCCGGGTAGAGTTCAGCACCCAGTTGCCGATGTATACCAAGTCCAGCAAGCGCCGGAATTGCTTCTGCGTCAGCTTCAGTTCCATAAAAGCCACCTCCTGTGGGGCAAAGATCATCATTGACATGATTATAGCACGCCTGTCAATGGGGCGCTATAAAGAAAGCGGAGAAAAGAGAAGGCTAATTTCAGGCAGAATTGGGGAAGTTATGCAGCATCGTATATACATGAGAGAGGACACCGCGTGATACAGTTCCGGGGAGTGCTATGGAAAAACGGACAGCTTCGGCAAATTTTTGCTTGTGAACGGCGCAGCGGCATAGTATAATATCATATTAGCTAACATCGCAAACAAGGAGTGGGTGTATGGACGACAGACCCATTGGGGTGTTCGACTCCGGGCTTGGCGGACTGACCGCCGTGCGGGAGATCCGCAGCATATTGCCCTTTGAGAACATTATATACTTCGGAGACACGTCCCGTGTCCCTTACGGCGGAAGATCACAGGAAATTCTGCTGAAATACGCCAGACAGGACGTACATTTCCTCCGCAGCTTTGATATCAAGGCGCTGCTGGTGGCCTGCGGCACCGTGTCCACCACGGCGCTGCCCACGCTGGAAAAAGAGAGCGACCTGCCCATTCTGGGCGTGGTGGAGCCGGCCTGCCGCCGGGCGTTGGCGGTGACCCGCAATAAGCGGGTGGGCCTGATCGCCACCGCCGCGTCGGTGCGGTCCGGCGCTTACGAACGGACCATTGCCGCCATGGACGGCGAGGTGACGGTGATCGCCAGGGCGTGCCCGCTGTTCGTGCCGCTGGTGGAGAACGGACGCTACCGTGTGGGTGACAGCGTCATCGAGACGGTGGCCCGGGAGTATCTGGAGCCGTTGAAGGCGGAGGGCATCGACACACTGATTTTGGGATGCACCCACTATCCGCTGCTGGAGGAGGTTGTGGGGCAGATCATGGGTCCCGGTGTGACGCTGGTGGACTCCGGCGCCCAGGCGGCCCGGCAGTTAAAGGCGTCCCTGACGGAGCGTGACGCCCTGTGCGGCCGGCGGCAGGGCAGCATCACTCTGTATGCCAGCGATATTACCGGCGATTTTGGAGCGCTGGCGCCGCAATTTCTCAGAGAACCGGCGCCCGGAGTGCTGGAAGTGGATATTGACAAATACTAAGGAGAGAGAACCGATATGAATATGATCCAAAAGGCTAAGGAACAGGTGCAGGAGCTGACGAAGCAGGCGTATGCCGCCGCGGTAAAGGAGGGACTGCTGCCGGAGGGCGTAACGGTGGAGCCGTCTGTGGAGATCCCCAAGGACGTGTCCAACGGCGACTATACCACCACCTTCTGCCTGGCGGCGGCCAAGGCCATGAAGATGAATCCCCGTCAGGTGGCTGCCGTCCTGACGCAGCATATGACGCTGCAGGACAGCTACTTTACCTCCGTGGAGATCGCAGGCCCCGGCTTTATGAACTTCCGGCTGGGTGACAAGTGGTTCGGCGACACCGTGGCCGCCATTGAAACGGCCGGAGAGGATTACGGATGCAGCGATATGCTGCGGGGACAGAAGATCATGGTGGAGTTCGTCTCCGCCAATCCCACCGGCCCCATGCATATGGGCAACGCCCGCGGCGGCGTGCTGGGCGATACGCTGGCAAGCGTGCTGAAAAAGTCCGGCGCGGACGTGTGGCGTGAGTTCTATGTCAATGACGCCGGCAATCAGATCGAAAAGTTCGCCAAGAGCCTGGAGGCCCGGTATTTCCAGATCATCAAGGGCGAGGACGCGGTGGAGTTCCCCGAGGACGGCTACCACGGCGATGATATCCGGGAGCTGGCGCGGCTGTTTTACGAGCAGGAGGGCGCGAAGTATCTGGACTGCGACGAAACGACCCGCCACGACGCGCTGGCGCAGTTCGGTCTTGCCCATAACATTCCGAAGATGAAAGCAGATCTGGAGCGCTACGGGATCCGGTATGATCAGTGGTTCTTCGAGTCCTCCCTCCACGAGAGCGGCTATGTGGCCGACACGGTGGCGGCGCTGACGGCGCAGGGCTATACCTACGAAAAGGACGGCGCGCTGTGGCTCAAAACGGCGGAGATCCTGGCGAAGAATCTCCGGGAAGCGGGCAAGTCCGACGCCGACATTGAAAAGCTGGCGCTGAAGGATGACGTGCTGCGCCGGGCCAATGGGTTCTACACCTATTTCGCCGCCGATATCGCCTATCACCGCAACAAATTTGCCGTTCGCGGCTTTGATAAGGTCATCAACATCTGGGGCGCCGATCACCATGGCCATGTGGCCCGGCTGAAGGGCGCTATGGACGCGCTGGGACTGGACGGCACCCATCGGCTGGACATTGTACTGATGCAGCTGGTGAAGCTGGTCCGGGACGGCGAGGTGGTGCGCATGTCCAAGCGTACCGGTAAGGCCATCAGCCTCACCGACCTGCTGGACGAGATCCCGGTGGACGCCTGCCGCTATTTCTTCAATGCCAAGCCGGAGACCCAGATGGAGTTCGATCTGGGTCTGGCTGTCCGGGAGGACAGCGAGAACCCCGTGTACTATGTGCAGTACGCACATGCCCGCATCTGCACGCTGCTCAAGGCGCTGGCGGCGGAGGGCTATCAGGTGAGGGACGCCTCGCAGGTGGAGCTGACGGTGCTGACGGCGGCGGAGGAGAAGGCGCTGATCAAGCAGCTGGCCCAGTACCCCGTGGTGGTGCAGCTGGCGGCCCGGGACTACGATCCCAGCTTCATCAACCGCTATCTGACGGAGCTGGCGGCGGCTTTCCACAAGTTCTACAACGCCTGCCGCATCAAGGGAGAGGCGGAGAACGTGCTGCTGGCCCGGCTGAAGCTGGCGGATACCGCCCGCGCCGTGCTGAAAAACGGTATGACCCTCATCGGCTGCTCCGCGCCGGAGAAAATGTGACAAAACGCGCAAAAGGACGTGCCTCGGCACGTCCTTTTTTACAGGGATCTACTTGACAAGCGGTATGGTTTTGCTATAATGAGTGTACCAATTGTCTTAATACACTTAGCTGGAAAATAAAGCCGCAGGTGGGAACATTTTCTGCCGTGGAAGCGTCTATATTTATATGGACAAAAAGAACCGGGGAAAAAGACAAAAATTCATGGTGCAAGGAGAAACAGAATGAAAAAGTTTGCTGTTATGGCGCTGGCCGCCGTGATGCTTCTTTCAGCGGTCACCGGCTGCGGCGCTTCTGCGGAGGGCGAGGCGTCGGTGCAGTCGGTATCCATGATCTGCGGCCTTGGCTCCACCGGGCTGACGGACCGTTTTGCCGGCATGGTCACGGCACAGAGTGAGACGCAGATCAAAAAGAACGACAACGCCGCTGTGGACGCCATCAAGGTCAAGGTGGATCAGGAGGTAAAGAAGGGTGACGCACTGTTTACATACGACTCCAGTCAGGCTCGGCTGGATCTGGAAATGGCCCAGTTGGAACTGGAACAGATGAAAAACGAGCTGGAGATGAAGAAAGAGGAAAAGGAGCAGCTGGAGCGGGACAAGGACGGGGCGGCTTCAGATGAGCAGATGAATTACGCGCTGGAGATCCGTCAGGTCAACGCCGATATCTCGGAAAAGGAATATAACATCTCGTTGAAGGTCAAGGACGTGGAAAAGCTGCAGAACGCTCTGAAAAATGTGACGGTCACCTCGCCGGTGGACGGCCGCATCAAGGCCATCAATGAGAACGGCGGCACGGATCAGATGGGCAATCCGCTGCCCTTTATGACCATCGTGGAGACCAGCGGCTTCCGGGTCAAGGGATACGTCAACGAGAACAACGCGGGCGCCCTGTCCGAAGGCACCTCAGTGATCATCCGTTCCCGCGTCAGCGACCAGACCTGGAAGGGCACCATCTCGCTGATCGACTGGGAAAACGCGCAGCAGAGCAGTCAGGGCCAGTACTATGACGGCGGCAGCGATGATACCACCATGTCCAGTAAATATCCCTTCTATGTGGAGCTGGACAGCAGCGACGGGCTGCTGCTGGGCCAGCATGTGTACATTGAGCCGGACTATGGGCAGGGCGAGGCGCAGGACGCCAATACCTTGAAGCTGCCATCCTACTATATCAATGACGCGGACTCCTCCCCCTGGGTATGGGCCCAGAACAGCAAGGGGAAGCTGGAAAAGCGCAGCCTGACGCTGGGCGACTATGACGCCGACATGGATACCTATGTGGTGACCGACGGTCTCACCGCCGAGGATTACATCGCCTTCCCGGACGAGACGCTGAAGGCCGGTATGGCCTGTGTCACTTATGATGAGGGCACCTTTGATCCCGGCATGGATATGGGCGACATGGGTTACGCGGACGATATGGGAGACATGGGCGATATGAGCGGTATGGATATACCGGAGGACGGCGTCGCGGTGCTGCCCAATGTGGATGACAGCGCTGCTGCGGAGGGTTGAGCATGATCTTACAGATGCGCGATATTTGCAAGGACTATCCCATGGGCAAGACCGTGACCCATGTGCTGAAAAACGTGGATCTGGACGTGTCCGAGGGGGATTATCTGGCCATTATGGGGCCCTCCGGAAGCGGAAAGACCACCCTGATGAACCTGATCGGCTGTCTGGATGTGCCCTCCTCCGGAAGCTATCTGCTGGGGGAGCGGGAGATCACCAAATGCTCCGGCAAGGAGCTGGCGGAGATCCGGAACAAGGAGATCGGCTTCGTGTTCCAGTCCTTCCATCTGCTGCCCAAGCTGACGGCGCTGGATAATGTGGCGCTGCCCCTGCTGTACGGTGGTGTGAAGAAGGCGGAACGTCAGGAGAGGGCCCGGGCCGCGCTGGAAACCGTCGGCCTTGCCGACCGGCTGGATCACCGGCCCGATCAGTTGTCCGGCGGCCAGTGCCAGCGTGTGGCCATCGCCCGCGCCATCGTGGGCAAGCCCCGGCTGCTGCTGGCTGACGAGCCTACCGGCGCACTGGACAGCGCCAGCGGCGCGCAGGTGATGGAGCTGTTCCGGCAGCTGCACGACAGCGGCTCCACCATTATCATGATCACCCACGACCAGGGGATCGCCCACCATGCGGATACCATTATGACCATTAAGGACGGTGTGCTCAGCGGAGGGGGAAAAGATGAATAAAACAATGAAGCGGGTGCTGCTGATTGTCGGCGGTGTCGCAGTCGCCGGCGGCGTGGTATGGGGAATCCTTACGCTGGCCCGCAATGCCCACCGGGGCAATGTGGACGTATACGCCGTGTCGGATTTCAGCATGACCGACTACTGGGGCGATACCTCCCAGACCAGCGGCATGGTGTCCACCGACCGGATGCAGAAGATTTTCCTCTCGGATACCCAGAAGGTCAAGCAGGTCTACGTCAAGGAGGGGCAAACCGTCCGAAAGGGCGACAAACTGCTGTCCTATGACACCACGCTGACGACGCTGGATATCGAACGGGCGCAGATCAACTATGAACGCCAGCAGCTCCAGCAGGAGACCGCCAAAAAGGAGCTGGAGCGGCTGCTGCTGGCCCAGAATCAGGAGGAACTGCAAAAGCAGATCGAGGAACTGCAGACCAAGATCGATGAATTGATCGGGAAGAATCAGGAGCAGTGGTACGATGAGAACTCCGTGCCAATTCCGTCTGTTACGACGGTGGCGGGAAAAGCAGCGGCTCTGCAGGGAGATGGTTCCAAGGAGGAACCGCTGTACTTCAACTGGAACACCGAGGATCCCCTGTCAGAGGAAAATCTGATCAAGCTGCTGCCGGAGGAAGCAGAGGAAGCCTATGTGGTGCTGGTAATCCGTAAGGACAACCGTTCGCAGCACCAGCCGGCAGCCTATATTACGCTGCGATTGGAGCTGGAGAGCGGTTCACCGATTGCGCCGGAGCCCGACGGTGGCACCGGTACGCAAAGCGGGACGGGAGCCGATACTGGTAGTGCGCCTGCCGATGGGCCTGATACTGAAACCGGAGAAGGCGGTCAGACAACGGATGCCCCTGTGACAGCGGAGCAAAAGCTGAACTATTACTATGAGAATCTGCCCGGTATCGAATGGCAGGATCCGGAAGTCACTACTGACGAGATCCGCAAGCTTCAGAAGGAACTGGAGGAGCTGCAGAAGCTGCTGGAGGAATCCTATCCCAAGGAAGAACTGATCAAAATGATCCGCGACAAGAACAAGGAGATCACCCAGCTGGACACCAGCATCAAGCTGGCCAAGGTGAATCTGGAAAAGGTCAAGAAGGAAGTCGGCAGCGATACGGTTTACAGTGAACTGGAGGGTACCGTCAAGGCGGTCCGGGATCCCAACGGCGGGGACTTTACCGGCAGCGAGGCGGTGGTGGAGGTCTCCGGCGGAGGCGGCTACTACATTGACGGCGCGCTCAGTGAACTGGAACTGGGAACCGTCAGCATCGGCGGGACGGTGCAGGTCAACTCCTGGATGACCGGCGCCAGCTGCCAGGGCGAGATCGTGGAGATCAGCGACTATCCCACCGACAACGCCAACTCCTGGAGCGATGGCAACAGCAACGTATCCTACTATCCCTTCAAGGTGTTTGTCCCGGAGGAGGCGAATCTGCAGGAGGGTGACTGGGTGGAAATGTCCTATCAGAACACTGCCGGCGATGACGGCAACACAATGTATCTGGAGAGCATGTTCATCCGCTCGGAAAACGGCAAAAGCTATGTGATGGTCCGGGGCGAAAACGGGAAACTGGAGAAGCGCTGGGTGCAGACCGGACGCAACCTCTGGGGCAGCTATACCCAGATCCGCGGCGGCCTTACAGTGGACGATTTCGTGGCCTTCCCCTATGGCCGTGATGTGGCCGAGGGCGCGGGCACCACGGAGGCCACGCCGGATAAGCTCTACAGCGGCATGTAAGGAGGTGCGCGGATGCTGGAAAATATCAACCTTGCCTTTCAGGGCGTGTGGAGCCACAAGCTGCGCTCCTTCCTGACGATGCTGGGCATCATCATCGGTATCGCCGCCATCATCACCATCGTGTCCACCATCAAGGGCACCAACGAGCAGATCAAGCAGAACCTGATCGGCGCGGGCAACAACGTGGTGAACGTGATGCTGATGCAGGACAACAACGAGATGGATTTCTCCTATACCTCTGTACCGGACGGCGTATCCATGATCACGCCGGAGATGCGCGACGAGATCGACAAGCTGGATAAGGTGCAGGAATCCTCCCTGTATCACTACCGCGGCTGGGCCGACGGCGTGTACGTAGGCAACAGCTCTTTCAACGGCAGTGTCTACGGCGGCGACAGCCATTTCCTTTCGGTGGAGGGCTATGCGGTCAACTATGGCCGGGGCTTTATCGAAAGTGATTTCCAGACCTGCCGCAAGGTGGCGCTGATCGACGCCAAAACGGCCCAGAGTCTGTTTCAGGGCCTGAATCCCATCGGCGGCACCGTGGAGATCAAGGGTGAGCCGTTCGTGGTGGTGGGCGTGGTGAGCCAACAGTCCGCCTCCGAGCCGGTCATCAATTCCCTGAGCGACTACTACATGTACTCCGGCAATACCTCCGGGACCCTTATTATCCCGGACACCTGCTGGCCTATCGTTTACCGCTATGATGAGCCGGCAACGGTGGCGGTGCGTGCCACGTCCACCAACGATATGACCGAAGCCGGCAACAACGTGGCCAAATACCTCAACGAGAACGTGATTGCCACGGAGAAGGTCAAGTATCAGGCCAAGGATCTGCTGCAGCAGGCGGCTGACCTGCAGAGCCTGTCGGAGGCCACCAACAAGCAGCTGATCTGGATCGCCGCCATTTCGCTGGTGGTGGGCGGTATCGGCGTCATGAACATCATGCTGGTGTCCGTTACCGAGCGTACCCGCGAGATCGGCCTGAAGATCGCCATCGGCGCTCAGCAGAGCCGCATTCTCTGGCAGTTTTTGACAGAGGCGGCAGTGCTGACCAGTCTGGGCGGCATATTGGGCGTGGCCTGTGGTATCGGCCTTGCCTATATGCTCAGCTCCGTGATGGGCACACCGGTGGCCATCAGCGTGGGCGCCTGCGCCGTGGCGGTGGCCTTCTCCATGGTCATCGGTGTGGTGTTCGGCCTGATGCCCGCCGTGAAGGCCTCCAAGCTCAACCCCATCGAGGCCCTGCGCCGGGAATAAGCGCGTATTACCCCTGTCATTCCTTCGGAGTGACAGGGGTGTTTTCTCTGCTTTTTGATAGGCTTTTGCCATAACGCCTATTTTGCGTTGACGGTGGCATGAAAATGGGGTAGAATGTGGTATACGATACAATGGGAATATGCTATCGACCTTTTTGACAGGGGACGACGTGATACAACAAGTCAGGAGGTGCCGGAGATGAGCAGTGATCGACTGTCCAGCGGCGTGTGGGACAGGGCGTATGAATACTTTGGCGCGCATCCCGTACCCGGCGGCTGGGTGTTCCGGGTATGGGCGCCGCAGGCTCGCTGTGTGGCGCTGGCCGGTGATTTCACCGGCTGGCAGCGCTGGGACATGCGCCGGCTGGAGGACGGCGTGTGGGAGCTGACGGTGGAAAACGCCAGGCAGTTCGATGCCTATCAGTATATTGTGACCCGGCAGGACGGGCAGGAGGTATGGAAAAGCGATCCCTACGGCTTCCATCAGGAGACCCGCCCGGCCACCAACAGCAAGCTGTTTGACATCGGCGGCTACACATGGCACGACGAAAAGTGGCAGCAGCGCCGGGAGGGAACCCACCCTGCCGAGGGGTATGTGAACATCTACGAGGTGCATCTGGGCTCCTGGCGGCTTACGGAAAACGGCGAGGTGCTGAACTACCGCGACATGGCGGATCAGCTGGCCAAATACGTCCGGGATATGGGCTATAACTATGTGGAGCTGCTGCCGGTGACGGAATATCCGCTGGACGACAGCTGGGGCTATCAGTGCGTGGGGTATTTTGCACCCACCAGCCGTTACGGCACACCCCACGATTTCATGTACCTGGTGGATCGCCTGCACCGGGCCGGGATCGGTGTGATCCTGGACTGGGTGCCTGCCCATTTCTGTAAGGACAGCCACGGCCTGATCAATTTTGACGGCTCGTGCCTCTACGAGTACAGCGATCCCCTGAAGTGGGAGCATGAGAGCTGGGGTACCCGGGTCTTTGACTTCGGAAAGCCGGAGGTATGCAGCTTTCTGCTGTCCTCCGCCGCCTACTGGCTGCGGGAGTATCACATCGACGGACTGCGGGTGGACGCGGTGGCCTCCATGCTGTATCTGGACTATGACCGCCGCCAGTGGCGGCCCAACCGGTACGGCGGCAAGGAAAATCTGGAGGCCATCGAATTCCTGCGGCAATTGAACCGCACCGCCTTTGCCGTCAACAACGCGGTCCTGATGGTAGCGGAGGAGTCCACAGCGTGGCCTATGGTGACCTACCCGCCGGAGGAGGGCGGCCTTGGCTTCAATCTTAAGTGGAACATGGGCTGGATGAACGATGTGTGCCACTATCTGAAGATGGATCCCTTCTTCCGTCAGCACCACCATCGGGATGTGACCTTCTCCATGATGTACGCGTTTTCCGAGAATTTTGTGCTGCCGGTGTCCCACGATGAGGTAGTGCATATGAAAGGATCCCTGCGGGGCAAGATGCCCGGCGACAAATGGCGGCAATTGGCCGGCGTCCGAAGCTTCTACGCCTATATGCTGTGCCATCCCGGCAAAGTGCTGACATTCATGGGAACGGAACTGGCCCAGTGGCACGAGTGGAACTTCCGGGGACAGCTGGACTGGTATCTGCTGGAGCAAGAGGAGGACTGCCGCCGGACCCACGAATGTATCCGGGCGCTGAACCGGTTCTACAAGTCCCGCAGGGCCTTGTGGGAGAACGACCGGGACTGGGACGGCTTCCAGTGGCTGGTGGCCGATGACAACCGCAACAACGTGCTGGTGTTCCGCCGTACCGGCCGGGACGGGAAATCGCTGATTGCGGTGATCAACTTCTCTCCCATGGTGCTGGAGCAGTACCGCTTCGGCGTGCCGCCCAAGGCCCGGTACGAGGAGGTGTTCAACACCGACGACACCCAATGGGGCGGCAGCGGCGTGACCAATCCCGAACCCATCGTGACAGAATGGATCCCCTCCCATCAGCAGGAACAGTCCATTGTCATGCGTGTCCCGCCGCTGGGCGCCGTGATTTTACAGGGCAAAGGAAAACTGACCAAACAATCGGGCGGAGCTGAGACCCTCCGCCTCCGGAGATCAGGAGGTGCAGTCACATGAAGAAAGAGTGTATCGCCATGCTGCTGGCCGGCGGACAGGGAAGCCGCCTGTATGTGCTGACCGGCGACATGGCAAAGCCCGCCGTTCCCTTCGGCGGGAAATTCCGCATCATTGATTTTCCCCTGTCCAACTGTGCCAACTCCGGCATCGACACGGTGGGCGTGCTGACCCAGTACCGGCCGCTGGAGCTGAACAACTATATCGGCAACGGCCAGCCGTGGGAACTGGATCGCATGAATGGCGGCGTCCACATCCTGCCGCCCTATCAAAGCGCTACCGGCGCGGTGTGGTACAAGGGCACTGCCAACGCCATTTATCAGAACATCGGCTTTGTGGACCTGTACGATCCGGAGTATGTGGCGGTGCTGTCCGGCGACCACATCTATAAAATGGACTACTCCGATATGCTGCGCCGCCACAAGGAGGCGGGCGCGGCCTGCACCATCTCCGTAATGGAAGTGCCCTGGTCCGAAGCCAGCCGCTTCGGCATCATGAACGTGGACGGCGACGGCAATATCACGGAGTTTGCCGAAAAGCCCAAAGAGCCGAAAAGCAATCTGGCGTCCATGGGCATTTACATTTTCACATGGCCCAAGCTGCGCTCGTACCTGATGGCGGACGAGGCCAACGAGGCGTCCAGCAACGACTTTGGCAAGGACATCATTCCCACCATGCTGAACGCCGGAGAGAAGATGGTGGCCTACCGGTTTGAGGGCTACTGGAAGGATGTAGGCACGCTGGACAGCCTCTGGGACGCCAATATGGATATGCTGACGCCCGGATCGGGACTGAACCTGCTGGATGAGCGCTGGCCCATTCACGGCCGCACCGCCATCTGCCCGCCCACCTATGTGGGGGCGCATTCCGACGTGGGCAACAGCGCCGTGGCCCGGGGCTGTGAGATTTTGGGTGAGGTAAAAAACAGCGTCATGTCCACCGGCTGCCGGGTGGGAGAGCGTGCGCAGGTTTCCTACTCCGTGGTGATGCCCGGCGCCGTGATCGAGGACGGCGCCAGGGTGTCCTATGCCATCGTGGGAGAAAATTGCCATATCGGAGCGAAAGCAGTGGTAGGCGCGCCGCCGGAGGAGGCGGACGACCCCGACAGCTGGGGCATTGCCGTATTGGGGCCCCATACCTGTGTGGCGGCAAAGGAAACGGTGCCGCCCAAAACCATGCTTGACCACACCCATGGAAAGGAGACGTCACGATGAAAGGGATGCACGGGATCATCTTCTCCTATGGAGAAAAGCCGGGACTGGGCCAGCTGACCGCCAACCGCATTCATGGCTCGCTGCCCTTTGGCGGCGATTTCCGGGTGGTGGATTTTATGCTGTCCAACATGGTCAACGCCGGTGTCACCGACGTGGGCGTGATCATGCACGGCAAGTGCCAGAGTATGCTGGATCATCTGGGCACCGGCAAGAGCTGGGATCTCAGCCGCAAGGCCGGCGGATTGAAGCTGCTGCCCGCCTTCGCGTACAGTGAGAGCCGGGGCACGGTGGGGCCCTTCCGGGGAAAGATGGAGGCGCTGGGAAGCGTCATCGAGTTTTTGCGCCACATCCGGCAGGACCATGTGGTGCTGTCTGACAGCGACCTGGTGGCCAATCTGCCGCTGCGGGACGTGCTGGCCGCTCATATTGCCTCCGGCGCGGATATGACCTGCGTGTGCACCAGCCATCCGGGCGAGAGCGGCGACACCTACTTTACGCTGGATGACACCGGCCGCATCGTGGACACGGCCTATGACGTGCGAACGCCGGCAGGATATCAGAGCCTGAATATCTTCCTGCTGAGCCGCGATCTGCTGCTGGAACTGGTGGAGGAGTGCATGGCCCATGACCGGTACAGCTTCCGGCGCAATGTTTTGCAGGAAAAGGGTAAGCTCCTGCGGTTCAACGGCTATGTGTGGGATGGTTTCGCCGCCCGCATCAACACCGTGCAGGCGTACTATCAGCGCAGCATGGAGCTGCTGCGGCCGGAGATCCGGGCGGAGCTGTTCTGCGCCCAGCGTCCGGTATACGCTAAGGAAAATGACGCCGCCTCCACCTATATCGATCCCAGCGGTGAGTGTATCAACTCCCTGATCTCCGACGGCTGCGATATTCAGGGCAGTATCCGCAACTGCATCCTGTTCCGGGGCGTTCGGGTAGAAAAGGGCGCTCATGTGGAGAACAGCGTGCTCTTTAAAAACACGGTGGTGAAGGCCGGCGCCAATGTGCGCTGTGTTATCGCCGACAAAAACGTGGAGTTCGGCCCGGATGTGACTATGGCCGGCCATCCCCAGTATCCGCTGGTGGTGGAGAAGAATACGAAACTGTAACATAAAAGTGTTGCGATTTTTCTGACAAAGAGGACGACACTCCGTCTGCCTGCGCCCTGCGGGCGCGAACGCTGAGAATTATTCAATCGAACGTTGAAACAGTTCACGGAATCTTTAAGGAGGGCAATCTATGAAGGTGTTGTTTGCCGCCAGCGAGGCGTTCCCCTTTTGCAAGACCGGCGGGCTTGCGGACGTAGCCGGCAGCTTGCCGGTGTCACTGGCTGAGAACGGCGATCAGGTGGCGGTGATCCTGCCGCTGTATGACCGCATCCCTCAGCAGTGGCGTGAGCGGATGGTCTACCGCAGCTATATCTATGTGGATGTGGCATGGCGGCACCAGTATTGCGGTATTTTTGTCATGGAATACCGGGGCGTTACCTGGTATTTCGTGGATAACGAGCACTATTTCCGCCGCGGCCGTCTGTACGGCGAGTATGATGACGGCGAGCGCTTTGCCTTTTTCAGCAAGGCGGTGGTGGATCTGCTGCCCAGCCTGGACTGGATGCCGGAGGTGATCCACTGCAATGACTGGCAGACGGCGCTGATCCCTGTGTATCTGCGGGACGTTGCCACCCGCTGGGAAGCGGTACGGGGTATCAAAACCGTATTTACCATCCATAATATTGAGTATCAGGGCCGTTTTGGGCCTAATACGGTAAGCGATCTGTTCGGCCTGCATGAAGGTTGGTGGAACGACGGTACCCTGCGAATGGACGGCGATGTGAACCTGATGAAGGCCGCCATGCTGGTGTCCGACGCCGTGACGACCGTCAGCCCCACCTATGCCGCGCAGCTTCATGACGATTACTATGCCCACGGCATGGCCTCCATCGTCAACGCCATCGGCGGCAAGCTTCACGGTGTGCTCAACGGCATCGACATGACGTCCTATGATCCCTCCCGCGACAACGCCATTCCCGCCAATTACGGACCGGGCGATCCGGCGGGTAAGGCTGTCTGCAAGGCGGACCTGCAGGTTTCGCTGGGGCTGCGGGAGGAGCCGGACACGCCGGTGCTGGCGGTGGTCAGCCGGCTGGTGGGCCACAAGGGCATGGAGCTGATCCGGGACGGCTTTGACGACATCATGGCCACCGGCTGCCAGTTTGTGGTGCTGGGCCAGGGGGAAAATTATTACGAGGACTTCTTCCGGGCGCAGGCGGGGCGTTTTGTCGGCCGCACCGCGGCGCTGATCACCTATTCCGAAGCCCTCAGCCGCCGCATCTACGCCGGAGCCGACCTGTTTTTAATGCCGTCGAAAAGCGAGCCCTGCGGCCTGAGCCAGATGATCGCCATGCGCTACGGCGCGGTGCCCATCGTCCGCCGCACCGGCGGACTGGCCGACAGCGTTCATTCCTGCCAGGTGGGGCAGCCGGACGGCACCGGCTATCTGTTTGAACGGTATGATGCCGGCGATATGCTGGCGGTTATCGGGCAGGCCACCGGACTTTACCGAGGCGACAGGGCGGGCTTTGCCGCCGTGCAGCGGCGGGGCATGACCGCCGATTTCAGCTGGACGCGCAGCGCCCGCATCTATCACGATATCTATTCCAAGTTGTAAGGAGACAATCGCATATGACCTATACCAAGCATGACCTGAAGGAGGCAATCACCCGCAAGCTGCGGCTGAACTACGGCTGCACCGAACAGCAGGCCAGCGACGGCGAAATGCTGAAGGCCTGCGCCATGGTGCTGCGCGACATCATGGCGGAGCATGGCGTGGAGAGCCGTGAGAAAGCCGCCCGTGAGGGCGCCCGCCGCGTTCACTACCTGTCACTGGAATTTCTGATGGGCCGCAGCCTGATGAAGAATGCCTATAATCTGAACGTGCTGCCCCAATTGCAGGAGGCTATCGAGGAGCTGGGCTTTAAGGCCGCGGATATTTTTGATATGGAGCCGGACGCCGGCCTCGGCAACGGCGGTCTGGGCCGTCTGGCCGCCTGCTATCTGGACAGTATGACGACGCTGGAGATCCCCGCCACCGGCTATTCCATCTGCTACGAGCTGGGCCTGTTCAAGCAGAAGATCGTGGAGGGCCAGCAGGTGGAGCTGCCCGACGACTGGAAACCGCTTGGTGACGCGTGGCTGCTGCCCAAACCACAGGAGACGGAGGAGATCCACTTTGGCGGTACTGTCCGTACCCGCTGGGACAACGGACACCTGATGGTGGTGCATGAGGACTACACCAGAGTGCTGGCGGTGCCCTGCGACATGGAGATCGCCGGCTACGACACCGACCACGTCAACACGCTGCGGCTGTGGGACGCCAAGTCCCCCAAGCCCATCGATATGAAGCTGTTCTCTCAGGGCCAGTATCTCCGTTCCGGTGAGGAGCGGGCCATGGCGGACGTGATCTCCAAGGTGCTGTATCCCGAGGACAACCACTACGAGGGCAAGTCCCTGCGGCTGAAGCAGCAGTATTTCTTCGTGTCCGCCACGGTGCAGTCCATTACCCGGCAGCACA
>CAMEER010000030.1 GCA_945915065.1 uncultured Clostridia bacterium | reverse complement strand
TTGATGGCGTCGCACACCAGGTCAGTGTTCAGTGCCTCAAGGATGGTCTTGCCGATCAGGATCTCGGAAGCCATGGCGGCAGAGTGCGTCATACCGGAGCAGCCAATGGTCTCCACCAGCGCTTCCTCGATGACGCCGTTCTTCACATTCAGCGTCAGCTTGCAGGCGCCCTGCTGGGGAGCGCACCAGCCGATACCGTGGGTAAAGCCGGAAATATCGGAGATCTCCTTGGCCTGTACCCACTTGCCCTCCTCAGGGATGGGAGCAGGGCCGTGATAAGCGCCCTTAGCCACAGGACACATATGCTGAACCTCAGTCGTATAGATCATAATGACGATGTTCCTTTCTTAAATTGAAATGATCGCCGGGGTCGCCCGGGGTGTTCCTGACAGATAGTATAACAGATTTAAAACGGTTTTGCAAGAAACATTCCAAACATTTGGTGCTTATCTGGCGGCCACAAAGCCCACCTTGCGCTGCACCTTGCTGAGTGTCTTCTGCGCCAGACGGCGGGCACGCTCCGCGCCCTCCTGATAGACGCTTTCCAGATAGGCCTTGTCGTCCATGATCCGCTGGCTCTCCTCCCGAATGGGACGCAGCAGCTCCACCACAGCCTCACCCACGGCGGGCTTGAACACGCCGTAGCCCTGACCGGCAAACTCAGCCTCCGCTTCCGCCAGTGTCTTACCGGTAGCGGCGCAGTAGATGGTCAGCAGGTTGGAGATGCCGGCTTTGTTTTCCTTATCAAACTTTACGGCGGTCTCGCAGTCGGTGACAGCACGCTTGAACTTCTTCATGATGACCTCGGGGGGATCCATTAGGTTCACGCAGCCGTCCGGCAGGGACTTGCTCATCTTGGTGGTGGGATCGTCCAGAGACATGAGACGCGCGCCGACCTTGGGGATAAAGGCCTCGGGCAGCACAAAGGTGTCGCTGTAAACGCTGTTGAAGCGCTGGGCGATATCACGGGTCAGCTCCACATGCTGTCGCTGATCCTCTCCCACCGGCACCAGATCCGCCTGATACAGCAGGATATCCGCCGCCATCAGCACCGGGTAGGTAAACAGTCCGGCGGTGATATTGTCCGCATGCTGGGCAGCCTTGGCCTTGAACTGAGTCATGCGGCTCAGCTCACCGAACTGGGTATAGCAGCCCAGGATCCAGCTCAGCTCCGCGTGCTGGGGCACGTGGCTCTGGATAAACATGATGTTTTTCTGAGGATCCAACCCGCAGGCAATATACTGAGCCAGCTGGTTGACACTGCGCCTGCGCAGGGTAGCGGGATCCTGCCGCACGGTGATGGCGTGCATGTCCACGATGCAATACAGGCAGTCATATTCATCCTGCAGATCCACCCAGTTTTTGATGGCACCCATATAGGAGCCCAGCGTCAGCTCTCCGGAGGGCTGGATGCCGCTGAAAATTCTCTTTTTGCTTTGATCAGCCATTTTTTACCTCTCATTGTTGCAGACTTTGCGTCTGTTTTTTCTTCTTGCGCCCTTATCCTACCACGTTTGGTACAAAAAATCAATGGAATCTGCCAATCATCATTGACTTTTCCCCGGAAAAACATATAATGGATAAGTAAATTTGTCAAAAGGCCGGAGGAAGAAAGAAATGGCGATGGATATGAACTATTTTACCCAGATGGAGGAAAAAATTCCTCATGGAAAGGTGCGTACCCGTTTCGCGCCGTCTCCCACCGGCTATATGCATGTGGGAAACCTGCGCACAGCGCTGTATACCTGGCTGATCGCCCGCAATCACGGCGGCACCTTTATCCTGCGGATCGAGGATACCGACCAGGGCCGTCTGGTGGAGGGCGCCGTGGACGTGATCTACCGTACCATGGCCGAGTGCGGTCTTGACCACGACGAAGGCCCCGATGTGGGCGGCCCCGTGGCTCCCTATATCCAGTCGCAGCGCCGGGACACCTATGGCCGCTATGCCCGCCTGCTGGTGGAAAAAGGCGGCGCCTACTACTGCTTCTGCGAAAAGGCAGAATCCGAGGAGGATTCCGGCGAATTTGACCGGGCCGCCGATCCCTGCCGCGATCTGCCGCTGGAGGAGGCCCTCAAGCGGGTGGAGGCCGGTGAGCCATACGTCATCCGTCAGAAGATCCCCGCCGAAGGTTCCACCACCTTCCATGACGCCATCTTCGGCGACATTACGGTGGAAAACAGCACGCTGGACGATCAGGTGCTGCTGAAGCGGGACGGCCTGCCCACCTATAACTTTGCCAATGTGATCGACGATCATCTGATGGGTATTACCCATGTGGTGCGGGGCAGCGAATACCTGTCCTCCGCCCCCAAGTATGACCTGCTGTACCATGCCTTCGGCTGGGAGGTGCCTGTCTACGTCCACTGCTCCCCCGTTATGCGGGACGCCCAGAACAAGATGTCCAAGCGTCATGGCGACCCCAGTTATGAGGACCTGAAGGCACAGGGCTATCTGACCGAAGCCATTTTGAACTATGTGGCGCTGCTGGGCTGGTCCCCCAAGGGTGAGTATGCCGAGCAGGAGATCTTCTCGCTGGAGGAGTTGACAAATGTCTTTGACATGACCGGCATCTCCAAGTCTCCCGCCATCTTTGACATTGCCAAGCTGGACCATTTCAACGCCGTATATCTGCGGGCCATGGCGCCTGCCGCCTTCGCCAAGGTGGCGGAGCCCTATATCCGCCAGAGCGTCAAGGGCAATTTTGACATTGCCGCTATCGCCGGTCTGCTGCAGGCCCGCTGCGAAAAGCTGACAGAGATCCCGGAGAAGGTGGATTTCTTTGATGCCTGTCCGGAATACGGCACCGACTTCTTCACCAACAAGAAGTCCAAAACCAATCCCGAGGTCTGCAAGGCCATGCTGGAGGCCGCCATCCCCATGCTGGAGCAGCTGCCTGACTGGACCACCGATGCTATTCACGACGGCCTCATCGCGCTGGCGGAGCAGCTGGGCGTGAAGAACGCCACCCTCATGTGGCCGGTACGCATCGCCGCCGCCGGCAAGCTGGTGACTCCCGGCGGCGCTGTGGAGATCTGTCAGATTCTGGGCCGTGAGGAAACACTGCGTCGTTTGAAGGCCGGTCTGTCCAAGTTGGGGTAAGTTATGGAGTGGCTGAAAAAACAACATCGCGCCCTGTGGCAGTTTTACCGGGCTGACCTGGGCGAATGGCTTCTGATGACCGCTGCCGCCTTTCTTGTCATCTGTCTGCTGTCCTTTGGCGTTGGGGTGATCAACAAAAATCTTCCGGAAGTGATCATCAATTACTTCAACCAACTGCTGCAGGCCAATAACGTCGTCTCTGACGATGGCGGCGTCAACTTGCCGGCGCTGCTGGGCAACAACCTGCGGGCGTCCGCCATCAGCGTGCTGTACGGATTTCTCCCCTTTATCTATCTTACAGCGTTGGCGCTGGGCACCAATGCATTGGTGCTCGGTGTGTTTGCTGCGTACTTCATCAATAGCGGCGCGTCGCTTACGGTGTATTTTGCCGGCATTCTGCCCCACGGTGTCTTTGAGCTGTCGGCGCTGCTGCTGGCCTTCGCACTGGGACTGCTGCTATGCAAGCGAACCACACAATATGTCCGCAAGAACACTAAGGGCATGATGAAGCCGCTGCTGTGCAACATTGCGCGTTGCTTTGTGATGCATATTGTACCCCTGCTGGTGATCGCATCCGTGGTGGAAACCTATGTGACGCCGTGGGTCATCAACCTGTTTCTGTGATCAATACCCGCGCATGACGCGGCGAAAGGAGACGCATACAATGAACGAGAACGTGACAAAGATCCCCGACATTTTCGGCTGCATGGTGTTTACCGAGGAGAAGATGCGACAGCGTCTCAGCGCTGACGCTTATCAGGCTTGGCAGCAATGCCAGGCACAGGGGAAGTCGCTGGACCGTTCCATTGCCGATGAGATCGCCTCTGCCATGAAGGATTGGGCCACTGAGCTGGGCGCTACCCATTTTACCCACTGGTTCCAGCCAATGACCGGTTTTACCGCCGAGAAGCACGACAGCTTTATCACGCCCGCCGGGGATGGGCGCATCCTGATGGAACTGTCCGGCAAGGAGCTGAGCCGCGGCGAGGCCGACGCCTCCAGCTTCCCCTCCGGCGGTCTGCGGGCCACCTTTGAGGCCCGCGGCTATACCGCATGGGATCCCACGTCCTATGCCTTTGTGAAGGACAGGACGCTGTGCATCCCCACCATCTTCTGTTCCTACTCCGGCAATACGCTGGACAAGAAGACGCCGCTGCTGCGCTCCATGCAT
Organism: uncultured Clostridia bacterium; assembly: GCA_945915065.1. Lineage (GTDB taxonomy): Bacteria > Bacillota > Clostridia > Oscillospirales > Oscillospiraceae > Vescimonas. Next base: position 14,485 of record CAMEER010000030.1, on the reverse strand, counting down.
GCGCTGGATCAGCAGTGCATCCGCATTTTGCGGCTCTTCGGTAATACGGAGGCCCAGCACGTGATCCCCCAGGTTGGCGCGGAGCAGGAATACTTCCTGATCGATAAGGCGGACTATCGCCGCCGGGAGGATCTGCGACTGTGCGGCCGGACGCTGTTCGGTGCAAAGCCGCCCAAGGGGCAGGAGCTGGACGACCACTATTACGGTGCCATTAAGCCCCGGATTGCCGCGTTTATGCACGAATTGGATATAGAGCTGTGGAAGCTGGGTGTCTTCTCAAAGACGGAGCACAATGAGGTGGCCCCGGCCCAGCATGAGAACGCTCCGGTCTACTGCAACGCCAACGTGGCCTGCGACCATAATCAGCTGACCATGGAGCTGCTGAAGACCGTGGCCGAGCGGCACGGTCTGGTTTGTCTGCTCCATGAAAAGCCTTTTGCCGGCGTTAACGGAAGCGGCAAACACGACAACTGGTCCCTGCAGACCGATACCGGCGAAAACCTCCTCAAGCCCGGTAAGACGCCCAGTCAAAATGCTCAGTTTCTGCTGTTTCTGGCGGCGTTTGTCAAAGGCGTGGATGAGTATCAGGATATGCTGCGCTGCTGCGTGGCCTATCCCGGCAATGACCGCCGTCTGGGCGGCAACGAAGCGCCTCCGGCCATCGTCTCCGTTTTTCTGGGCGACGAACTGACTGCCATTCTGGATGCCATCATCAGCGGTACGGAGTATGTTGACGTGTCAAAGCGCCACCTGAAGATCGGCGTGGACACCCTGCCGGAGATTCCTCAGGACACCACCGACCGCAACCGTACCTCCCCGCTGGCTTTTACCGGCAATAAGTTCGAGTTCCGTATGGTAGGCTCCAGCCAGTCCATCGCCAGTCCCAGTGCCGTCATGAATACCATGATGGCGGAGGAGCTGAGTCAATTCGCTGACATTCTGGAAAAAGCCGACGATTTTCAGTCCGCCCTGCAGGCGCTGCTGCATGATACCTTTACTGCCCATCAGCGCATCATCTTCAACGGCAACGGCTACAGCGACGAGTGGGTGGCCGAGGCCAAGCGCCGGGGTCTGAAGAACATGAGCAATACGGTGGATGCGCTGCCGGCCTATATCGATGACAAAAACGTGGCGCTGTTCACCCGCCATGGAGTTTTGACCCGGGACGAAATGGAGGCCCGCTATAAGATCCATCTAGAAAACTACTGCAAGGTCATGACCATTGAGGGCAACACGCTGTTGGATATGGCACGCCGCCAGATCCTGCCGGCTGTCAGCAAGTATTCCGACGAGCTGGCCACGGCTCTGTTCCACAAGCAGAACTGCGGCATCCCCCTGTCGGCGAAGATGGAAGAAGCCACGCTGCGGAAGCTGTCGGACCTGTCCGGAAAGCTGTACGATACCTGTTTGGCGCTGGACCGGGCCATCGCCAAGGCCCCGGCTATGGACGGCGGGATCAAAGCCGCCTGCTACTATCGCGATGAGGTGGACGCCCGCCGTCAGAAGGCCAGCGCCCTCATCAACCAGTTGGAGACCATCACCGACGCACAGCACTGGCCCTTCCCCACCTACGCCGACATCCTGTTTTCGGTGTAAGGCAGCATATTTTACAACGCTTTCAAACAAAAAATCCGTGGCTTCCGCCACGGATTTTTTGTTTGAGCTATATCATGGTCAGTGATATAAACAAGGAATAGGGTCTTGGAGGAAAATTATACCAGAACAGCGCGATGGAACACCTTTTTACCTTTTTTGATGACAAGGCCATCGCCTGTAAACTGCTCGCAGCCGAAGGTGGTCTCAATCGCGGACACCTTCTCATCGTTAACGGACACACCGCCCTGCTGTACCAGACGGCGGGCCTCACCCTTGGAGGCTGCCAGACCACACTTCACCAGCAGTGTCAGCACGTCGATAGAACCGCCGCCGAAGTCGTCGTTGGTCAGTTCTGTGGTGGGCATATGCTCGGTATCACCGGCGCCGGAGAACAGGGCACGGGATGCGTCACGGGCCTTCTCGGCCTCCTCCTCGCCGTGGACCAGCTTGGTCAGCTCGAACGCCAGGATCTCCTTGGCCTCATTCAGCTGAGAGCCCTCCCAACCGGCCATTTTGTCAATCTCCTCCAGCGGCAGGAAGGTCAGCATACGGATACACTTGATCACATCGGCGTCATCCACATTGCGCCAATACTGGAAGAACTCAAAGGGACTGGTCTTATTGGGATCCAGCCATACGGCGCCGCTGGCGGTCTTGCCCATCTTCTTGCCTTCAGAGTTCAGCAGCAGGGTGATGGTCATAGCGTGGGCATCCTTGCCCAGCTTCTTACGAATCAGCTCCGTACCGCCCAGCATATTGGACCACTGGTCGTTACCGCCGAACTGCATGTTGCAGCCATAGTGCTGGAACATGTAGTACCAGTCGTAGCTCTGCATGATCATGTAGTTGAATTCCAGGAAGCTGAGACCCTTCTCCATACGCTGCTTGTAGCACTCGGCACGCAGCATATTGTTGACGGAGAAGCATGCGCCCACTTCACGCAGCATATCAATATAGTTCAGGGGCTTGAGCCATTCGGAGTTATACAGCATCAGCGCCTTGTCGTCAGAGAAGTCAATAAACTTTTCCATCTGACGCTTAAAGCACTCGGCGTTGTACTTGATGGTTTCCTCGGTCAGCATCTGGCGCATATCGCTGCGGCCGGAGGGGTCTCCGATCAGCGTCGTACCGTCGCCGATCAGGGCAATAGGCTTATTGCCGGCCATCTGCAAACGCCGCATCAGGCACAGCGCCATAAAGTGGCCCACATGCAGAGAATCCGCCGTGCAGTCAAAGCCGATATAGAAAGTCGCCTTGCCGTTGTTGACCATGTTGCGGATCTCTTCCTCATTTGTGACCTGCGCGATCAAGCCGCGGGCCACCAGTTCTTCGTAAATACCCATTTACTTACATTCCTTTCCTATTCTGTCTGTGATGTTGGTCTTATGAGGAGGTAAATAAAAACGCCCCCTGTCCTTGGACAGAGGGCGACAACATATCGCGGTACCACCTCATGTTCGCCGTCCCCTCGCGGAACACGGCCTTATCGGGTGCTGACACACCCTATCGCGATAACGGGCGAACCCGACACATCCCTACTTGCCCCATCCGGGCTTTCAGAAGGCTGCTCCGGGATGTATTCACACGCGCCGTCCTCTCCTCTTTTCACCTTTCCAGAGGTTCTCTTTGCAGGTGCCGGGGCGTGTTACTTCTTCCCTTCATCACGGTAACTTTATCAAGTTGCCACTATTGTATCAGATTTTTTCGGTTTGTCAACACTTTTTTCGCAATATGAAAATTATTTATGAAAGCCGCTCGCAGGATGAATTTATTCTCTCATTTCGGCGCGGAATTTCTCCGCCTGTGACAACAGCTCCTCCGCGCCTTGCAGCATGGTCTCCGTCACATGGCTGCCGCCGGTAAGCCGTGCCAGTTCCATCTGGCGCTGTCGACGGTCCAGCCGCTGCACACGGGTAAAGGTGCGGCCGTTGGCCTCCCCCTTCTCCACGGAAAAGTGCGTATCCGCCATCGCCGCCAACTGAGGCAGATGCGTCACACACAGCACCTGCTTTTTCCGGCTGATGCGGGCCATCTTTTCCGCCACTTTTTGGGCGGCACGGCCGCTGACGCCGGTGTCCACCTCGTCGAACACCATGGTGCCCACCTGATCCTGTTCACTGAGCACATTCTTCATGGCCAGCATGATGCGGGCCAGTTCACCACCGGAGGCGATCTTATGGATGGGCTTCAACTCCTCGCCCAGATTGGCAGACATTAAAAACCGTACCTGATCCATACCGGTGGCATCCAGCGGCTTTTCGGCAAAATCCACCTGAAAGCGGATCTTCCCCATATCCAGCTGCTGCAGCTCCCCTAAAATAGCCTGCGCCAGCGCGTCTCCGGCGGCCTTGCGTGCCACTGACAGCTCCTCCGCAGCCTTCCGGGCGGCTTTCTCCGCCTTGGCGCAGTCCTTCTCCAACCGTACCAGCGCGTCTCCGGCATAAGCAATGTCGTCCAGTTCTGCGCGGCACTTGTCCAGATATGCCAGCATATCCTCCACTGTCGCGCCGTACTTTTTTTTCAAACGGTACAACTGATCCAGCCGGCCCTCAACCTCGTCCAGCTCGTTTGGCGAAAACTCGAAGCTCTCCCGCTGCTCCGCCACGGCATCGGCAATGTCGTAAACCTCGCTGTAGGCGCTCTCCAGACGCTCATACAGGGCGGCAAAGCCCTCGTCCAAATGGCGCACAGCACCCAGCGCCTCCTGTGCCCGCCGCAGCAGATTCAGTACACCGTCGCTGTCATCGCCGCCATTGAGGGCATAGTCCGCCCCGGCCACGGCAGAGATAAACTTCTCGGCATTGCGCAGCAGATTACGGCGGCTTTGCAGTTCTTCCTCCTCGCCGGGTTTCAGCTTGGCCCGCTCCAATTCCGTGATCTGGTACTGCAGCGTATCCATCCGGCGGGCCTTCTCCGCCTCATCCATCTGCAAGGCGTTCATCTTACGCCGGATCTCTGTCAAGGCATAATACTGTTCAGCATATGTATTCCATAAGGCCTCCACCTTACCGAAACTGTCCAGATAGGCCAAGTGCTGTTCCTCATCCAATAGCTGCTGGCCGTCATGCTGGCCGTGGATATTCACCAGACGGCTGCCCAGCGTCCGCAGTTGAGACACGGTGACAGGCCGTCCGCCGACCCGGCAGACATTTTTGCCATCCGCGCCGATCTCCCGCTGGAGCATCAGATTGCCGTTCTCATCCGGTGCAGCGCCCAAGTCTTCACACAGCGCCGCATCCACGCCGGAGAACAGCGCACTGACAAACGCCTTATCGGCGCCGGTACGGATCAGATCCCGGGACGTCCGCTGACCCAGTACAGCGCTCATGGCGTCAATGACAATGGACTTACCGGCACCGGTCTCACCGGTCAGGGCATTGAAACCCTGCTCAAAGGCGATCTCCGCCTCCTCGATAATGGCAATATTCTCAATATGGAGCAGTTCCAGCATAGTTCTCCTCCCTGCGCTCTTCAGCGCAGCATCTGTTTCACCTGTTCACAGAAATCCAGCGCATGGATATTGTCATGGAATACCATAAAGATGGTATCGTCACCGGCCAGCGTTCCCACAATGTCCGTGTCCTCCATGTTGTCCAGTGCGAAGGCAGCACCCTGTGCCATGCCCTCGATGGTTTTCAGCACCACGATGTTCTGGGCCGCCTCCACATGAATGACACTTTCCCGAAAGATTGTGCGCAGCTTGTCGGCAAAGTTCAATTTGGTCTTTTGCACCGACACGGCATAGCGGTAACGACCCTGTCCGGTGGGTTCCTTTACCAGATGCAGCTGCTTGATATCCCGGGAAATCGTAGCTTGGGTGGAGCGGATGCCCAGCTCATTAAGCCGCTGCAGCAGCTGCTCCTGAGTCTCAATGGCCTCCTCACTGATGATCTGCAGCAGCTTCTCCTGACGGATATTCTTCATTTCTCGCAGCCTCCCATTTTGTAGTCAAGGATCTCGCAGAAACTCTTTTTGCTCAAACGGACAAGTCCCATGGCAAACTTGGATTGCCGTACCCGAACTCTATCACCGTTTTTCAGAGAAAACGCCTTGCCGCCGTCGGCGGACAGGTAGACGAATTTCCGGTTGGCGTCCGCCGCCTCAATGGTGATCACATGCTCCGGTGACAGCACATAGGAGCTGGCCCGGGTGGAATGGGGACAGATGGGCGTGATCAGCAGGTTCCGCGCCGTAGGCTCCACAATGGGGCCGCCGGCCGCCATGGAGTAACCGGTGGAGCCGGTGGGCGTGGAGATCACCACACCGTCGCCGGTGACTTTGGTAAGTCGTCCTTCCTCTGTAAAGATATCCAGCCTTACAACCCTTGCCACAGAACCTTTCGACACAACAGCGTCGTTGAGCGCAATGTTGCTGTACACCGCGTTGCCGCCCCGGAAAATGGTCACATCCAGCATCATGCGGGACTCTACCACGAAATCCCAGCTCTCCAGATCCCGCAGACGCTCCAGCTCGTTGGCCTCCAGCTCCGACATGAAACCGAGACTGCCCAGATTGATGCCCAGCACCGGTACGTTGTGCAGTGCCGCCGTGCGGCTCAGGTGCAGGATGGTCCCGTCGCCGCCAAAGGCGATCATCAGGTCGGCACACTTGATCTCCTGCTGCAGCTGCCGCACCGGAACGCCCAATTCATCACCGTAGCCGTCCCGGTGGAAGGGCAGGCACACCACCGTTTCAAAGCCGATGCTTTCCAGAATCGCTCTGGCGTTTTTGGCTACTTTCAGTTCGCTGTCCCGATAGGGATTCGGGCACAGGATCACTTTCTTTTTCACTGCGCTTCTCCCTCCTTCAATGTCTCATGGGATGCTGTAACCACAGCGCGCAGGTCAATGGCCGCATCCGGCTCTTCGGACTTGCGAAGGTATCCCAAATACTCAATATTCCCCTCAGGACCACGGATGGGAGAATATGTAACACCAAGAACGGTAAAGTGACTTTCTCTCGCGTGTTCCAAAAAGTGTTCCAGCACCTCCAGATGCACGGCGCTGTCCCGGACGACGCCCTTTTTACCCACCTTTTCCCGGCCCGCTTCAAACTGCGGCTTGATAAGACAGGCGATCTCTCCCCCCTGGCGCAGCAAGTGATACAGCGCCGGGAAAATCAGCTTCAGGGAGATGAAAGACACATCAATGGACGCGAAATCCAACGGCTGTGGGATCTCCTGCGTGGAAAGATACCGGGCGTTGGTGCGCTCAAGGCACACCACCCTGGGGTCGTTGCGCAGCCGCCAGTCCAGCTGGCCATACCCCACATCCACCGCGTATACCTTCTCCGCGCCATTTTGCAGCATACAGTCCGTGAAGCCACCGGTGGAGGCGCCGATATCGGCGCAGGTCTTGCCGGCCAGCGTGATGGGCCATGTCTGCATGGCCTTCTCCAGCTTCAGGCCGCCCCGGCTCACATACCGCAGGGGCGCACCCCGCACCTCGATGACCGCATCATTGGCTACCGCCGTGCCGGGCTTGTCAGAACGCTGCCCCGCCACAAACACATGGCCGGCCATGATCACTGCCTGCGCCTTTTGGCGGCTCCCGGTAAGGCCGCGTTCCACTAGCAGAACGTCCAATCTTGTTTTATTGCTCATGGCACGCCTCCTTCAATGCGGCCGCCACGCTCTGCGCATCCAGTCCATACCGGGCGTACAACTGCGCCACGCTGCCGTGACAGGGGATGGTATCCCCCAGATTTTTCAGAATCAGCTTCTCCGGCGCACAGCCCTGCTGGGTCAGAATAGCCGTCAGCCGCTGGCCCACACAGCCGCTGCCCACACAGTCCTCCAGCACCAGCAGCCGTGTCTCGTGACGCAGTGCCGCAAGCACCTCATCGTCATGCAGCGGCGCGATGGCGTTCAGCTTCACCACCCGAGCCTCGATTCCTTCCCGGTGCAGCAGCTCCGCCGCTTCCAGCGCCTGATTGATTAAAACCCCGTAGGTCAATATCGTACAGTCGCTTCCCTGCTGCAGCTGCGTAAATGTCTCGCTGCCGCAGCAGCCGCGATATACCCCCTCACCGCCCCGGGGATACCGAACGGCCACCGGGCCGCACAGTTCCAACACTGCCCGATGCAGCATTTCCCGCAGCTCCGCAAAGCTGGCGGGACACAGCACTGTCATATGGGGAATCTGGGAGAGATACAGTGCGTCAAAGCAGCCATGGTGGGTTTCGCCGTCGGCGCCCACCAGTCCGGCGCGGTCCACCGCCAGCACCACATGCAGGTTATCCAGCGCCACATCCTGTATCAGCATGTCATATCCCCGCTGCAGGAAACTGGAATACACAGCAAACACAGGGATAAGACCCTGCTTGGCCATGCCGCCTGCCATGGAGACTGCGTGTCCCTCTGCAATGCCCACGTCAAATAGACGCTTGGGATATTCCTTCGAAAAGCCCGTCAGGCCTGTGCCCTCCTGCATGGCGGCGGTAATGGCGCACACGCGTGTATCCTCTCCCGCCAGCTTGGTCAATTCCTCGCCGAACACATGGGAAAAATCCACCTCAGAAGGGTGCAGCAGCTTGCCGATAGCGGGGTCAAAGGGTGACACGCCGTGATATGCCGCAGGTTCCCGCTCCGCCGGGGGATAGCCCTTACCCTTTACAGTGCGCACATGCAGCAACACGGGGCAGCGCTGCTCCCGCGCCCATTGCAGCGACTGGGTCAGCGCCTCCACGTCGTGACCGTCTACCGGCCCCATATAGGTAAAGCCCATGCTCTCAAACATGGAACTGCCCGGCAGCAGTGTCTTTTTCAGCGCGGTCTTGATATCATGGCTCACATGATACAGCTTCTCACCCACGGCGCCGCCGCCCAGCAGCTGGCGATACCGTTTTTTGAAGGCATAATACCCCGGACGTGTCCGCAGCCGGGACAGATGGCTGCTGACCGCCCCCACATTGGGCGCAATGGACATACCGTTGTCATTGAGGATCACGATCATTGGCTCACCGGAAGCGCCGGCATTGTTCAGCCCCTCAAAGCTGAGACCTCCGCCCAGTGCGCCGTCACCGATCAGCGCCAGCACATCGTAATCCTGATGCTGCATGGTGCGTGCCCTGGCCATACCCAGCGCCACCGACACCGAGTTGGAGGCATGTCCCGCCACAAAAGCGTCGTGTACGCTCTCGTAGGGCTTGGGGAACCCGGAGATTCCGCCGAACTGCCGCAGGGTATCAAACCGCTCCCGGCGGCCCGTTAAAATCTTATGGACATAGCACTGGTGTCCCACGTCGAACACCAGCCGGTCGCGGGAGGTATCGAACACCCGGTGGATGGCCACTGTCAGTTCCACCACACCCAGATTAGACGCCAAATGCCCGCCGCTTTCTGCCACATGCTGCACCAAAAAAGTGCGCAGCTCGTCGCAAAGCTGGCGGGTCTGGGCCGTATTCAGCCGCTTCACATCAGACGGGCTGTGAATCATTTCTAACATCAGGGATCGTCCCCCGTTTCAGCGATATAAATGCAGCGCGTGCATGATCCGCGCCACCCGGTATACGACGGCGGTACATTCATTGATGGCGATCTTTTTAAACACCGCCTTGCCGCCGATGGTAAGGCCGGAGATCAATGCCGTTACACCGATGGATACCAGCACATTGGTGGTGCTGAAATCCCGCTGCAGCGCGGCAACGATCACCGCCGCGGTGGAACCGCTGACAATGCCGCAGATATCGCCCACCACGTCGTTGCATATGGAGCTGACCCGATTGGCGCTGGACAGCAGGCGGATAGCCTCCTTGCCGCCCTTTTCCTTGTGGGCCGCCATGGAGTGAAACGGCTTGGGATCCGCTGCCGTCACCGCAACGCCGATCATGTCAAACACAATGCCCAATGCAATAAAAGCGATCAGCACAAGACAGGCCACCACATAGCCCGCTCCGTCCAATGCCGTAGAGGAGAAAAAGCTCAGCAGAGCGCTGAGTATCACCGCTATGAAAAACACCCGCAGCGGCCAATTGTCATTCTTCTTTTTGGGTTTTCCTTTATCACTCAAGATGAATAAACCTCGTTTCAAAAACACCGAAACGTACAGACTTTCGGCAACCGTAATGAAAAAACTGAACAGGGCGGCACCGGAAGTAAATCTTGCGGCTTAGGTACGGGTTGGTTTTCCCCACAGCACACCTCTCGTCGCCGATCAGGTGGTTTCCCCTTAGGCGCTGCATCGCGGCGTTACCGCGTCGCGAGACCCGACTGCCACTTAGTCCGCACTGCAATCCTCCCGAGGCCCCACATCATGGACAGCCTAGGTGATTTCCACAGCAGTCACGCCGCCTCTTATCCTCTTTTGCAGGCAGGGTTTCAAGGGAATAGCACGCCGACCCTGGCCGGGGCCTTTGTACATCAGCTCCCCTATTCACCATGCCCACGCAAGGCAGGCTACTCTGCACACAGCGTTCACGGCACAAAGGCCGGGTAGCACCGCAATGCAGGTTTCTCGCCATCAAACGATGGCGTCATCTGCCTCGTACACAGGTCGCTTACCACCAGGGGAGTACGCCTGTGCACAACAGCAGGTCTCCACGGAAGCAGGGTCGGGTCCCTCATGCCATTGAGGGGCGCCCTACATCCGCAGGCGTGCATTTCGCACGCCTCCCTCCAGCACCCACCCCAAACTGGGCGTAAGAAGCAGGCACCAGAGGTTTCACAGTTGTGCCCTTTAAAGGATTTTTAGGCCCTTCTTAGGAGACGGCAGATCTGACTAGGATACTGCGCCACTGTTCAGTAATTTCATATCATAGCACATTTTCTTTCGTTTGACAACTGGTTTTATGCAGAATATTCTGTATAATGCGCCGCAGTATTCGCAAAGATACCGCAAAAAAATGATAATTGCAAAACACACCATAGTCAGCTCATTATGCTGACTATGGTGTGTTGATTCGCTGCATCGTTCTGTCAGGCAGCTTCTCATTTCGCAGCCACCTGTATGACACGTTTTTATTTCCCGCAGTGTTGACTGATGGCGGCCAGCAGCTCCGTCTTGCCGATGCCCTTCTCCGCAGAGAAAGGAATCAGCTGTACGCTGTCGTCCAGCGTCAAGGTCTGGCGAATCAGAGCCAGATTGGGCTCGATCTCGCTTTTCTTCAGCTTATCCAGCTTGTTGGCTACCACCACCATGGGGCACAGCGTGGACTTGAAATAGTCGCACATGGTCACGTCATCAGCGGTGGGCTTGTGGCGGGCGTCCACGATGAGAACACCCAGCGTGATCAAACCTTCCTCGGCAAAATAGCTTTCCATCAGCCTGCCCCAGCGATCACGCTCGTCTTTAGAGACCTTGGCATAGCCATACCCCGGCAGATCGGTGAAATAGATTTTGTCATCAATACGGAAATAGTTGATCTGGGTGGTCTTGCCGGGTGTCGCGCCCACCCGGGCAAAATTCTTTTGGTTCAGCAGACGGTTGATGACGGAGGATTTCCCCACGTTGGAGCGTCCGGCAAAGGTCACCTGCGGACGGCCGTCCCGGACGAATGTGGCGGGCTTTACCGCAGAGAGGACAAATTCCGCTTTGTTAAAGTTGATGGCCATGGCGTACCTCCTGATAGGGCGCATCCACAGCGATGGCGGCCATATGCTCTACCGCGTCCGCCTTGGTCTCCGGCACCAGTGCGGCGGCAAATACCGCATCCACTGTCTCCACCGGAACAAAGTGCAGCGCCTTGCGGACGGTCTGATCGATCTCGGCCAGATCCTTTTCGTTTTCCTTAGGGATAATGACCGTCTTGACGCCGTTGCGCAGGGCGGCCATGGTCTTTTCCTTCAAGCCGCCGATGGGCAGTACCCGGCCCCGCAGCGTCACCTCACCGGTCATGGCGACGTCGCCCCGTACCTTACGGCCGGTCAGGGCGGAAAGCATGGCAGTGGTAATGGCAATACCGGCGGAGGGGCCGTCTTTCGGCGTGGCAGCCTCCGGGAAATGGATGTGGATATCCTTGGTCTTGTAGAAGTCCCTCTCAAGATGCAGGCTTTCCGTGCGGCTGCGCAGACAGCTGAGAGCCGCTTTGGCCGATTCCTGCATCACCGTGCCCAGATTGCCGGTCAGCTCCAGCTTGCCGCTGCCGTCCATCACATTGACTTCAACTTCCAGAATCTCACCGCCTACTTCCGTCCACGCAAGGCCGTTGACAACGCCGGTCTCGTCGCGGGTAATATGTACAGCAGGGGTATAGCGAACGATTCCCAGATAGTCCGGCAGGTTCTTCTCTGTAATGCTGATACGCTTTACATCATTTGTGACAAGCTGCATGGCGGCTTTCCGGCACAGCTTACCCAGCTGCCGCTCCAAAATGCGGACGCCGGATTCGCGAGTATAGTCGGTAATGACGCGGCGAATGGCTCCATCGGTCATATGAAGCTGTGTGCGCTTCAAGCCATGCTCCTTCAGCTGCTTGGGCAGCAGGTGCTGTCGGGCGATCTCCAGCTTTTCCTCGTCGGTATAGCTGGACAGCTCGATCACCTCCATACGGTCCAGCAGCGGACGGGGGATCGTGTCCAGCGTATTGGCTGTGGTGATGAACATGACGCGGCTGAGATCCACGGGAATCTCCAAAAAGTGGTCACGGAAGGCGTAGTTCTGCTCGCTGTCAAAAACCTCCAGCAGCGCCGAAGCAGGGTCGCCCCGCATATCGCTGGCCAGCTTGTCGATCTCATCCAGCACCAGCAGCGGGTTCATGGAGCCGGCACGGGTCAGGGCATCGATGATGCGGCCGGGCATGGCGCCGATATACGTCTTGCGGTGACCGCGGATATCCGCCTCGTCCCGAACGCCGCCCAGCGACAAGCGGGACAGCTTGCGGTTCATGGCCTTGGCTACGGAGATGGCAATGGAGGTCTTTCCAACGCCGGGAGGGCCTACCAGACAGAGGATCTTTCCCTTGGCATTGGGGTTGATCTGCTGCACGGCGATAAATTCCAAAATACGCTCCTTGACCTTCTCCAGGCCAAAGTGGTCACGGTCCAAAATGGCGCGGGCTTTCGCCACGTCGGCCCGGTCCTTGGTGGTCTTGTGCCATGGGATATCCAAACATACGTCCAGATAGTTGCGGATCACCGACGCTTCCGCGCTGCCGTAAGGCTGCTTGGCCAGACGATCCACTTCCTTCATCAGCTTTTTGTGGATCTCCTCGGGCAGCTTCAGCTTTTCGATCTTTTCTGTATACTCGGCAATCTCCTCGTCGCCGTCGTCGCCCAATTCGTGCTGCAGAACCTTCATCTGCTCCCGCAGGATCATGTCCTTCTGCACCTGAGCCACCCGGGAGCGCACCTTGTGCTCCAGCTCCACCTCCAGAGAAATAACCTCCACCTCATGGGCCAGCAGCTCATTCATAAGGCGCAGGCGCTTCACCGGGTTCAGTTCCTCCAGAATGCGCTGGCGGTCACCATGACGCAGGTTGATGTTCTGGGCGATAAAGTCCGCCAGACGGCCGGGGTCACGGCAATCCAGCACCGCGGAGACAAAATCGTCGCTGAGATTGGAGACAAGCTCCTTATATTCGCCGAAGATCACATAGGTCTGCCGGATCAGCGCTTCTGTGCGGGCGGTCATCCGGCCGGGGAAATCCTCCTCCAGCAGCTCCACGTTGGCCTGCAGGAACGGACGGCTTTGCCACAGACGGTGGATGCGGGCACGCTGCTGCCCCTCCACGATAACGCGCACGCTGGTCTCGGAGGTCTTGATGATCTGCAAAATGCGGCAGATCGTGCCCACGGTATAAAGATCCTGCTCCGTGGGGGCCGTGGTGGCGATCTCACGCTGGGTCACCAAAAAGATGCTGCGGTCGCCCTCCATAGCGTTATCCAGCGCGTAAATGGAGATCTCACGCTCTACGTCAAAGCTAAGCGTTAAATCAGGAAAAACTGTCAGACCCCGCAGGGCAATGACAGGGATATTCAATGTTGTTCTTTCCATATGGGGTTCTCCTTTTGCCGGGGAATCTTCTTTTTCGCTGTTTTACAGAGAAATATGCGCAGAGGGAGAGGCTATGCCTCTCCCCTGTTCATGCTTTAAGAGGCCGGTGCGGAGGATTTCTTCTCCGGCTGCTTTCCGGTCTTTAATTTTGCCCGCCTGACAACCCGCTCGGGATCGTGGACGATCTCCGGCCGGGCGCCGTTTTTCACGCAGTCAGCGGTAATGGTCACCTGCGCGATGGTAGGATCGGAGGGAATGTCGTACATCAGCTTTGTCAGCACGCCCTCCATGACGGCACGCAGGCCGCGGGCGCCGATATTCCGCTCGATGGCAAGATCCGCAATGGCTTCCAGCGCGTCCGGCGTAAAGTCCAGCTTTACATCGTCGTATTCCAGCAGCTTCTGATACTGCTTCACCAGCGCGTTCTTCGGCTGCGTCAGAATCGTCACCAGATCGTCACGGGTCAGGCCGTCCAATGCGGCGATCACCGGCATGCGGCCCACCAGCTCCGGAATAATACCGAACTTCAGCAGGTCATGGGGCTGCACTTCCTTCAGCAGCGCACCCTGCCGGCGCTCCGCCTTGCTCTCCACAACGGCATCGAAACCGATGCCCTTGCGGTCGGTCCGGCGTTCGATGATCTTTTCCAGACCGTCAAACGCACCGCCGCAGATAAACAGGATGTTGCGGGTGTCGATCTGGATAAACTCCTGATGGGGGTGCTTGCGGCCGCCCTGTGGCGGCACATTGGCCACGGTCCCCTCCAGGATCTTCAGCAGCGCCTGCTGCACACCTTCGCCGGATACATCGCGGGTGATGGAGGTATTTTCGCTCTTGCGGGCGATCTTGTCGATCTCATCCACATAGATGATACCGCGCTCAGCCAGCTCCACGTCGAAATCCGCCGCCTGCAGAAGCCGCAGCAGAATATTCTCCACGTCGTCGCCCACATAGCCGGC
>CAMEER010000029.1 GCA_945915065.1 uncultured Clostridia bacterium | reverse complement strand
CCGCCTGCAGAAGCCGCAGCAGAATATTCTCCACGTCGTCGCCCACATAGCCGGCTTCCGTCAGCGTCGTGGCATCGGCAATGGCAAAGGGCACCTTCAGCACCCGGGCCAGCGTCTGGGCAAACAGGGTCTTGCCGCTGCCGGTGGGGCCGATCATCAGGATATTGCTCTTTTGCAGCTCCACATCCTCGCCGCCGCCGAAGAAAATACGCTTATAGTGGTTGTATACGGATACGGACAGGGCGATCTTGGCCGCTTCCTGCCCCACCACATACTGATCCAGCACTGCTTTGATCTCCTGCGGCGTAGGCAGCTGGTCAAGGCTGTCTACCATCTCCGGCTCCGTATTATATCCATCATCCAGCAGGGACAGGCACAGATGCACACACTCATCGCAGATGCGGACGCCGGGCCCCTGAATCATGCGGTGTACCTGACTTTCCGGTTTACCGCAGAAGGAGCAGCGCAGTGCCTTAGAATTATCAGCCATATGCTACCTCACTCAGCGCTTGTAAATCACTTTGTCCACCAGACCGTATTCCCGGGCTTCCTCCGCGGTCATCCAGCGATCCCGCTCGGAATCCTCCTTCACCTGCTCCACACTCTTGCCGGTATTCTCCGACAGGATCTTGTTCAGGTTGCGCTTGATCTTCAGGAAGTGCTCCACGTCGATCTCCATATCGGTGACCTTACCCTTGGTGCCGGCGGAGGGCTGGTGGATCATCACCTCGGCATTGGGCAGCGCGATGCGCTTGCCCTTGGCGCCGCTGGACAGCAGAAACGCGCCCATACTGGCAGCCATGCCGATACAAATGGTGGATACATCACACTTGATGTACTGCATGGTATCATAGATTGCCATGCCGGCCGTCACGCTGCCGCCGGGGCTGTTGATATACATCTGGATATCCTTGTCAGGATCCTGCGCCTCCAGATACAGCAGCTGGGCCACGACCAGACTGGCGGTGGTATCATTCACTTCTTCGCCCAGGAAGATAATGCGGTCGTTCAGCAGACGGGAAAAAATATCATAGGACCGCTCGCCGCGGTTGGTCTGTTCAACAACATAGGGAACCAAGCTCATTGTAAAATACCTCCGTTACGAAAGATAGTCAAAGTATACCCACCCTTATCAGTGATTTAGTCGTTCTTCTCTTCTTCTGCTGCCTTGGTCTCCTCTTCCTTGGCCTCGGGGGCAACCGCCTTGGCAGAGTCAGCCACCACCTTGATGACCTTCTCACGCATGACCTGCTCCTTCACGTCCTCGCTGCGCAGATACTTCTTGACGGTATCCAGATCCATGCCGTACTTATCGGCCACGTTCTTCATCTCAGCCTCCACCTCTTCGTCGGAGACTTCCAGACCCTCGGCCTTGATGATGGCGCGGATGGCCAGATCCATCTTCACCTGATTGGCGGCGGGCTCCTTGGCGTCAGCCATGATCTTGGCCTCTTCCATGCCGGTCATCTTCAGATACTGATCGTAGGGGATGCCCTGAGCGGCCAGCTGCTGCTTGAAGCCGTCCACCAGCTGCTGGGCCTGCAGCTCGATCATCTCCTCGGGAATGTCAGCCTTGACGCCCTCGGCCACCTTGGTCATCAGCACATCCTCAAAGGCGCGCTGAGCGGCAGTGGTGCGCTCCTCGATCATCTTCTTCTTGATGTCGGCCTTCAGTTCCTTCAGGGTGTCGAACTCGGACACGTCTTTGGCAAACTCATCGTCGATAGCGGGCAGCTCCTTGACCTTGACCTCGTTGACCTTCACATGGAACACAACGGGCTTGCCGGCCAGCTCGGGCGTGTAGTTCTCGGGGAAAGTGATATCAATATCCTTCTCCTCGCCGGCCTTCATGCCGATCAACTGATCCTCGAAGCCGGGGACAAAGCTGCCGGAACCGATCTCCAGATCAAAGGCATCGCCCTTGCCGCCCTCGAAAGCAACGCCGTTGTCAAAGCCCTCAAAGTCGATGTTGGCGGTGTCGCCCTTCTTGACGGCGCGCTCCACTGCCACCAGACGGCTGTTGCGCTCAGCCATCTCCTTGAGACGGGCGTTCACGTCGGCGGCCATGACCTTCACCTCGGCCTTAACGGCCTCCAGACCCTTGTACTGGCCCAGTTCCACCTCGGGATACACGGCGACAGTGCACTTGAACACAGCGCCTTCCTTGCCGACGCTCTCGATCTCCACCTGGGGATAGCCAACGACCTCCAGCTTCTGCTCGTCCACGGCGCTCTCGTAAGCGTCGGGCAGAACGGCGTTGACGGCTTCCTCATAAAAGACCTCGGCGCCGTACATGCTCTCGATCATCTTGCGGGGCGCCTTGCCGGGACGGAAGCCGGGAATGTTCATCTTACCGCGCATCTTCAGATACGCCTTGTTGACGGCGGCCTCGAACTCCTCGGCGCCCACCTCGATGGTCAGAGCCACCCTGCTCTTTTCCAGTTTTTCGCAGCTTTTGACAGTCATTGTTGCTTTTCCTCCAGTATACATCTATGTTGTGATGGCATAAGAATACAATATTAATCAAGCCAATTTTATATGATATCAGAAAACAATTGGAATTTCCATACCTTTTTGCATTATTCCCAAATTTTTTTAGGAACAAATCCCAGAAAATCACCGGCTACCAGCGAAAACAGCGTGCCGGAGCGTGTCCCTTCAATGGCGCGGCGGTGGGATGCGCCGTGAAGATGGCCGTAATAGCAGGCCTTGACGCCGTATTCCTTCAACAGCCGCAGGATCTCCGGACACTCGTAGCCCTGATAGATGGGCGGATAGTGGAGAAAGCACAGCTTTTCCCGGTCTCCCGCCTCTTTCAGTGAAGTCTCCAGCCGCCCCGCCTCCCGCAGCAGCATCTTTTCGTTGTGGGTCCCGGCGTTGTCCAGCTCATAGAACCAGCCGCGGGTACCGCACAGGGCAATATCCCCGTAGAAAAGGCAGTTGTTGTGGAGGATCTCCAGCGTATCCAGTCCGTTTTCCGCGAAAAACCGCTTCATTTTGGCGGCCGTGTTCCACCAGTAGTCGTGGTTGCCCTTCAAGAGAATCTTTTTGCCCGGCAGGGCGTTGAGAAACCGGAAGTCCTCCAACGACTCCTCAAGGCTCATTCCCCAGCTGAGGTCGCCGCACAGCACCGTCACGTCATCGCCGTGAAGGGGGGCGAAGCCCTCCCGGATGCGCCGGATATAGTCGTGCCAGCCGTCACCGAAAATATCCATGGACTTGTCCGAGTTCAGCGACAGGTGCAGGTCGCCGATTGCGTATAGTGCCATAAATCGCTCCTTTATATCAGATCAGGCGGCGGAGATTGTTCCAGAAGATGTCCTCCAGCAGTGCATCTCCGTAGCCGCGGGCCTTCAGGGCTTCATACAGCTTGGGCACGTCCTGCATACCGGCCATTCCGGCAGCCAGCGTCTCACAGCCGTCCAGATCGCCGCCCAGACACAGCGTCTTTTCTCCGTCCAGCGCCAGAAAATGCTCCACATGGGCCACCAGCGCGTCCATGGTGGGCCGGCCGACAAAATCCAGATACAGGTTCAGGCCTACCACACCGCCCAGGTCCCGGATGGCCCGGAACTGGTCATCCGTCAGATTGCGGCGGTGGGGACATACAGCCCGGGCATTGGAATGGGACGCCACAATGGGCCGGCGGGCGATATGTACCAGATCCCAAAAGCCGGCATCCGACAGGTGGGACACATCGGGATAGATGGCGTGTTCCTCTAAAACATGGATAAAATCACGGCCTGCGGCAGACAGACCGCGCTCCGGTTCCTCGGCATTGGTGCCGGAGAGCACATTGGCCCGGTTCCAGACCGGGTTCAGGAGACGCACACCCCATTGAGCCACTGTCTCCACCTTATACACGTCGCAGTCGATGAGGTCGGCGCCCTCGATGCTCAGCAGCGCGGCCGTCTTCCCTTCGGCCACCGTCTCGTCCACCTCCCGACCGGTACGGCAATGGCGGACGATGTCGGCGTTATCATCCATCTCGCGCAGGAAGAAATCGTGCATCCGCCGGCACTGTGCCCACAGGCCGTCTGCCGGGGCATATGCCGCATCATGGAACAAGGCGAAAAACTGAGCACAGCGGCTGAACTGTCGGCTGCGTTCCAAGTCGATATGGCCGCCGTTTTTTCGCAGATGAGCCGATGCGGCATAATAGCGGCACTGCTCCTCCCTGCTGTCGCCGTAGTCCAGCGCCGAGGTCTCGCCCGTCTCAAGGCAGCGGTAAACGGTATCGCAGTGGGCGTCAAAATACGGTATCATCGCAGTCTCCTTACTGAAAAGCATTTTTGATGTATTCTATGCGGGCGGTGTCAAAACCGTGCTCAGCGTAGACCTCCGCCACGTCGAAACGGGTGGGACAATCCAATCGCCGCTCCGCCAGATACAGCATGGCGGTGGCGCAGAGTTTGTGCTGCTTTTGCGGCGTAACGTATTCCCGGGGCAGGGCCATGGCCACATTGGTGCGGGTCTTGACCTCCACAAAGCACAGGGTATCGCCGTCCCATGCGATCAGGTCGATCTCGCCGAAGCGGCTGCGATAGCTATGGGCTGCAAGGCGAAAGCCGTTTTCGCGGAGATAGCGGGCCACCATTGCCTCACCCTGCAGTCCCTCGGCGCGGCTCATCGTCCGGTCTCCCACTTTTTCAGGAAGGTCAGACGGTGTTCCGGACAGGGGCCGTATTGCTCCAGCATGGCGTAGTGCAGCTTGGTGCCGTAGCCCTTGTGCTTGGCGAACTGGTACTGGGGATACCGCTTGTCCAGTACCTCCGTCACATAGCGGTCCCGGCTGACCTTGGCCAGAATGGACGCCGCAGCAACGGAAGCGGAACAGCCATCGCCGCCTACGATACAACGGTGTGGCGTGATAATGGCGGCGTGCTTTCCCCGGTCACGGTTCCCGTCGATCAGCGCCATGTCCGGCTTGACGGCAAGACCGTCAATGGCTGACTGCATGGCCTTCATACGGGCGCTGAGAATATCGGTGGCGTCAATCTCCGCCGCACTGACACTGGCCACCGACCACGCCACGGCAGTGGCGGTGATCACCTCGTAGAGGGCCTCCCGTTTTTTCTCCGTCAGCTTTTTGGAGTCGTTCAGCCCCTCAATGACACATTCCCGCGGCAGGATCACCGCGGCGGCATACACCGGCCCCATCAAAGGGCCAGCGCCGGCCTCGTCCACACCGCAAACCGTCCGGAAGCCCTGCGACCATGCTTCGCGTTCGTAGATCCAAAGCTCCATAGCTGCTCCTTTCAATAGGCCAATACGATCTTCCGGCAATCGCGGCAGATAGCGGCAGAAAACTCGGAGTCATTGGGGAAATTCGTGTTATAGGGACCATCCAGCACAATGCCGCCCTGCCTGGTGATATATTTTGTAGTCAGAATAAAGGCATCGGCATCGCCGTCCGGCGGCAGGAAATACACGCCGCAGCTATTGCTGGTGACCACTTTCCCCTGTTCCATCTCTTTTCCGCAAACAGGACAATTCATCTCTGCACCTCCTCCACTGTCTCCAGCGTAAAGCGGCCCAGCTTGCCGCCCCGGAACTCGTCCAGCAGGATGCGGGCCATGCGCTCGGTATCCACCTCGGCCCCCCGCATGAGAAAGCCCCGCTTGCGGCCCGCCTTGGTCAGCAGGTCATAGCCGGTATCGCTCTCCTCCACCTCGATCTTATAGCGCTCCGTCAAAACAGCCGCGTAGTGGCGGCCCAGATACTCCATCAGATAGCAGGCCAGCTCCTCGATGTCCATGACGTCATCCTTGATGGCGCCGGTAAACGCAAGACGCTTACCGACCTCCACGTCATCAAACTTCGGCCACAGGATACCGGGGGTATCCAACAGCTCCAGCGTGCGGTCCACCGGAACCCACTGCTTGCTGCGGGTCACACCGGGGCGGTCCTCTGCCTTGGCGGTCTTGCGGTGGGCCACCTTGTTGATGAAGGTGGACTTGCCCACGTTGGGAATACCCAGCACCATCACCCGGACGGTGCGGCCGATCTGACCCTTTTCGGCATAGGCCGTCAGCTTGTCACGGAGCAGCTCCCGCACGGCGGCGGCAAACTGCGCCGTGCCCACGCCGCCTTTGGCGTTGGCCTCCAGCACCGCGCAGCCCTTTCCCCGGAAATAGGAGGCCCAGCGATTTGTCTCACGGGGATCGGCCTGATCCACCCGGTTGAGCACCACCAGCCGGGGCTTGCCCACCGTCATCTCATCCACGTCCGGATTCCGGCTGGACAGCGGGATCCGGGCGTCCAGAATCTCGCACACCGCGTCCACATTTTTGATCTCGGCCACGATCATGCGCTTGGTTTTCGTCATGTGGCCGGGAAACCAGCTCAACCCCTCTATCTGCATGGTCGGTCACCTCACAGTTCTGCATTTTGCGTAAGTATACCACATTTTTCCCGAAATGAAAAGCAAAAAGCGTCCACCACCGTGGACGCTTTTCTTTGAATCGAAATGGCTTACAGCTTCTCGCGAATCTTGGCAGCCTTGCCGACGCGATCACGCAGATAGTACAGCTTGGCGCGGCGCACGAAGCCATGACGCACCGTCTCGATGGTCTGGATGGAGGGAGAATGTACGGGGAACACCTTCTCCACGCCCACGCCATAGGAGATACGGCGGACGGTGATGGTCTCCTCGATGCCGCCATGCTTCTTGGCAATCACGGTGCCCTCGAAAACCTGGATACGCTCGCGGGAGCCTTCCTTGACCTTCACATGCACGCGGACGGTATCGCCCACCTGCACCTGAGGCACTTCCTTCAGCTGCTTTTCGTTCAATGCTTTGATGAGATCCATGGATTTTTCCTCCTGTATTTATAGGTGTTCATAACGCCATTACAAGGGTGCATTCCGCACCGGCGACAGAGGACCGCCCTTTTCACGCCATGATAGGATATCATAGAAATTGGGGAAATGCAAGCATTATTTTTCGTTTTGCGGCAAAATCATCGGAAATCCTGCCCATTCGCGTCCAGAATGGCACGCCGGCGCACCCGGACGAAGTCCGGTGTCAACTGTGGGAGATAGGCGGCAATGGCCTTTTCCACCAGCTGCGGGTTCAGACCGGGATTCTGGGCCTGCACGGTGATGTCGAGATACAGATTGTGCTCATCCGCCGTCACCGCCGCATTGCGGATCATGGGGGCAATGTCCACATCCGCCAGTTCCTTGCGCTTGGTGCGCTTTTGGATCACCAGAGAATCCCGGGAGAGCAGTACCTGCAGCTGCTCCGCCGCGCCCTCCGGCACACCGGCGTCGTATTCCAGCGTCACATCCGCCCGAAGGCTGTCCAGCTCCCGGACGGGACGTTTGGTCGCATAGCAGTCCAGCACGCGGATACCGGTGGGCATACCGGTATTAAGCTTGTCCGCAATGCCGCTGCCGTCCGTATCCTGTGTGACCTCAAAATCCAGCAACTCACAGTCGCTGCTCTGTCCCACCGGCAGCGGCAGGACGATGGAGATGATGGGATGGGGATGATAGCCCTGGGTGTGCCTGATGTCCAGCTCTGTGCGGGGGAAGCACCGCTGGAAGGTACGCATCAGGTCAAGGTGGGAAATATACGCCGCCTGCGCTTCCTTGACAAACAGCAGTCTCAGCTTAGACATCGCACTTCCCTCCTACCAGTTGATTGGCGCCGCAGCCGTTGCATCGGGTGCGGCAGTCCGGCGTGGTGACGCCCGCCATGGCGTTTTCATACTCGCGCCACAGGTATTGGCGCGTTACGCCGCTGGAGATCATATCCCAGGGCATGATCTCGTCCTTTTCCCGGCGGCGGTAGGCATAGAAAGCCGGATCCACGCCGCACTCCTCAAAAGCTTCCCGCCAGCGGTCAAGGGAGAAATACTCCTCCCATGCGTCAAGGTGTCCGCCTTTACGCCAGACAGCTTCCAGCACATTTCCCAGCCTGCGGTCGCCGCGGGCCAGCACCGCCTCAATAAAGGATGTCTGACCGTCGTGCCAGTTGTAGGTGACGGTTTTGGTGGTCATGGCCTGACGCAGCAGCTGCACCCGGCGCTCATATTCCTCCCGGGTAATCTGCGGCTCCCACTGGAAGGCCGTATGGGGCTTGGGTACAAAATAGGAGGTGGACACCGTGATGCGGACGCCCCGCTGCTTATTGGGCGCGCTTTCCCGCCACGCGTGCATGACACGGGCGGCCACATCGGCAATGCCCAGTACATCCTCGTCGGTCTCGGTGGGCAGGCCCAGCATGAAGTACAGCTTCACGGCGTTATAGCCGCCGGCAAAGGCAGTACGGCAGGAGTTCAGCAGTTCCTCCAGCGTGACATTCTTGTTGATCACGTCCCGCAGGCGCTGCGTGCCGGCTTCCGGCGCAAAAGTCAGGCCGGTCTTGCGGCCCTTTGCCAGACGCTGCATCAGCGCCATGGAGAAGTTGTCCGCCCGCAGGCTGGGCAGCGACAGGTTCACATGGCGGCTCTCGCAAAACGGCTCCAGCTGGTCGCACAGCTCCGTCAGCGGCGGATAGTCGCTGGTGCTGAGGCTGGAAAGCGTCACTTCCTGATAGCCGGAGTCGTTGCAGGAATCCAGACAATATTGGGCGCAAAGCTCCCGGCTGCGGTTGCGGACGGGGCGGTACACATATCCTGCCTGGCAGAAGCGGCAGCCCCGGATGCAGCCCCGGAACAGCTCCAGCATGACGCGGTCCTGCACGATCTCCGTGGAGGGCACGATGGTATTGACCGGGAAATAGGCCTTGTCCATATCATGAACGATACGCTTGGTCACCACGGCGGGCGCGCCGTCACGCGGCGTAATGGCCTGCACCGTCCCGTCGTCGTTGTAGGCGATCTCATACAGGCTGGGGACATAGATGCCGTCCAGCCGGGCGGCGGCCCGCAGAAATTCCGCCTTGCTCCACCCCTCCCGGCGGGCCCTGCGGTGAAGCTCCACCAGCTCCACGGTGATATCCTCGCCCTCGCCAAGGCTGATAAGGTCGATGAAATCGGCAATCGGCTCGGCGTTGTACATGGCTGTGCCGCCGGCAATCACCAGAGGCGTCAGGCCGTCACGCTGGGCGCTGCGCAGGGGGATCCCGGCCAGATCCAGCATATTGAGAATGGCGGTGAAGGCCATCTCATACCCCACGGAAAAGGCCACAATGTCAAAATTCGTGATGGGGTCGCCGGATTCCAGGCCGAACAGCGGAATATCCGCCCGGCGCATCTCCTCCTCCATGTCACCCCAGGGCGCAAAGACACGCTCGCACCACACGCCCTCCATCTGATTCATGACGCCATAGAGGATCCGCATCCCCAGATTGGACATGCCGATCTCGTAGGTATCCGGAAAGCAAAAGGCAATGCGGGTATCCACCTGCACCTTATCCTTGATGACGGCGTTATATTCGCCGCCCACATAACGGGCGGGCTTTTGCACGCGGGGCAAGATCCGCTCCAGCTTCTTATCCACAATATTTCTCCCATCGTATCATAGGTTAACGGAATAGCCTTTATATTCTACCCGCTTTGCAGCGGTTTGGCAACCCCTATTTGCCCCAGAGGCTGCCACAGAAGCCCCAGCGCGGCCAATAGGAAAAAGAATCCTCCCCCCTGCCATGCCGCCCATACGGCCGCCAGCGTCAGCACAGCGGCTGTGCCGAAGCCTATCGCCGTCATAACACGGTCAGCGGTATACGGCTCTGTGACCCACGCCAGCAGGTTCCACAGCATACTGCCGCCGTCAAGCGGCAGTATCGGCAGCAGATTGAACAGACCCAGTACCAACTGCGTGCCGGCGAAAAGGTACAGTATCTCCCACAAACGGCCGCCATAGGCCAGCAGCGGCGCCAGAAGCAGATTGACTGCCGGACCTGCCGCCGCCGCCAATACCTCGCCGCCGTAGGACAGCCGTCCTTCTATCCGCATTTCCGCCCCCATCGCTGTGATGCGGACGGCAGTCACACGGGCCCGCAGCCACCGCAGCATGGCGCAATGTCCCAGTTCATGGGTCAGTGCCGCCAGCAGCAGCGCTCCCAGCAGCAGCGGTGACGACAGCAGCACGAACAGCGCCAGCAGCAGCGGTACTGTGGGGGACACAATGATTTTTGCGGGATCATTATGAGACATAGTATACGGGATTGAGATAGATGTTATTATGGTGCAATTCAAAATGGAGATGGTTGCCGGTGGCGTCACCGGTATCCCCTGCCTCCGCGATAGGATCCCCCATTTTGACCGTTTGACCGGCAGAGGCGTTGATACGGCTGCAGTGGGCATACAGGGTGGTATAACCGTCAGCGTGGGTCAGCTCCACATATTTCCCCAGCTCGGTGCTCTCTGCCACTGCCGTGACTGTGCCGTCGGCAAAGGCGCGGATGATCTCCCCCTTTTCGCAGGCCACATCAATGCCATAGTGGAAACGTTCCTGCCCTTCCACCGGATGATCGCGGAATCCGAATGCCGAGGAGATGGTTCCGTTGACCGGCTTCTGATAGGCAAAGCCCAGCACCTGCTGGAGCATATCCACGATCTCCGGCGTGGTATCGGCACCGTACACAACGGCATTGCGGTCCACCTCGTGACTGATCCCCGCCTTTTCCGGGCCGAAAACCGCTGTATACGCCTCACCGAAAGCTGCGGCCATATCATCGCCCCCGATGGCACGTCCCACCGCGGAAAAAGCCGCCGCAAAATCCGAGTCCGCTCCCATCAGGTGCAGAAGATCACCGCCGTACCGCTGGGCCACATCCGGCATGGTGAATTTCACCACGACCACTGTCACCAGAATCACAGCGCTGGCGACCAATTGGAACATAAAACGCAGACCCCTCCCACTTGGCGGCTGCTGCCGCTTTCCCTGTGCTCTGCTGCGTGCCTGCGCTTTTCCCCGCGGCTGCGGCGGTACCTTGCCGGGCCGTACTCTTTTTCCTGACGTCATGGGACACACCTCCTGTTTCTGCATCACTATATGCACAGGCCGGCGTGCAATATGAATGCTGTACAGACTGCAGCAATCATATTGACATTCATCAATGTATTGGGTATAATGGGGACATATCGAAGGAAATAGATTTGAGGTAATGCCCATGGCATCTGAATACGCGGCCGCGGCGAAGGTGTTTAAGGCCTTTTGCGATGAAAACAGACTGCAAATTCTGGGACTTCTGAGAAGTGGAGAAAAGTGCGCCTGCAAGCTGCTGGATGAGCTGCAGATCGGACAGTCCACGCTTTCCCACCACATGAAGATCCTCTGTGATTCCGGTGTCGTTCGCGGCCGCAAAGAGGGCAAATGGGTCCACTACTCCATTGACCCGGCCGGCGCGGAGCAGGCCAGGCAGCTCTTGGCGCAGCAGCTGACTCTGCTGCCCTTTCCCGAAAAAGACAGGGACTGCTGCTGCGAAGAATAAAGACGCCAGCCCAACAGATGGCTTCTTTTTGGGGCATCACTTCGATGCTTTTAGATTTATCGATGCAAAGGAGAGGCAATACCATGGAAGCCTTACGTTCCGTGTGGGATTTTATCCAGAATCAGGTCCTTGGCATGAGATGGCTCAGTAAGGCCATTGGCAGCGGTCTGACGTCATTGGGTATGGATCCCTCGAGTAAAATCGGCGGCAGTATCCAGTTCTTTCTCTATGATACCATCAAGATCATGGTTTTGCTGGGCGTCCTCATTCTGATCATTTCCTACATCCAAAGCTACTTTCCTCCGGAGAGGACAAAACGCATTCTGGGCCGTTTCCGCGGCATTGGGGCCAACTGCGTGGCTGCTTTGTTGGGAACAGTGACCCCCTTCTGCTCCTGTTCCTCCATTCCCCTGTTCATCGGTTTCACCAGCGCCGGCCTGCCTTTGGGCGTGACCTTCTCTTTCCTGATCTCCTCACCCATGGTAGACTTGGGCAGCTTAGTGCTGCTTATGAGTATTTTCGGCTGGAAGGTCGCGGTCATCTATGTGGTACTTGGCCTGGTGATCGCCGTAGCCGGCGGCACATTCATCGAAAAGATGCATCTGGAAAACGAGGTAGAGGAATACATCCGCAGCGGCAAAGCCATCGACATTCCTCAGGAAGAATTACACGTCAGGGACCGCATCAAATATGCCTGGGAACAGGTCGTCTCCACCGCTAAGAAAGTATTTCCCTATGTCCTGATTGGTGTGGGCATCGGCGCACTCATCCATAACTGGATCCCCGAAGCGTTTATCGTGAAGATTCTTGGCACCGGCAATCCCTTCGGCGTTGTCATTGCTGCGATTGCCGGAGTACCCATGTATGCCGATATTTTCGGCACGATCCCCATTGCGGAAGCGCTGCTGGCAAAGGGCGCGCAGCTTGGCGTGGTTTTGTCCTTCATGATGGGCGTCACCACCCTGTCCCTCCCCTCCATGGTCATGCTCCGCAAGGCGGTAAAGCCTAAGCTGTTGGGTATTTTCATTGCGGTCTGTACTATCGGTATCATGATCGTGGGCTACTTCTTTAATGCTGTTCAACCGTTTATTATATAACATCAGGAGGAATGAATCATGGCACTGTTCAACTTCGGCAAGAAAAAGGAAGCGCAAGCGGAATCCCCTGCTTGCTGCGGCGGCACAGTTTCCAAAGCGTCAGAAAGCGGCCGCTGCTCTGCTCCTCAGGCAGAGAAAACGGCATCCTGCTGCTGCGGCGCACCTGTGGACGGTATCTGCTGCGTCAAAGTGCTGGGCGCAGGCTGCAAATCCTGCCACGAGCAGTACGAGAATGCCAAAACCGCTGTCAAAGCCATGGGGCTGTCTGTTGAGGTGGAATACATCACCGATATGGAAAAAGTCATGGCGTACGGCGTAATGAGCATGCCTGCTATTGTGGTCAACGAGCAGGTGGTTTCCATGGGCAAGGTACTGAAAGCCGCTGATGTGGAAAAGCTGCTGGGCAAGTGGGTACACTGAGATTACGGCTGCCGGTTTTCGGCGACCCCGTATCTGCTTTGCTACGTATGCTTTTGCGAAACCCAATCATTACTCCCACAAAAAACGACAAGCTTCCGGCAAAGCTTGTCGTTTTTTGTAACAGACGTCCAATCACGAAACATCTCAAATATGCGGAAACTCTATTGCCGGCAAATGACGCCGCAGGCGATTTTTGTCCCTGCGTTTCCGGCAGGCTGAGAGCGGAAATCGTCGGGATCGCTGTGGATCACTACAGTCCTTCCGATGATCTCCTGCACACGGAAACGGTCTGTCCGCACCGCCAGATACGTCCGGCCACAGCACTGCATCAGCGGCGGAAGATCCCCCGCGTGGCACGGATGAGCTGCTCCTCTCGGATTATAATGGCCGCCTGTCTCCGCAAAAGCCTGACCGCCACACTTCTTTCCCTCATGAATATGAAGGGCAAAGAATCCGGTTTTGCTGTTCTGAGGAAGTCCCGAGATCTCTACCACCACCAAAACACTTTCGCTCTCCTGATAAAACCGTACTTGTCCGGACAGGCACGCTGCGTCCGCCCCTCCCCGGATATGCGCCACCGCACTCGGGCAGTTTGACCCGCAATTCATAACATCACCCCTGGCCAGCCTATGCATAACCGGGGCCATGTGTGACAGGCTCAGAGATCTTCCAAATCCGCGGCGGGGATGTCGTTTTCCACATTATCCCGTGCCAGATCGTTGTCAATGACGGGATAGACCTTGGAAATCGGTTTTTCCGTGTGGTATACTTTTTGTTCAGGGCCATGTGTCCCGCTGATAATGGGGTTTGCGTTTTTCTTGCTGTGCTTGGCCTTTCCCTGTATTTCAGGGACAGGCGGCGCCTCGTTCCGGGGCTTTGTGTGCGTCCAGTCCGGCCGCGCCATTCCTTGTTTTGACATGATGATCACCTCTGAAGCAGTTTGCCCCATTTGCAATCGCACCATGCATCTGAGATCAACAGGTACCCATGGGCACCCTGCGCAGCACATTTTTCTTATATCATTTCCTTCAGCTCGTTCACCGGCGGCATGCAGCTGTGATCGCGGCAGACATAGTAAGTTGTCTTGCCGTTTTTCAGGGGAAATTCCTTGGTAGGCTCGCGCAGCAAACGTACCACCGTATCCGGTGAAAACAAGGCAGGCGGTGCCACAGCGTCCGCCCGGTCAGCCAGCACCACCGTTACCTTGGGTGGAGGGACCTCATGGTCCAAAAGCGCTGAAAGGAACATGGCGTGTGCTGCCGGATACTGTGCTGCCTCCGATGCGAGAAACCTCAGCTGATCCTCTGCTTCACGCCGGTACGTTTCATCGGCGGTCAACTGCGACAGCCGCACCAGACTCCACGCCATCAGGGAGTTTCCGCTGGGAAGCGCGCCGTCATAGGTTTCCTTGGGACGCAGGATCAGCGACTCATTTTCCGCACCGTACAGATAGAACCCGCCGTTTTTATCGTCCCAAAATCTGTCATGCACATCCCGGCATAACTGTTTCGCCCGGTCCAGATAGCTCTCCTCCCACGTTGCGCCATACAAGGCAAGCTGCGCGAACAGGCAGGCGGCATAATCATCCAAAAATCCCTTAACGCCCCGCTTTCCCTCCCGAAAGCTGACAAAAAGCGTATCTCCGTCATATAACTTGTCCCATATAAACCGGTCTGCCCGTTTTGCGCAATCCAGATACGCGGCATTCCCGCCGGTCTGGTACAGCCGGCACATGGCGGCGATCATCAGCGCGTTCCAGGAAGTCAGTATCTTATCATCCAGATGAAGCGCGCAGCGCTTTGCGCGGTATTGGCAAAGGTTCTTCAGGAATTGATCAAAGGCCTTGTCCGATATGTCGCTGTCAAGCAAATTGGGAAGACTTTTCCCCTCGAAATTACCGGATTCGGTAATGCCGAAATGGCGGCAAAAGGCTTCACCCTCCTTTTGGCCCAGAAGATTTACCACCTCACCCGGGGTGAAGAGATAGAATTTCCCCTCCTCTCCGTCACTGTCGGCATCCTGCGCGCTGTAAAAACCGCCTTCCGGGTCTGTCATCTCCCGAAGAATATAGGCGGCAATCTTCTCGGCGATCTCCAGATACAGGCGCTTTTTAGTCGCCGTGTAGGCCTTGCAGTAACCCATGATCAGCAGCGCGTTATCATACAGCATTTTCTCAAAATGAGGAATCAGAAACCGTGCGTCGGTGGAATAGCGGAAAAAGCCGAAGCCCAGATGGTCAAACACTCCTCCCCGGTACATCTGCAGGAAAGTCCGCTCTGCCATCTCCAGACAGGCCGCGTCGCCATGCCGCTCATAATAGGCCAGGAGAAACAGTAGGTTGTGCGGCGCGGGAAACTTTGGCGCACGGCCGAATCCGCCGTTCTTTGGGTCATAGCTCTGCCGATATAGTTTCACAGCAGCTTCTGTCAGATTGGTGGCCGGCATATCGCCTGCCGGGCTGTTCCTGCTCAGGTGGGAGACGATCTCATCGGCCTGCCGCAGCAGCGAGGGCCGGTCATTTTCCCATTTTTCATGGATCACACTGAGCAGTTCCCACAGTCCGATCATACCGCCTGTGGAGTGCTTCGGAAAATAGGTGGCCGCAAAGAACGGCTTTTGGTCGGCTGTCATGAAAATGCTGGTGGGCCAGCCGCCGCTGCCGGTGAACGCCTGACAGACCGACATGTAGATGGCGTCAATATCCGGCCGCTCCTCCTTGTCCACTTTGATGGAAATAAAATACCGGTTCAAAAGCTCCGCGATCTCCTCGTCCTCAAAGCTCTCATGGGCCATGACATGACACCAGTGGCAGGTGCTGTATCCGATGCTGAGAAAGACCGGTTTATCCTCCTCTCTGGCCCGACGGAACGCCTCCTCACCCCAGGGATACCACTCCACCGGATTCTCCGCGTGCTGGAGCAGATAGGGGCTTGTTTGGTTTTTCAAATGGTTGGACAAAGCCCGTCACATCCTTTCATCGTCAGTATCAGGTTTAACATGTCACCGATACGCCGGAAATATGCGCTGCCCGCATTCCCTCCTGACATTCCAGACTCTTGGGCAGAACAAATTTGATGCACCGGAGCCCTCCTGATACGCTTCACTCCTCTTCCCGGGCAAGACAACCGGTTCCGAAAAAGCCGAATGATACGGCATAAAAACAATTTCAGCAAAAAACGTCGAGAGATCCTTTCGAAAAAACAGTAAAATACAGTTGCCAACATAAGGAGATGAAAATGTGACAGAACATATTCTGGCGGTGCAGCGGATGCAGGATTATATTGAAGCCCATCTGGAGGAAAAGATCGCTATGACAGACCTTGCGCGTGAAGCGGCTTTTTCCCCGTGGTATTCCCACCGGCTCTTTCAGGATTACACCGGGCTGACACCGGCAAGCTATATCCGTCGTCTGAGGCTGGCAAAAGCAGCGCTGCGGCTGAAGCATGAGAGCGGCCGCATCATCGACGCAGCGTTTGACTCAGGCTTCGGCAGCGTCGACGTGTTTACCCGCGCTTTTTCCCGGGAATTCGGAATGTGTCCCAGCTGTTATGCCGTAAATCCTGTCCCTGTCACACTATTTGTCCCTTACGGCGCAAAATTCAGGGCACTGAGAAAGGATCAGATTTCCATGAAAACCACAAGCAATATCTTTATTCAGGTCATTCACAAGCCGCAGCGCAAAATCATTCTCAAGCGCGGCATCAAAGCCGAAGACTACTTCTCCTACTGTGAGGAGGTCGGCTGTGATGTGTGGGGAACACTTCTGAGCATGGACTCGCTCTGCGGCGAACCGGTGTGCCTGTGGCTGCCGGAGCAGTACAGGAAGCCAAATACCTCCACCTATGTACAGGGTGTAGAAACAGAACCGGATTACGATGGTCCTGTACCGGTCGGCTTCGATATCATCACACTTCCTGAGACAGACTGTCTGATGTTCCAGGGAGAACCGTTTGCGCAAGAGGACTACTGCGGCGCTATCGTCTCTGTACAGCAGGCGATGGCGCAATACGATCCCTCCGTCATCGGCTATATCTGGGACGACAGCAATCCCCGTATTCAGCTGGAACCCCGCGGCGCACGGGGCTATATCGAGATGCGGGCGATCAAGCGGCAGTAAACCCTGCATACCGTTCACCACAGTATCTGTGAAAAGTACTTCCGATGTAAAAAACAGAGCGATGCCATGGCATCGCTCCGCTTTTTTATGGAGCAGGTTGTCTCTCCAATGGCAGCATCGAAAATCAGCGCTTTTTCAGAACGCCCAACAAGCCGCGCTTAAGGATCTGGCCGCCGGCGGAGATCAACTGCGTCTCGATCTTGGCCTGCAGCCGCTCTGCCTTGCGCTTGGCCTCAGCCGCCGCCTTCTCCTGCTGGCGTTCCGCCTTGCGGCGCTCCTCATCCTCCCGCTTCTGCTGCCGGCGGCGGGCTTCATCCTCCAGCTTCTGCCGGCGTTTACGCGCCTCGTCTTCCAGCTTCTGCTGCCGCTTTCTGTCGGCTTCTTCCTCTTTCAGGCGCTGCTTTTCCTGCTCAGCCGCCGCCTTTTCCTGTGCCTTGCGCTCGGCTTCCGCCTGCTTGGCAGCCTCCGCCGCAACGGCCTCCTCGGACAGCACCTCATAGGCGGAGGTATTGTCCACAGAGTCGTCGTACTTCTCCATACCGTCGTGCATCAGCACTTTTGCCCGCACCATAGGCTCCGGCGCAGCCATCAGGCTCTGGGGACAGATGATCTTGGTGCGCTGCACCATGGTGGGCACGCCCTTTTCGTCCAGGAAAGAGGTCAGCGCCTCGCCCACGCCCAGCTCCATAATGGCGTCCTCCGCCCGGAAGGCAGGAT
The DNA here is from genome assembly GCA_945915065.1 of uncultured Clostridia bacterium. Classification (GTDB taxonomy): domain Bacteria; phylum Bacillota; class Clostridia; order Oscillospirales; family Oscillospiraceae; genus Vescimonas. Next base: position 1,255 of record CAMEER010000029.1, on the reverse strand, counting down.
TGGCCCGGAAGGCCTGTGCCGCCACACGAACAGCCTTCAACTCAGCCGGCGTGTAGGCACGCAGGGCGTGCTGTACACGGTTGGACAGCTGTGCCAGCACGCTGTCGGGAATATCGCCGGGACTCTGGGTCACGAAATACACGCCGACGCCCCGGGAGCGGATCAGCTTGACCGTCTGCTCGATCTTCTGAAGCAGCACATTGGGCGCATCTCGGAACAGCATATGGGCCTCGTCAAAGAAGAACACCAGCTTGGGCTTGTCCAGATCGCCGGCTTCCGGCAGGCTCTCGAACAGTTCGGAGAGCATCCACAGCAGGAAGCTGGCGTACAGCGTGGGGTTCTGTACCAGCTTGACGCAGTCCAGCACATTGATCATGCCGCGTCCCTCGGCATCGGTACGCATCCAGTCCTGAATCTCAAGCGCCGGCTCGCCGAAGAACAGTTCCCCGCCCTGCTGCTCCAACGGCAGCAGCGCCCGGAGAATGGCAGCCACAGACTGGGGTGTGATGTTGCCGTAGGTCATCATGTACTCGGCGCGGTGCTCATTGACGTAGGTCAGCATGGCCCGCAGGTCTTTCAGATCGATCAGCAGCAGGCCCTTATCGTCCGCGATGCGGAACACAATATGCAGGATGCCCTCCTGGGCCGGGGTCAGCCCAAGGATGCGGGACAGCAGCTCCGGCCCCATTTCACTGACGGTGGCGCGGACGGCGTGACCGCCCTCCTGATAGATATCCCAGAAAGTGGTGGGATAGCCGCGATAGGTAAAGGTATCCCGCAGGCCGAATTTGTCAATGCGCTTCTCCATCCCCTCACTGCTCTGACCGGGGGCGCAGATACCGGCTACATCGCCCTTGACGTCGCACAGGAACACCGGCACGCCTGCGTCGGAAAAGGACTCCGCCATCACCTTCATGGTAATGGTCTTTCCCGTACCGCTGGCGCCGGCGATCAGGCCGTGACGGTTGCACATATTCAGGCACATTTCCACCCGCTGATCGTCCGCCAGACCCATGTAGATCTTGCCGTTTTCGTACATAAAGCCATCCTCCGTTATTTGTTGATTTTTCCTGACCGTATTATACGATAGATTCCGCCGCCGCGCAAGAGAAAAGCACCGGCAAAGTCCGCCGCTTGCGGGAAAACGGTGTATATGGTATCATACAAAAAACTTTCAAAAAATTTTCCAAAAACCTATTGACCGCAAATTGCAATAACAAGTTGGACACGCCGTGGTAAAAACCTTGGTCACGGA
>CAMEER010000028.1 GCA_945915065.1 uncultured Clostridia bacterium | reverse complement strand
CATCCGTGACCAAGGTTTTTACCACGGCGTGTCCAACTTGTTATTGCAATTTGCGATCCAAAAGCATTGCTTGAACTATGGCGCAAAAAAATCCCGTGAGCAGCTCTCACGGGATTTTTTACACGTTTCAGGGAAATTACTTGCCCATGTTCATCTGAGCAGCGACCTCAGCAGCGAAGTCCTCCTGCTTCTTCTCGATGCCCTCACCGGTCTGATAGCGAACGGCATCCACGAACTTGACACTGCCGCCCAGTTTCTTACCGGCGTCAGCCACATACTTCTCAACGCTGCCCTGGAAAATATCGCCGCGGACGAACTCCATCTGCATCAGGCAGTTCTCCTCATAGAACTTGTTCATCTTGCCCATAACGATCTTTTCCTTGACCTGAGCGGGCTTATTGGCCATCTTGGGATCAGTGTCCATCAGGGCCAGAGCGATCTTCTTCTCCTCAGCCAGAACGTCCTCGGTAACCTGAGATTTATCCCAGAAACGGGGATTCAGAGCCGCGATCTGCATGGCGATGTTCTTGCCGATTTCGGTAGCGTCGATACCGCCCTCGACAGCCAGATTTACCAGCACACCGATCTTGCCGCCGGCGTGGACATAGCCAACGCTGGTGTTCTCAGCAAAGCGAACAAAACGGCGAATCTGCAGGTTTTCACCGATGGACATGACCTTCTCTGGCATGGTCTCGGAAACGGTCAGTTCGGAGCCGGGATACTTGCTGTTCATCAGAGCATCCACATCAGCAGGATCGTTCTCGGCAACAGCCTTGGCAATATCCTTCACGAAAGCCACAAACAGGTCGCTCTTGGCGCAGAAGTCGGTCTCGCAGTTGACTTCCACCAGAGCGCCCACGCCGTTCTCGGTCAGTGCGTAGGACATACCCTCGGCAGCAATGCGGCCGGCCTTCTTGGCGGCCTTAGCCAGACCTTTCTCGCGCAGCCACTCAACCGCCTTGTCCATATCGCCGTCGGTCTCGACGAGCGCCTTCTTGCAATCCATCATACCCACGCTGGTCATCTCACGCAGGGTCTTCACATCAGCAGCAGTAAAAGCCATGATCTAATCCTCCATTTAATTATAGTGTAGTGAAAACGAGGCAGGGACACTTCCCTGCCCCGTCAGTGTTTACGCGGTGTTGTTTTGAAATTGACTTACTCGGCGTCCTTGACTTCCTCAGCGGCAGCTTCTTCCATCTGCTCGCCCTGACGACCCTCGATCATGGCGTTGGCCATAATGGAAGCGATCAGGCGGATGGCGCGGATGGCGTCATCATTGCCGGGGATGGGATAATCGATCTCATCGGGATCGCAGTTGGTATCGGCAATCGCCACAATGGGAATGCCCAGACGATGTGCCTCGGCAATGGCATTGCGCTCCTTGCGGGTGTCAACGATGAACAGAGCGCCGGGCAGCTTCTTCATTTCCTTCACGCCGCCCAGATACTTCTCCAGCTTCTCGATCTCGCCCAGGTGCTTGATAACTTCCTTCTTGGGCAGCATATCGAAAGTGCCGTCGGCCTGCATGGTCTTGAGCTGATTCAGGCGGTCCACACGGGTGCGCATGGTCTTGAAGTTGGTCATCATGCCGCCCAGCCAGCGGGCGTTGACATAGTACTGACCGCAACGGGCAGCCTCGTCCTTGATGGCCTCCTGAGCCTGCTTCTTGGTGCCCACGAACAGCAGACTCTGACCGTTCTCGCTGAGCTGACGGACGAAGTTATAGGCTTCCTCCAGCTTCTTCACGGTCTTCTGCAGGTCAATGATATAGATGCCGTTGCGCTCCGTATAAATATAGGGAGCCATCTTGGGGTTCCAGCGACGGGTCTGATGACCGAAGTGGACACCTGCCTCCAGCAGGGACTTCATGGATACGACGTTTGCCATTTTTGTGTTTCTCCTTTTATGTTTAGTTTTGTACCTCCAGCTCCGTCATCTCACCGGCTAACTCCCTGCGGAGCACCGGCCGGCGATCGGGCGCTGTGCGGATTCCGACTGACATATAATATCATAAGAATATCCTGATTGCAAGGTATTTTTTTCGTATTTTTTCCTGTTTTTCGGCCTTTAGCCGGTTATTATCAGCGCTTTCGCCGCTTTCGTGGATTTTGCTGGCCGTCTCTCCTCTGAAAGGGCTTGTCGATCAACACAATATCGTCCCCGAATTTCTGGATACAATCCCATGGAATATAATAATCCTCTCCCCTGCCAAACAGCCCGAAAAAGCGGCAGGGACCGAAAACAATGATCGCTTTTACCGTTCCCTCTGGCAGGCAGATCTCAAGATCGCCCACATATCCCAATTTGCATCCATCGCAAAGATTGATGACCTCTTTACGCCGCAGCTGGCAAAATCTCACAAGCATATTTCCCACCTCACAAGCAGTATATGCTGTCTGCTGGCTGTCCCATTCCGTCGATTCAGCACTCTTTTCGCGACACGGAATAACTGAGATTTCCGGCGGAAATACTGGAGATAAACCAATGACGGAGGCACGGAGCATGCGGGGGAAAGTGGAGATCTGCGGCATCAATACCGCAGACCTGAAGGTGTTGAAGAATGATGAAATGATGGCCCTGCTGCGGCGCAGTCGGGCCGGAGACAAAGCTGCCCGCGAACAATTGATCTGTGGCAATTTAAGATTGGTATTATCCGTGATCCAGCGCTTTTTGGGCCGAGGCGAAAATGTGGACGATCTGTTTCAGGTGGGATGCATTGGACTTATCAAGGCTATCGACAGGTTTGATGTGAATCAGGATGTAAAATTTTCGACTTACGGTGTTCCAATGATTATCGGCGAGATTCGGCGCTATCTGAGAGACAACAGTGCGATTCGGGTCAGCCGCAGTATGCGGGATACTGCCTACCATGTGCTTCAGGCCCGGGAACAACTGATGTCCAGCACGCAAAGAGAACCCACTGTGGAGCAGATCGCCTCTCATCTCGGCATACCACGGGAGGAGGTAGTGATGGCCATGGATGCCATCGTTGACCCTGTCAGCCTATATGAGCCTGTTTACTCCGACGCAGGCGATACGGTATGTGTGATGGATCAGGTGCGGGATAAAAGCAACAGTGACGAGCATTGGCTGGAGCAGATCAGTCTCAAAGATGCGATTGCGCATCTGGATGAACGGCAGCGCAATATTCTGGCGCTGCGGTTTTGCCAGGGTAAAACCCAAATGGAAGTCTCCACCGAAATCGGTATTTCTCAGGCGCAGGTGAGCCGGCTGGAAAAAGGTGCAATTGCCTGCATCAAGCGGGAAATGTAAGGCTATTATTGCCTGTAATCTCCCAATAACAGCATAAAATGACCCCATATCTGCCCGATATGGGGTCATTTTTTCTGTCAATTCAACCGGAAGGTCATCATCACCGGATTATGATCCGACCACTGGAAGCCGGTGTCGATGACATCGGCATTTTCCACCGTAACATTCTTGGAAACCATGAATCCGTCCACTGTCAGGACATATTGCCCATCGTGATAAGCGCTGTCAGCATTGCGGCAGCTGGGCACCGGCTCCTGTTCATTCAGCGGAGGGACCAGCAAAATGTCATACCCATCAAATACCTCATCCGGGATCGGCTGTGCCCACGAATACTCCTGATCCGCTTCGCCGAAATATACGGCCGAATCCCCCAGCAGATCCTTATTGAAGTCTCCGCCGGCCACACACCAGTTACCGGCTTCATATTCCGCCTGCATATCTGCCAGCAGCAGCTTCAGTTGCTCTGTGGCAATGGTACCATCAGATGTGTAAGCAGAAAGATGGAGATTGTAAAGGATAAGCTCTTTACTTCCTGCAACAGGTATACGGCTGACGGAATAACAGCGGTCAAGATCCAACAGCTTCATCATACTGTTCTCAACAGGAACTTCCACCCGCTTGGCAGAGGTAATGTTGACAGAGGAAAATGTCAAAAGCCCAGACTTGGACGCACCGTGGGGCTTGATGAGCGGATACGTAAGAAACGGAGAATCATAGTTTTGGGCAAAGACGTGATTCAGGCCCGGTAAGGCCTGGTACAGGACCTCTCGTTCGTCCACATGGTAGCTGCGGGTGGAGTCGATATCCACCTCCTGCACGAAGAAGAAGTCAGCCTGCTGCCGGTTCAGAAAACCGGCAATGCGGTCCAGATTCGCGGTCAGCCGTTCCCTGCTCCAAGCCCATGATTCCGTGCCGCCATCCATAAAGAAGCTATAGTCGCTCTCATAGGCGCCAAAACCAATATTATAAGAGAGAACGGTATAAGTTTTATCGGTATCTATCGCTGCTGCCAGAGATTTTTCTTCTCCCTGCACAGGCAATTCCATATTGCCGATACGATGGTAGTCGATCAGCACATAGGCGACATATGCCCCCGCCAGAAGTACCAGTGCCAGCACGACACACAGCAAGATCTTTCCCCAACGTTTCATTTTCTTCATGGAGCAAACCTCCCGTTTACAAATTTCGCCAAAACTATTATAATAGGCATACCATGATTTGAAAAGAGGAAAAAATGTGAAACGACGTCTTGTAATCCGGTTTAACGCACCTGTGATCCTGAGTTTTGCGCTGCTGGCACTGCTGGCGCTTTTGCTGGGCAGCTGGACAGATGGTGCGACCACCTATCGCTTTTTTAGTGTATACCGCTCCTCCCTGTCTGATCCGCTGACATATGTGCGCTTTTTTGGCCATGTGCTGGGCCATGCCGGATATGACCACTATATGGGCAATATGCTGCTGCTCCTTCTGGTAGGCCCGGGGATCGAGGAAAAATATGGCCACAAGATTACTGCACTATGCATTGCCGCAACGGCGCTGGTAACGGGTCTCGTGCAGTTTATTTTCTTTCCGAATACGGTTTTGCTTGGCGCCAGCGGCATCGTATTTATGATGATCGTGCTGTCCTCCTTTACGGAAATGGGCAAGGAAGGCATACCCATTACCTTGATCCTGGTGGTCATTTTCTACTTAGGCGGCGAACTGATGGATGGTTTGACAGCACTGGACGATGTGTCGCAGCTGACCCATATTCTGGGCGGCATCTGTGGTCTTGTGTTTGGATTCTCCATCAAAAGACATCGGAGGCGGTAAAAATATTTCCCGGTAATGAAAATTGCTGCCTGCTTAACACAGGCAGCAATTTTTGTGCGGCTTACTTTTCCTTGTAATAAAGCCGGCAATGACAATAGCCTTCAAAGTTGGGATCGGCGATCTGATCACGGAATTCCTGACACATACAGAGATTCTCCGGCGTCTTCTGCAAGCGGCAGGGACAATACCCGTCCTTGCGCCGCAGACCCTCCCGGATCTTCTCTACCACCTTAGGGTCATTGTTAAATCGGATTTTCATAGAACTTCTCCTTTGTAAAAGCAGCGCTTACTCTGCAAACCAGTCTTTACAGAACTGGGCCAGGGATGGAATCAGCTTTTTGATCTCACGATGGGTGGTGTTGATGCACAGGTGATATGCCTCTCGGCTGCCCCACTTGGTGTCAGCGTACATCAAATGGTTCTGAGCGCGCTCCTTGTCAATTCGACGGATGGCTTTCTCCATTTCAGCGCGCGTCAGATGTTCTCCCTCCGGCGCACGCTTCATGCAGCGTTCCACCTTGGCATCCATGTCTGCATAGACAAACAGATTCAGCGGATGATAGTCCTTCAGGATCACATCGGCACAGCGTCCCACGATCACACAGTCTCCCTGCTGCGCAAACTTTTCCAGCAACTGGCGCTGGGCCACTGCCACACGGATGGGTTGATCCATCACAGTAACGGGCATCATGGCCAATCGGTGACCAATGGTCATCGGATAGGCTGCTTCAATACACTTCTCCCCTACATTGGCCACATAGTCGGCGTTCAGACCGTTTTCTTTGGCAATCATCTCAATGATCTGATGGTCATAGCAAGGGATATACAGCGCTTCGGCCAGACGTTTGCCTAACTCACGGCCTCCGCTTCCAAATTCACGGCTGATCGTAATGATCATTCGATATCACTCCCCTTTGTTTTGCGGTCAATATTCGTAGCAGCTGCCACCTACAAACTCCCGTACCAGAGAGTTTTGCGGCACATAGGGGCAATGCAGCGGCGGTACGCCGCGTACTATATTCATCAGATCCGTCAGGCCGTGGGATTCCAAAAACTCCGGCGTCATCTCCTGTCGGAAGCAGGGGATCTCGTTCAGGTACTTGGCCAAAATGCACGGCTCGTAATCATGGAAGGTATCGATATGAATGGCAGCATTTCCCTTATAAGGCTGAATATAGTTGATTTCACCGCGGTCTACACTCTCAGCCCGCTCTACTGTATCGGCGATACTATGGCCGCGTGTGTTGTAATCGCGGATCATACGGCGGGCCACACGAAGCTGCTCAGGACGAACGATTTTATCATCGTTGGTAATGATACGGGTACGGGGCGCCACATATATCCCATTGGCAACGCCGCGAAGCTTATCGAAAATCAGCGGATTGAGCATATGGATACCCTCGGCAATGATGACCGCATCGGTATATCCCTGCATCTTGGTATAGCCGCCGGTATTGCCGGTCTTGAAATCATACCACGGGATATCCACCTCTTTGCCGTCCATTAACTGGCTGATACAGGCAATCAAACTGTCTACATCCACACAATAGGGCGATTCCCAGTCTGTGGCTTCCGGCGGACGGCGGTCAAGCGGCAGGAAAAAATTATCCATGTGCAGTACACAGACCTTGACGCCCAGATTTTTCAAATAGTCCTCCAGCCGCAGGGCGGTAGTCGTCTTTCCGGAACCGGAGGGGCCTGTTAACGTCACCACAGGGCGTTCCTGACGGGTGGACAGGATCGAGGCGGCAGCAGCGCTGATCTTGTCATGAAAGACCTCCTCACAGCGCAGGACAAACTGCGTCTCATTCTGCATAGCACTGTTGATATTTTCCAGATCGATAACTCGCATGAGCGCGCTCCTTTCGAAACTTGATTGCAGTATAGTATACCACGTTTTTTCCGGCGGTGCAAGAAAAAGCCGTTGCGCAGAGCCCGAGCTGAGCCTGGGTCTGCAATCATCAAAAATGCGGTCCCGGCCAAACCGGGACCGCATTTGATCATTATGCTCTTGGATGGGCCTTATTATAGACATCCTTCAGCTGTTTTTGGATCACATGGGTATAGACCTGAGTGGAAGAGATATCCGCATGCCCAAGCATTTCCTGAATAGAACGCAAATCCGCGCCATTTTCCAGCAGATGCACCGCAAAACTGTGGCGCAGCGTATGCGGGGTAATATCCTTATTGATCTCCGCCTTCTCCTGATAATACTTAATGATCTTCCAAAAGCCCTGACGGCTCATTCGCTCTCCGTTCATGTTAACAAACAGCGCCGGTTCGTCCCTGTTTGCGACGATATGGGGACGGATGGATTCCATATACTCCCGCAGCGCTTTGACAGCAACCGCATACAGGGGGATGATGCGCTCCTTATTATGACTGGTACAGCGAATGAAGCCCACTGTCAAGTTAACATCGTCCACGTCCAGCCCGATCAACTCGGATACGCGGATACCGGTAGCATACAGCAGCTCCAGCATGGCGTGATCCCGGAACCCCTTTTCATTCACACATTTGGGCTGTTCCAAAAACAATTCTACCTCTTTATTTGTCAGGATCTCCGGATATTTCCGTTCCACCTTCATTGCGGTAATGGACTTGGCCGGATTTGCTTTAACGGAGCCATCATGCAATAAATAATTATAAAACGAACGAATCGACGCAGTAGAGCGGGTAATCGTCGCGGGTGACTTTCCTTCACTGCTCATATGCTGTAGATATGCGCCTACGTCTTCTTTCCGAACTTTTCTTAAATCCGTGACGCCGTCAGCCATCAACCACGCCTGAAATTGACTCAGATCCCTGACATAGGAGTTGATCGTATTGGCCTGCGCGTGCTTTTCCTCCGTCAGATAACGGCAATAATCAGCAATATAATCCGCCAAATACGTTTCCTCCTCTCTATCATGATGATCTGCTCAATACCAGCAAAAACAACTGCGGTATCAGAATGATTTCCAGAACTGCTCCCAACGCTAACACAAAAAAGCACAATGACAATCGCCGGCGTTGTGCTGCGCTTCCGGCAAAGGGTTCGCCCCTCAAACGATGAATCGTTTTATCAAAAGCCCATTGTCCAATAATCAATGAACAGGGCAACGTAACGGCTCCGCGCAGTCCAAATGCCGCCAGCGACAGGAGAACCCCTTCATATCCCAGGCTTGTCGAAAAACAGGCGACAGCAAATGACAGGATAAAGCCCTGCAGCGCGCACACAAGCGGGATAGCGACAGCGCCAAAGGTGCAAAAACCCAATAAAAAAAGAAGCAATGGCTCCCGAAAATAAGTGATGACCACTTGTACAGCTGACGAAGGAACCGACGATTCCTGCTGCGTGATCATACCGGCATATCCGCGCAGATACGTGGCTAATTCCGTGCTTCCATCAATTCCGACCGTATATTGCATGACCTGGCCGGCAATGATTCCGACTGCAAAAAAGACACACAGCGTCAACAAACGCAATGGATGCGATGAAGACGCCTGTGCTCGATGAAATACCTTACGCAGCTTCATGGCAAATCACTCACCTCGCCCCATTATATGAGACAAGCAGGGCGAATAGAATCGGTTACCATAAATACTATAGGGCAATTTCCCGCGATTCGCAAGAACTTTCCGCGATTTCCTTTATTTTTGTCACTTATGCCAAAATATTATGTAAATAAGATTATGTTAACTTTATTTACCGCTTGAATGAATGCTCCCTACTCTGCGGGTACAGAAGCGATATGTGGTGCACGCTTCAAAATAGCACCACCATATTTTGAAACAGCCTGTTTCTTCAATCAAAAAAGAATTTGAAACATTGGATCCATGAAAAAATGGTCAGAAAAGTGTTTTCGTTATTTTTGCCATGTTGTGTATTATGTCACCGCACGATTGCGCCGCTTTGCCACATTTTTCGTCATATGCTTTGTGCGTTTTTTTCGGCTGCTCCCTTTACGAATAATCCCCGCCAGCAACCCACCACTGAGAACTGCACCGGTGATCCATAACCCATGGGCGCCAAAGTCAAGCGGCTTCGAGGATGCCAGCGCTACGATCCACAGCAGTCCATACAGCAGCAGCGTTGCTGCGAGAGCAGAGCCGCCAGTCCCTTTCCCCTTCCTGCTGATAAGGCTGCCAGCAAATGCTGCCAGTGCGCAGCTTGCATACACCCACACAGGCTGCATGGAAGGAGACAGCACACCTTTTACGATCAGCAAGGCACCCAGCATGATACATACCAGAAGCATAATTACCGAGGTGGCAAGCCCGATCCACGTTTGCTTTCCCAATACTGTACTCAGAGACATCTTCGCATACCCCCGTTCCCTTTTTTGGAATATATTCCACCGCTGTGGCTTTTATGGCTGTCCACTTCTCTGCACAGGCAAAAAAAGACCGCGAGCAGACAAGATGCCTGATCGCGGTCTTTTACACGCTTTCTTGTGAATTATTCCTCGGTCTCTTCAGACTTAGGTTCTTCCACAGGGGCTTCTTCCTTTACTTCGGCCTCATCCTTCTTGGCCTTCTTCCCGCCGCGCTGCATGGCGGCAGCCTGCTCGTCCAAGGTACCAACCTGGCCGATAGCAGACTTCAGGAACTCCAGGCGGACACGGTCCTCGCTGGTCTCGATAACGACGGTACGGTCGGTAATGGAAACGACGCGTCCATACACGCCGCCGATGGTCGTCAGCCAATCGCCTTTCTTCAGGGAACTGCGCATTTCCTCGGCCTGCTTCTTCCGCTTATTTTCAGGACGAATCAGCAGAAAGTAGAAAATTGCCAGCATTACGACGATCATCAGGATGGAAGACATACCGCCGCCGGTGGCGGTGCTGCCGGATTCAGCGTAAGCCGTTGTGATCAGATTAAACATAGGGGGGCACTCCTTTTTCACAGATATCTTTATCATTATACAGAAGTCTTGTCTCTTTGGCAAGGGGTTTGGCAATACTTCCCTATAATTTTTACACCTTTTCTGCCAGTTTACGGCTGTATTCCCTGCGGAATGCGTCGAACTCCCCAGCGTCCAATGCCTCACGGATCCGCTGTGTCAGCCGATTATAGAAATACAGGTTATGCATCACTGCCAGACGCATCCCCAGCATTTCCTGTGCCGTAAACAAGTGACGCAGATAGGCGCGGCTGAATTTCCGGCATACCGGGCAGTCGCACTGCGGATCAACGGGGCCGTCATCCAGCTTATACTGGGCATTTTTGATGTTCATGGTTCCCTGCCATGTAAACAGCTTTCCATGTCGGGCATTGCGGGCCGGCATAACGCAGTCGAAAAAGTCTACGCCCCGGGCCACACCCTCAATAATGTTGCTGGGGGTTCCCACGCCCATCAGATAGCGTGGCTTGTCTGCCGGCATATAGGGTTCCACCGCGTCGATGATCTCGTACATCACTTCGGTAGGCTCACCGACTGCCAGACCACCGATGGCAAAGCCGTCGCAGTCGATTTTGGCGATTTGCTGCATGTGCCAAATGCGCAAATCCGCATAAGTGGCGCCTTGATTGATGCCAAACAGCATCTGCTTGGGATTCACCGTGTCCGGCAGACTGTTGAGCCGGTCATGCTCCGCTTTGCACCGCTGCAGCCACCGCAGGGTTCGCTCACAGGAGGCCTTGGCATATGCATAGGGCGCCGGGTTTTCCACACACTCGTCAAACGCCATGGCGATATCACTGCCCAAATGCGATTGGATGCGCATGCTTTCCTCCGGCCCCATAAAAATCCGGTGGCCATCCAAATGGGAAGCAAAGGTCACGCCCTCTTCCTGAATCTTGCGAAGACTGGCAAGGGAAAATACTTGAAAGCCGCCGCTGTCAGTCAGAATAGGGCCATCCCACCCCATGAACTTGTGAAGACCTCCCAAGGACTTGATCACGTCATCACCGGGGCGCAGATGAAGATGGTAGGTATTGCTCAGTTCGATCTGACAACCCAACTGTTCCTTCAGGTCAAAGGCATCGATGCCGCCTTTAATGGCAGCTTGCGTGCCCACGTTCATGAACACTGGGGTCTGTACCACACCGCCATGCGCGCACTGGAACTGTCCGCGCCGGGCGCGGCCCTGTTGTTTGATCACTTTGAACATATATTGCTCCTATTTTGGGTCAATGGATAAACATGGCATCGCCGAAAGAAAAGAATCGATATTGTTCTCGAACCGCCTCCTGATAGGCGGCCAGAATATGCTCCCGGCCCGCCAGTGCCGACACCAGCATGATCAGTGTGGATTCCGGCAGATGAAAGTTGGTGATCAGGGCGTCCGTGACCTTAAAGCGGTATCCGGGGTAGATAAAAATATTGGTCCATCCGGCACTGGCCTTCATGGTGCCGTCCTCCCCCGCCCACGATTCCACCGTGCGGCAGGAGGTGGTGCCCACGCAGATCACCCGCCCGCCTCCGGCATGGGTACGGTTGATCAGATCTGCTGTTTCCTGCGGGATAACGCAGTACTCGCTGTGCATCTCGTGGTCAGTGATCTCGTCCTCTTTCACAGGACGGAACGTGCCAAGACCCACATGCAGGGTGACATAACCCACACCAACGCCCATATCCTGCACCTGAGCCAGCAGTTCTTTTGTAAAATGCAGTCCCGCTGTGGGAGCGGCAGCACTTCCCACCACTTTGGAATATACCGTCTGGTATCGCTCGCGGTCCTGCAGCTCCTCTTTTATATAGGGAGGCAGCGGCATTTTGCCCAGTCGGTCCAGTACCTCCAGAAAAATACCGTCAAAGTCGAACCGCACCAGACGGTTGCCGTCCGGCAGTTCCTCCGTGATCTCGCCGGTTAACTGGCCGTCACCGAACGACACTCTTGCGCCCTTGCGCATTTTTTTGCCGGGACGCACCAGACACTCCCACGTTTTATCACCGCGGTCGATCAGCAGCAGCACCTCACAGGCGCCGCCTCCCGGCAGTCGCTGGCCCAGCAGCCGCGCCGGAAGCACCCGGGAATCATTGAGGATCAGACAGTCTCCGGGATGCAGATATTGGGGCAGATCAAAAAAGTGACGATGCTCCCACGCACCGGTGGTCTTATCCAGTACCAATAGCCGTGAGGCGTCACGCCGTTCAATTGGTGTCTGGGCGATCAGTTCCTGCGGCAGTTCAAAATGAAAGTCGTGTGTTTTCATATATCCGCTCGTTTCCAAGTAATTTGAGTGCTTTGCGGTTCAATATGATACCACACTCTGCGTATTTCTTCAACCATTTTCTCTTTTTATCCTCCCGTGATCCCTCTGCGCGTCAAGAACCACGGTTCTATCAAACTGCCGGTTCCCTTTGGTAGAAGTTCTTGACAAAGCTGACAAACTGCTGTGTCTGACCGCTCATGGGGGCGCCGCGCCGGCAAGCAACATACAGGTATCGCCGCGCTCCGGCCTCAGGCAGGGGGAATGTCAGCAGGCGCCCGGCCTTTACGGCATCCTCGGCGGCCTTCTCTGAAATGATCGAGATCCCCAGTCCGCCGGCTACCAGATTTTTGATGGACTCCTGATCGTTCAGGCGGGCAGTAATGATCAGATTATTTTCGTCCACACCGACCCGCTCGAAATAAGAAGAAATACACTTCTTACTGCCGCTTCCCTTTTCCCGCAGCAGCATCGGTTCCCGGCAGATCTCCTCCAATGTGATGCCGCCGTTCTCGAAAAACCGCAAAAAGTGCTCATTTACCGGCGTGATCAGCACCATCTGATCTGCGTAAAAAGGCGTAAGTTCCAGGGTATCCTCGTGCATATCCGCTCCGATCAGTCCCACGTCAAAGGCACCGCACAGCAGCCCCTCCACGATGCCTTGACTGTCGCTTTGAAATACATGAAACTGGGAGGCAGGCCGTATCGCCCGAAACGCAGGCAATATCTGCGGCAGCATGTAAGCGGAAGGGATGGTGGACGCGCCGATGCGGATCATTTTCTCATCCTCATCGCTCCAGCTGCGCATCAGGTTGTCACGCAGATTCACAATATTGCAGGCACATTCGTACAACTCCTGTCCGCGTGGCGTCACCTCCACCGATTTGGTGGTGCGCACGATCAGACTGGTCTGAAATTCTTCCTCCAATTGCCGCACGTGCGTACTGATGGTCGGTTGAGACAGATAGAGTTTTTCTGCCGCCTTTGTAAAGCTTTTATACTTCACAACAGCGCAGAATGACTGTAATTGCTTCAGTTCCATGTCTTCCTCCCACAGAGTTCACGCAAAGCAGACAGCGCCGTGTCCACCTGCTGGGGTGTGTTCCAGCGGCCAAAGGAAAAGCGGATGGTGCCTGTGGGGAAAGTTCCCAGTGTTTTGTGGGCGTTAGGTGCGCAATGCAGTCCTACCCGCACCATAATGCCGTATTCCCGGCCTAATGCGTCCGCCACCAGGGCAGGATCGGCGTTCTCCGGCACAAGGGATACGACACCCGCTCGCCCGGAAATATCCCGGTGGCCTACCACCCGCAAACAAGGGATATCCAAGGCACCGGACAAGAATCGCTCAGTCAATTCCAGCTCGTGGCTGCGCACAGCGTCGATGGTCTCCCGCTCCAGCCAACACAGCGCCGCATGAAGGCCCATGATGCCCGGAAGGTTCATGGTTCCGGCTTCAAAGCGATCCGGCATAAACGACGGCATCTGTTCCTCGTGACTGATGCTGCCGGTGCCGCCGGCGATCAGCGGCTGCAACAGTGGGACCATATCCGGCTGAAGGAGAAAGCCGCCGATCCCCTGGGGCCCCAGAAGTCCTTTATGCCCCGTAAATGCCAGCGCGTCAATATGCATGGCCTCCATATCAATGGGAAAAACGCCCGCCGTCTGGGCCGTATCCAAAATGAAACGCAGACCATGCGCATGACAAAACGCTCCCACTGTCTCTATCGGCATCAGCGTTCCGCAGACATTACTGGCATGAAGCATCACCACGGCACGGGTGTTCTTCCGCAGCAGTCCGTTCATGGCGGAAACCTCCAGCGTGCCGTCTGCCCCACAGGGGATCCTGTCAAACGAAACGCCCTGTTCTGTCAATTGGGTCAAAGGCCGCATGACTGCGTTATGCTCCATGGCAGAGACCAGCACATGGTCGCCCGTCTTCAAAAAACCTTTCAACAGCACATTCAGGCTCTCGGTAATATTACGGGTAAAGACCACGTTGCGGCAGTCCGGGCCGTGAAACAGCTCTGTCAATTGCTGTCGGGTACGCAGTACAATCTCCTCGGCCTGATATGCTTCATCATAGCCGCCGCGATTGATGTTGCAGCCGCAGTCTTTCATATAATGATATACGGCCTCTGCCACGCCGTCCGCCTTCGGAAAACTGGTGCTGGCATTGTCAAAATAGATGCGCTCCATGAATCAACCACCTCTTTCGTAGGATATCCTATCATATATTTATTGGAAAATCAAATTTTTTTAGTGGATATATCTATAATTGCTATTGGACATTTTGTCGACCTCAGTGGTATCTTGTAATAAGATCATTTTAAATATAGGAGAAAAATCTGTATGAATGTCAAACGCGAACGTATAGAAATCGTGATCGCCGGACTGATCATCGGCGTGATCGCTTCGTTGCTGGTCTTTTTCGGCAATCCTGCTAATATGGGCTTCTGCATTGCCTGCTTCCTGCGTGATACCGCTGGTGGTCTGGGTTTGCACCGGGCCGCCGCCGTACAGTACATACGTCCCGAGATCATCGGTCTGGTACTGGGCAGCTTCGGCGTTGCCCTTATCAAAAAAGAGTTCTCCGCCAAGGGCGGCAGCGCTCCTGTTACCCGTTTTGTGCTGGGTTTCTTTGTGATGATCGGCTGCCTGATGTTCCTGGGCTGTCCCTTCCGCATGATCCTGCGTCTGGCCGGCGGTGACCTGAACGCGCTGCTGGGTCTGCTGGGCTTTGTGCTGGGCATTCTGGCCGGCGTGTTCTTCCTCAAGCGCGGATATTCCCTGAAGCGCACCTATGCCCAGTCTAAGCTGGACGGTGTCATCTTCCCTGTCATTCAGGTGGTGGTATTCATTCTCCTGGTAGCGGCTCCCGCCTTTATCTTCTTCACGGAAGCAGGCGGCGGTCCCGGCGCCAAGCACGCCGCGATCGCCATCAGTCTGATCGCCGGTTTGATCGTCGGCGCACTGGCCCAGCGTACCCGCCTGTGCATGGTGGGCGGCATCCGCGACGTGGTGCTGTTCCGCGAGCCCAAGCTCCTGATGGGCTTCGGCGCTATTCTCGTCAGCGCGCTGATCTGCAACCTGATCCTGACCGCTGTTACCGGTACCTCCTTCTTCCATCTGGGCTTTGCCGAGCAGCCGATTGCTCACACCGACGGACTGTGGAATTGTCTTGGCATGCTGCTGGTAGGCTTTGGCTGTGTGCTGCTGGGCGGTTGCCCTCTGCGTCAGCTGGTGCTGTCCGGCGAAGGCAACTCCGACAGCGCCGTGACTGTGCTGGGTCTGATCGCAGGTGCTGCCTTTGCCCATAACTTCGGACTGGCTTCCAGCGCCAACGGCCCCACCGGTGCCGGCAAGATCGCCGTGATCGTTGGCATCGTTGTGGTGGCGCTGATCGCCTGCCTGAACACCTTTAAGAAAAAGTAAGGAGATACTGTTATGAAAGTTATCGACGCACGCGGGCTTTCCTGCCCCGAACCTGTTGTCCTGCTGCGCAGCGCTATGGAAAGCAATGAGGATGCCTATCAGATCATTGTGGACAACCACGCCTCCCGCGAGAACACCACTCGCTATGCCCAGCATCAGGGCTATCAGGTAGCCGTTTCTGAAAAGGACGGCGAATGGACGCTGACCTTTACCAAGTGACCTATATCATTACGTTTTTCTCTCACTTCGGCGCGGTGCGGTATAAGCAGCTATGCTGTGAAGAAGGTATTTCCTGCCGTATGATGCCAGTACCACGGGATCTCAGCAGCAGCTGCGGTACCTGTGTCCGGTGTGAGGACAGCTATCTTCCTCCCACCGATGCCTGTGCGGAGGAGATTGAGCAGATCGCCGCATGGGATGGCAGGCAATACACCACGTTATATCACACGGATGAATCGGAGGGCTGAGGATGGAAACTGAAGTAAAGCTGACAAAATTGGCCTCCTGTGCCGGGTGCGGCGCCAAGGTAGGCGCCGGCACGCTGGTGCATCTGTTGGAGGGCTTCCGCACCCATAGCGATCCCCGGCTGCTGGTGGGCTATGACAAGTCAGACGATGCCAGCGTCTACTATCTGGACGAGAACACCGCGCTGGTGCAGACCACCGATTTCTTTCCGCCCATCGTGGATGATCCGTTCCTCTACGGCCAGATCGCCGCGGCGAACGCCATCAGCGATGTATATGCCATGGGTGGTGAGCCAAAGCTGGCGCTGAATATTCTGTGCCTGCCGGAGTCCATGACGGCGGAAATGGTACAGGAGCTGCTGCGGGGCGGCTACGATAAAGCCTATGAGGCCGGAGCGATCATTACCGGGGGACATACCATCCACGGTGCGGAACCCATCTATGGACTGGCGGTATCCGGTTTCGTCCATCCGAAAAAGGTCCTGACCAACAGCGGCGCCAAGCCCGGCGACGTGCTGATCCTGACAAAGCCGCTGGGTGTGGGTGTGCTGACCACTGCCGCCAAGGCCGGTCTGGTTCCGGATAATGTGATGCAGCGTATCTACCGCCAGATGGCCACGCTAAACAAGGCCGCCCGCGATATTATGGTCAGGTACCGTGTACACAGCTGCACAGATATAACCGGTTTTGCCCTGTTGGGCCACAGCTTTGAGATGGCGCAGGGCAGCGGCTGCACGATACACATTCAGAGCAAAAACGTGCCTTTCCATCAGGAAGCCTGGGAATTTGCCGATATGGGCTTCCTCCCTGCCGGCTCCTATCGCAATCGGGACTATGCGGAGAGCGGCGTCACGGTTCGCGGCTGTGTCAGCCGCACCATGCAGGATCTGCTGTACGATCCGCAGACCAGCGGCGGACTGCTGATGGCAGTGGATGCGGCAGACGCGGAAAGCTGCCTGAAGGAACTGCAGGAAGTGATTCCCTGTGCCGCGGCTGTTGGCTATGTGACGGATCGTCAGGAAAACTGGATCATTCTGGAATAACAAAAAACACCGCTTTTCAGGGCATTCCTTTGAAAAGCGGTGTTTTTCATGATATTCGATTATTTGAAAAATTCAAACCGGGGCTGTTCTTTGGAAACATAGCCGACTTCAATCTCAATACCATCCCCGAAGTAACGGTGCAGCAATTCTACCAATTCGTCTGCCGCCTTGTGAACCTCCTCCGCATTTACATCGGAAAATCCGTCAATGGGGAACAGAATGGCCTTTGTTTCCTCTGTGATCTTACCCCGTTCCGATTGACGCCAAGTCCAGCGGCGGGTACGGATCTCATTCCCGGAGGCGTAGACAGCTTCACCCGGATCGGGCTTCTCCTCCTCTGTGCTGCCGAAGGGAATAAAGGTGTCTCCCTCCACCGCCAGACGAACATCAAGTCCCTCATCGATGGTATCCAGATCATGGGCACCCATGGGAAGCCGATGCTTGATGGACACAGCGTTGCCCAGATCCACCGCCGCGTTAATATGAGGGAAGCCTTTGCCCTTGGCAATGAGGGTCAGAAGCGCTTCAATGGAACACAGAAACTTGTTGGGATTGATACCCAGCGAGGTAAACGCCATGCGGTAGGGCACGATATCCTCCGTTTCTTTCGGCTTTTTGCCGGCAAAATATGCTTCGCAGGATACAACGTTTTCCGCCAACATCTGCTCCAGCTCCGGAATTTCGCGGGTGTTGTCCAAGCCACGCACAGCGACCGCACCAAAGTAGGCAGTGGGCAGCTTCTCAATGAACTCCTTTGAAACCTGATAATACATGACGATTCCTCCTTTTGAAATTATATCGGTTGTTTTCAAACCTGCTTGCAGCATATTCTACTCATGCCGCATATTATATCTTGCAAGATATAATAGCACTTTTTTTATTCTTTTCAACCCCTGTTCTTAATTTTTTATTATTTCGTTTGATATGCAAATTCCCCCTTGATTTTTTTGTTTATTATTACTATAATAAATTTGCATCTTGCAAGAAACAACATTCTGGAGGCGGTAGTCATGCTTTCGATCAAAAAGCGTTCATTGGTGGATATGGTGTATGATAAGCTGCGGGGGGCAATTATCCAGTTACAGCTCCCTCTTGGCTCCAAACTTAACGTCAATGAATTACAGGATAAAATCGGGGTGAGCTGCACGCCGATCCGGGAAGCCATCAATCGCCTGCAGCAGGAAGGATTGGTGGTATACGAAAACAATGTCGGCGCACACATCATTTCCTTGGAACCACATGATGTGCTGGAGATCCAACAGCTGGCCATGACGCTGCACTGTGCTGCTATCCGGCTGGCTATGGTCAATGGAGATCGTGACATCATTGTATCTGAGTTGAAACAGCGCCTGTCGGAATATAGCAGTGCCAAAAATGAGCACGATGAAGTCATGGCCATAAAGGAATTTCTGGGGACCTACTATCACAATTGCGGCAATCATCGTCTGGATCAGCACATGCTGGCGATTCAGGGACAGCAGATGCTGCTGCGGTACATTTTTGCCCACTGTGTATCCCAACGCGCGGCAGATATCAGTGTCTTTCAGCAGATGCTGGCCGAAACCATGAACGGAGATGCCGAAGCGGTATGTGATGTTCTTCAAAAGTATACCGACCATATGACGCAGATCGTAGAAGGCGCAGTAACGGAGTTGTAATACACCCTTTTCCTTTTTACAAGGTACATAAAGCGCCGGCACACAAATGTGTGTGCCGGCGCTTCGTATCAAAATAGTGTGTGGATCAGGAATTAACCATTCTGACGCATCTTGGCAAAGCAATCGCTACAATACACAGGGCGATCAGACTTGGGCTCAAAAGGCACCTTGGCCTCGCCGCCGCAGGCGGCGCAGACAGCGGTGAAATACTCACGGGGACCGCGGGCAGCGTTCTTGCGGGCGTCACGGCAGGACTTGCAGCGCTGAGGCTCGTTCTGGAAGCCACGCTCAGCATAGAATTCCTGCTCACCGGCGGTGAAAACGAACTCCTTACCACACTCTTTGCAAA
>CAMEER010000027.1 GCA_945915065.1 uncultured Clostridia bacterium | reverse complement strand
TATCCAACGACCGTTAGAATGGTAGCGGTCGTATTAACACCGCTGTTTTTTGCTATAAACTGAGTTCTAAATGGTTCACTCATAGACTGTGCTTGTCCAGCTTTAGATTCAATGAACTTCATGTAGATGTTGTTGGCGAAAACGCCAAACACGATATATCCAGCAAGCAACAGCAACGACAGAAAACCAGAACCGATCAAAGAAAACACAAACGAAACTGCAAGAGCGCCGGCACCGTAGCCGTACATTTTTCGATAAATCATCCAGTAAGGTGCGACCAAAAAGGCCGGCCAATTCCAAGAAGTCTGCTTATTCTGAGCCTTCATCGTTTGAAACTTAGGAATGTAGTAATCTGCTTTTACGCCCACCAGTTGCTGAATAATCATGTCATTATTCGTGCTTTGGTATGCTGTGCTATTATACCCCACCTGGGCAAAGCTTCCTTGCTGCTGATAGACAGGATTTATGGGATTTACATAGGCATATGGATTTGTATTTTGCGGGTTTGCCTGCGTATACACAGGGGCTTGTGCTGGTGGAGGAGTAGTTGTCAGCCTATTTCCGCACTTTGAGCAGAAGCAGGATGTACTCTCATTGGGTGCGCCACATCTTGTACAATAGATAGCAGCAGATGTTTCATTGGGAGTAGTATCATCAAAGTTCATTTGCTTTGCTGTAACTGATGTTGTGCTATCATCTGTTGATTTGATTGTCCCCAAGCAACCGAATGTGGTACATCCTTGATTTTCAATCCAACAGTCTTTGTGGTGAGGCATATCACATTCGCTACATACGACGATTTCATCACCTGGCTTAAATGCGGTCTTACAAAATGGGCAAATTTTCCCCGTGTAGTCATTCATTCAGATGCACCTTCTTCTGTTGCTGAGCCAGTTGCCGATTCCGAATTTATTTCACTGGTACTCTCATTACTGTCTGTTGCCGATGTTTCATCCGGTTGGCTGTTTGGCTCTTCCGATTCATTGTCAATCACATCATTTGATTCACTGCTATTTGTAGTATCTGTCTCCGGCTCTGTCGGCTCAACGATAATACCCGCTTCTTTCAAAACACTCTGCAGCTCTTGAATTTCCGCTGATTGTGACCATATCTGTTGTTGCATAGCAGCAAGACTCTGATTTGCACTATTGGTAAGCGTTATCTGCTGCTTTTCAATCTCCTTCAATTTACTGCTCGTAGAGATATTAGCAAATACCAAAAGGACAACTGCAACTGACAAAATTGCCAACAGAATATTTTTGAAAGAAAACATGGATGACTTGGATTCAATATCTTGAATCTCTTTTTCGGGCCCTACTGTTATTTCAACGCCTGTTTTGTCATAAATATAGAACCCCTTACATTTCTCAATGTTGCCATTGATCCAAAAGTAGAATCCTTCGATATGCTGAATTGGGTCAACAACATATGCGATTTGGTGATCTTCACTAAAGAAATTTTGCTGGATGAATTTGTCATACTCCGAAAGAAAGATTCCAAAATCTGGGTGAGTGTGAATCCAGCCAACGATCTTTTTGCCGTTGTGCTTGCGCTCGATTTCTTTATGTACATATTCCCATGTCTCATGTGTGAACTTTAGTGTGGTTGGGGTAGCTTCACAAAATTTTGCTTCAACAAAGCCGCTAATGACGATATTCGTTTTTCCAAACTCGTCAATAACCGATCCTACCAACATACCTCCACTTTCATTTGTGGTCTTGTTTTTGGTAAACTTGTGAATCTCCTTGTAAACCGACTGCGAGATATAGATATTTTTGTTCTCTTCAACATGGTCGCCAACAGCGATAATGTTTTGCGGCAACATATTATCTGGCAGATCAGCGACTGCGCTTCTTTTTGCTCTTGACTTCTTCGCCATAATTCTTACTCCCATACATCAATGTCAAAATCTGTCCGTTCACTTGGGTCATAGCGTATGTTTATATTTTTCTTCTTTTGATATATCAGCATAATTGACAGCACAATATTCCCGATCAGCGAGAGCGTTGCAACGATTACTGCTACCGTAGTAATAGGCGATGCAAGTTCAGTTTCATGCGAGTCAATTTGATTTTCTTCATTATCGGCAGGTTCGCTTGGAGATGATGCCCGTTTTGGCACATCAACATTTCCCGAAACATTTCCGGCCGCATCCAATTCAATTCCAAGCGAACTTTTCCTGCACTTGAATACCGGCGATCACAGAAGATGATGTCGGCGTTGTCGGAATCTTTCCCTCTGCCATTTGTTCATGCGTCAGCAGAGCGCATGACTTGCGCTTGTTAATCAGCATCCAGTCCGTTTCCGTCATGGTGCATTCATAGCAAGCGCCTTTCCCAGGCACAAACACACGGGCAAAGCCGCTGAGCGCTTCAATTGCGCCGTCAATCCAAGGACGGTTGACTTTGTAGCAAGACTGGTTGATAGAAAGGCGAGCCTCCCGATTGTCCAGTCCGCCAAGTACAACATTCATCCTGCGGAAAACGCCAAGCCCAACATCGTCTATGATATTGGAAACAAATCTTCATAGCTGGTTGCGCCGGCAATGACGTTATCAATAATTCTCCGGATCTGCGCCCGGTAGGAGACTTCCTTCTTTCCTTGCCACTGGTGATGAGTCAGTCCCTTTTTGGACAGATCGGGATTCTGGATAACGTACAGCCCGTTCTCTTCACAGAGGCGGTCGCTGATCTGACGCAGCTGCTTCGCTTTATTGAAGCTGTCATAATGGCGGTAGTCGTAGAAAGATACAGCGTTAAAAATGATGTGGTTATGGATGTGGCCTTTATCGACGTGGGTGGAGATCACATATTCATATCTGCCCTGCAGCACTTCATCGGCAAACTGCTTCCCGATCCTATGCGCTTCCTCCGGCGTGATCTTATCGTATGGCGAAAAGCTCTGGATCATGTGATAGGCGAGGTTTTCTGAACCGCCAACTTTCGTATAATCGCCATTGATTTCCGCTGCCAATGCTGACGTCATTTTAAATTCCAGAGACGCACAAAGCGGATCTACATTATAGCCGGAAACCAGAAGCTGCTCATCGGTCTTTGCAGGGTTTTCGATATAGTCCAACGCATAGTTGAGGGTGGACTTGATTGGATGGATTCTGGTAAAGGCCATTACGAGTTCTCCTTCTTTTTTGCTGCGATACAGCGCTGAGCAAGTTTCTTATTGCCGGCCTCACCGATTACGGACAAGAGCCGTCTGGTGCAGGCGCGTTTGACCTCATAATAATACTCGCGCAAGTCCTGGATGTCTTGGGCGTAGATGCTGCGTGTCTCATTGACGCGCAAGGCGATCTGATTGATGCTCCGCGCCAGATTGGACAACTCCTTTACCAACAGCTTTAATTCAGAAAAATCCTGCCGGATCACAAAACCGTCGATCAGCATTTTGCGGGCGTACATGGAAAAATTCTTCGTTCCCAACTGCGCCATCTTATGACGGATCAGTGCGGCTTCCTCCTCAGTAACAAAAAATTGAAGGCGTACTGTTCTTTCTCTTTTTGCCATGCGGCAAACACCACCTTTCTTTTTTTTCGCGTAATCAGTTTCGGCTCTGCCGATGGGGTTTGGGGCAACGCACCAACAAGCGAAGCCGACAAAAAATCTTGGGATTTTTTGTCGGGCTTGTGGGAGTGTGCTAACACTCCCCTTGCTTGCTACTCGCTACTCGTCAAAACTGCGTTTTGACCCCTCGCGGGTTTTAAATTACTTCGTAAAAATTTGACGTTAAAAAAATGAAAATGTGAAGGAAAGATTCAGCGATCCTCACGCTGATCTCTGCACTTTTGAAGGGAGACTCTTTCAAGCTCCCGCCGCTTTTCGATATCCCTCGTCCTCGCGTCCTCTGCGGCCAGCGCCATGCGCTCCTGAATGGAAGTGCTTGCCATCGCATCAATGCACTTCTCCGCTTCCTCGACGGAAGCAAAGCGCAGCCAGTGCCGTTTATCCCGCTTCTTTTGCTCATCCATGGGAACGGCCACTATGCTGTTACGGATGAAGCGATTTCCCGCGCCGTCTAAATTCATCCGGTCTGCATCGTTGAGCCGATACAGGATGTAGCTGCGATACTTAATCAAGAAAGTCATTCTCAAAACCTCCCAAATTTTAAGAAAGGATAGCTGCCATGAAAACGAAAGAACTTACCTTTAAGGTGCCTAACGCTCTGATCTGCGACGATGCTCTGTCTCTGTCTGCGCGGAAAGTGGGTGCTGTGCTGTATGGCCGCCGCAATGCGTTTGGGTTCTGCAAGAAGTCGATCAAGGACATTGCTGCGATCGCCGGCTTATCCGCTGCTACCGTCAGCAAATCTGTCGATGAGCTGCAGCGTGCCGGCTATGTTGTGTCTGCTCGCACCTATCGCTGGAGCAAGAAGCGTCAGCGCATGGTATACGGCAAGAAGGTGTATCGCTGCGATCTGCATTTTGCTGGCGGCTATACCCGTATCCCTCGTATGCTGCTGCAGGAGAAGGATCTTACCCCCGCTGCGTTCTGCGTGATGCTGTATGTCTACCAGGCAGCCGGCAACCGTCGTCGTGCATGGCCGAGCATTGCAAAAATCAGCCAGGCTATTTCAGTATCGCATAGCACCGTCTGCCGCGCCCTGCTGCAGATCAAAAAGCTGCCCTCGCTATTAGTGCAGCTTTGCCGGAAAACGAATGGCGCGTTCTCGGCATCCTCTTACTATCTCGCAAAAATCATCGATCTACCTAATATCGGATATGCTGCTCTGGAACAACAGGGCGCAGAGACGGTCAAGAAACCTTTCGGTCTCTTTACATATATTTTAAACGCCCTGCGGCAGGCGTACAATCATTTTTTCACAAGGGGGGTAGTCCCAAATTTAGCAAACTATAGTTAAGACTTAGATAACGAGAGTACTTACTTGGAAAAGAGAAAAGCTTCTTCTATGTTCTAACGATAGATAGTCTATCTTGAGAAAGAGGGGCAAAGGCGTCCGTGACAGAAAGACAGTCAAAAATTTTTTAAAAACAGCGAAGCGCAACGCGCCCCTGCGCCAAGGCCGGATCTTCGGCGTCCTCCAGCTGCCACAAAGCCGGTGTGCGTAAACCCGCAGGGTTTTCCATCGCCGGCGACTGGCAGCGGCCAGTACGACGCTGACGCCTACCGCGAGCTGAAGCCTTCTGCCGACTTTTGCGAGTGAAATTGCATACTTCCGGATGGGGAATCAGGAAGCAGGTGTAGCCAAAAAGCATTGACATTATAACGGAAAACCGTTATAATATAGTAAAGGCAGGTGAATGCAAATGATGCTTAACACTTTGATGGAACAGAAGAATATGAGTAAATACAGACTGGCAAAGGTCAGCGAGGTGCCCTATGCCACGGTCAATGATATTTGCAATCAAAAGGCCCGGCTGGAGAAGTGTTCCGCTGAAACCATCTATAAGATCGCAAAGGCTTTGGATGTCTCCATGGAAACGCTCCTGGAGCCGTGTTTTGTGAAGCGCAGCAGCTTTGAGATTTTCAAGAGTAATGTCTGCCACAGGGTCAAGGAACTGGACGATTGGAACTTCATTATTGAGACTCTGGAGAAAGACGAGATCCGGATGTACTATGACCGCAAGTGGTACGCTGAGAGCTTTTATCTGCTGGCCATGCTTGACTATCTGAGCCGGCTAAACCATGTGTCTTTGTGTTCCCGGTACAACGATTTGCGCAGATGCAGGCTGCAAGAGCCGATTTATCCGGCAAGTGTACTAATGACTGCAGCCGTCTCTCCGAGAAGCGCAGAGATCAAAGAACAGGCCCGGCGCGAAGCTATTCCGGAGTTTATGCGATTCAACATCGTAGAAAGCGAGGTTCGCAATGTCGTCTGAGAAAACATTTAAGAAGGAAGATCTCGATAATTACCTGAAGGAACTTGGCAAGGAGTTTAAGAAGCTGAACGGAAAGACCATGCCGGCTGAGATCGTCATGATCGGAGGCGCGGCCATCTTGGTCAACTACGGTTTCCGCGATATGACCACTGACATTGACGCTATCATCCATGCATCGTCTGCCATGAAAGAGGCGATCAACCAAGTAACCGATAAATACGAATTGCCCAATGGTTGGCTCAACTCTGACTTCATGCACACCGTTTCGTATTCCCCAAAACTGATTCAGTACAGCAAATTCTACCGGAAGTTTGCCGGGATTTTAGAAGTTCGCACAATATCAGCCGAGTATCTGGTGGCCATGAAGCTGAAGGCCGGCCGCAAGTTCAAACATGATCTTTCGGATATTGTGGGCATTCTGGCAGAGCACGAAAAGAGAGGGGAGCCCATTTCCCTGGATGCCGTAAAAACGGCCGTAACGAACCTCTATGGAAGCTGGGAGAGTATTTCTGAGGAGATCCAGACATTCATTGAGGATGTGTACCGTGCCGGCGATTATGAGCGCCTGTATGAGACGGTTAAGGCCGAGGAGGCCCAGTCCAAGGAAATCCTGATTGAGTTCCAGAATGACTACCCCGGCGTCACCAATACGGAGAATGTCGATGATATCCTGGCGGCAATGAAAGCGAAGAAGAAAAACCCCTGAAAGAGTAGATTCAGGACTATCAGAGCAGGAGAACCCTCTGGAGGCCATGAAAAAAGAGCCGCGAAATGCGGCTCCTTCCTGGGGAAAAAATGAAAATTTGAAAAATCTTGACGATACGAACGCTATGTGGTAAAATATCTCTTGCGTGAAACACGAAAAAATTTCCCCCGTGGGGGCAACCACGGGGGAACACACAGTGTTTTGCGCCTGTTCCTTGACAAACATTCCCAAAAATGTTTCTCGACGCACAGACAGAATAACACAAACCTGTTTATTTTGTCAAGTCGTTAGGGAAATTTTCGCGGGGATCATTCCAGAAAAAACAGAAATCATCTTCCTGCGCGGCGGCGAAAGCTGCAGCGACATGGCAATGCAGTGCGCCAAGACCCGGCCAAGCCGACGAGCGATCCCACTGCTGCCATACCTGCCCACTGACAAAGGCAGGCGCAATGAAACGCGGGGAAGTGATGCAAGCGAGCGGTCACAACAGCGCTGCGTGAGCAGCCGCCGCGTTCCATCGGGATAAGCTATACTCTTGTCAAGAGATTCTGTTTTTTCAGTTTTTACATATCTACTCGAATAGGGGAATACCTACTGTCAGGTATTCCCCTTATTCGATTTCTGGAGGTGACACCCGGATTTGAACCGGGGAATGAGGGTTTTGCAGACCCTTGCCTTACCACTTGGCTATGTCACCGTGGCGCAGTGTCCGAGGGACATTATACAATACCCCGCGGCGGTTGTCAAGGGGGAAGGAAGATTTTCCTGTGGATAAAATTCGGAAGGGCCGCCCCGGGAGGGACGGCCCGTTTTCCCATGGGGTTCACTCCTTGGCGTGGACGTTGATGAACTCCGCCCGCAGCTTGGAGTAGAGGATGGTCTGGCTGCTGTATAGCCCGCAGTAGCCCGACAGCACATAGCTGATGGCGCAGGCGAAGGCGAAATACAGCACGCCGCCGCTGCCGCCGAACAGCTCTATGCTCAGCAGCACCGAGGCGATGGGGCAGTTCACCGCGCCGCAGAACACGGCGATCAGGCCGATGGCCGCGCCGAAGCCGCCGGGCAGTCCCAGCGCCTGTGCCGCCACGCAGCCGAAGGTGGCCCCCACGAAGAAGGAGGGCACCACCTCGCCGCCCTTGAAGCCGCAGCCGATGGTGACGGCGGTAAACAGGATCTTCACCAACCACGCCCACGGCGCCGCCTCGCCGGCCATGGCCCGGGCGATCACGTCCATGCCGGCGCCGTTGTAGTCCCGGCCCAGCAGCAGCGTCAGGCCGATGATGACGAAGCCGCCCACCGCCGCCCGCAGGTAGGGGTTCTTCAGCCACTTCACCGCGCAGCGCTCCACCAGATGCATGCCCCGCACGAACAGGATGGACACCAGCGCGCAGCCGATGGCCAGCAGCACCACCAGAAACATGGTCCATACCTCCAGGGGCGGCAGCGCCACCGTGAACCGGGTGGGGGAGACCCCCAGCAGCTCCGCGATGAGATAGCCCACCGACGCGGCCATCAGGCAGGGCACCAGTCCGGCGTAGTACAGCACGCCCACGCTGATGACCTCCAGCGCGAACACGGCGGCCGTCAGCGGCGTGCCGAACAGGGCGGCGAACACGGCGCTCATGCCGCACAGCGTGGCCAGCGGCAGATCCTTCTGCCCCAGATGCAGGGCGTGGCCGGTGCAGTAGCCGATGCCGCCGCCGATCTGCAGCGCCGCGCCCTCACGTCCGGCGGAGCCGCCCAGCAGGTGGGTGATGCAGGTGGCGATGAAGATCAGCGGTACTAATAGAATAGGTACGTTCCTGCCGAAATGGACGGATTCGATGATGTTGTTGGTGCCCTTGCCCTCCATGTGGAGGCAGCGGTACAGCGCCACGATCACCACGCCGCCCACCGGCAGCAGCCAGAGGATCCACGGATGCGCCAGCCGCAGCGCCGTGGCCTGCTCCACGCCGATGTGGAAGGCCGCGCCTACCGCGCCGCCCACCAGACCCACGAAGCCGCCGATGCCCAGCCATTTGGCCAGCGCCGCGATATAGAGGGAGATATGCTGAAAGAAACCTTTGACGCGTTCCATGGCGTGCTCCTTTGTGGGGGATTTTGATGTTGACGCATGCTTTTTTCCGCAGCTTACGACATTTTAACACCCGCCGCGGGGCTTGTCAATCGGCGGCGTCAGGCGGTTTGCACGACAAAAGCTGACTTTTTTTGAGCGCTCCACACAAATTTTGGATTTTTTTCGTTTTCCCGGTTGATTCTCACAAAAATATGCCGTATACTATAGGCACAAGCATAAAAGGAAAACCCAACCCATTTGATAACGATTGAGGAGGAAACTGACATGAAATACGGACGTACGTTCAATTTCTCCGCCGGCCCCGCCATGATGCCGGAGCCTGTTCTGGAGGAGATCCGCGACGAGATGATGAACTACCGCGGCAGCGGCATGTGCGTCATGGAGATGAGCCACCGCTCCAAGGTGTTCCAGCAGATCGCCGATGAGGCGGAGGCCGACCTGCGCAAGCTGATGAACATCCCCGACAACTACAAGGTGCTGTTCATTCAGGGCGGCGGCACGCTGCAGTTCGCCATGGTGGCCATGAACCTGATGAAGAACGGCAAGGCCTGCTATGTGGAGACCGGCGCATGGTCCAAGAAGGCCATTGCCGAGGCCAAGAAGTACGGCGAGGTGCAGATTGTCGCCTCCTCCGCCGACAAGAACTTCTCCTACATCCCCGACTGCTCCGATCTGGACATTCCCGACGATGCCGACTACGTCTACATCTGCGAGAACGAGACCATCAACGGCACCACCTGGAACAAGCTGCCCAACACCAAGGGCCATGTGCTGGTGTCCGACCAGTCCTCCATGTTCCTGTCCCGCCCCTGCAACGTGTCCGACTACGGCCTGATCTGGGCCGGCGTGCAGAAGAACGTGGGCCCCGCCGGTATGGCCGTGGTCATCATCCGTGAGGACCTGATCCGTGACGATCTGGATCCCAAGACCCCCATCTACATGATGTACAAGACCCATGCCGACAACGACAGCATGTACAACACCCCCAACTGCTGGGCCATCTACTGCTGCGGCAAGGTGTTCAAGTACCTGCTGAGCATCGGCGGTCTGGAGGAGATGGAGCGCCGCAACATCGCCAAGGCCAAGGTCATCTATGACTTCCTGGACAGCTCCAAGCTGTTCAAGGGCGCCGTGGTGCCTGAGGACCGCAGCCTGATGAACATCCCCTTCGTCACCGGCGACAAGGATCTGGACGCCGCCGTGGTGGCCGCCTCCAAGGAGGCCGGCTTCGACAACCTGAAGGGCCACAAGTCCGTGGGCGGCCTGCGTGCCAGCGTGTACAACGCCATGCCCATCGAGGGCGCACAGGCGCTGGTGGCGTTCCTGACCAAGTTCGAGGCGGAGCACAAGTAAAACCCATACAGGGGGGATTTCTTCCCCCCTATATTTTCCCATCACAGGGTGCACACTGGTGTCGCCGCCCAGAGCGGCTGGTCCGTGGTATTATTGCCACAAAGAAGGTGCCGCAGAATTTTGATGGATGCTACGGCGGCATAGCCGCCGAGATCGGCACTAAAAATATGCCACCGGCATATTTTCTTAACGTGCCGACAACAAACTGTAATAGAAAAGGAGAAAATTACCATGCGTATTCTGGTTACTGACGGTATGGACAAGACCGCAATGGCGCAGCTGCGTGAAATGGGCCATGAGGTGGTGGAGCAGTTCTATGAGCCCGATCAGCTGGGCAAAGCGCTGCGGGACTTCGACGTGGCGGTGGTCCGCTCCAAGACCAAGGTTCGCGCCAACCACATTGACGAGGCCAAGGGCGGCAAGCTGAAGCTGATCATCCGCGGCGGCGTGGGTGTGGACAACATCGACGTGAAATACGCCGAGGAAAACGGCATCGCCGTGAAGAACACGCCCCGTGCCTCCTCCCAGTCCGTGGCGGAGCTGGCCATGGGTCATATGTTCGCCTGCGCCCGGTATCTCTCCATCGCCGGCCACACCATGCGGGAGGACAAGTGGGAGAAGAAGGCCTACGGCAAGGGCATCGAGCTGCAGGGCAAGACCCTGGGCATCGTGGGCTTCGGCCGCATCGGCCAGCACCTGGGCGTGATGGCCAAGGCCATCGGCATGAAGGTCGTCGCCTTTGATATCTATCAGGTGCCGGTCATCTCCGAGCAGCTGGGCATCCCCTATGTGGAGATGGATGAGCTGCTGGCCAAGTCCGACTTCATCTCCGTCCATGCGCCCGCCGTGGACGGCGGCGCCCTCATCAGCGCCGAGAACATCGCCAAGATGAAGGACGGCGTGGTGGTCATCAACACCTCCCGCGGCACCAACGTGGACGAGGCCGCCCTGCTGGCCGCACTGGAGTCCGGCAAGGTCCGTGCCGCCGGTCTGGACGTGTACGCCGACGAGCCCGCCACCAACAAGGCGCTGTACAGCCATCCCATGGTGTCCTGCACGCCGCACATCGGCGCCGCCACCGTGGAGGCACAGAAGCGCATCGGCGCGGAGATCGTGGAGATCATCAAGGCCATGTAAGTTGGCCATGTAAGCTGGCCATGTAAGCCAGCTTTCACAACCGAACACCATCAAAAAGGGGACGCGAAAGCGTCCTCTTTTTGCCGCCGCTTGTCTGTCTCCGCCAAGGGGATATTTCGCGGTTCCGACCGCGACTTATTTGCCTCTGGTAAAAGGATATTTCGCTCTCCGGAGCGACCTACTTTTGTCAACAGTGACAAAAGTAGGCAAAAGCACCGGAAGGAACCAAAGGTTCCTTCACCTCCTTGCGCGCTATGGGCTGTGGGAACTTGATTCTGCCTGCCGCACGTTCGCGCTAATCTTCCTGTGTCGTTCCGTCAAAGGACTGACTCAGCAACAGCGCCGCTGCCGCTGATACCAACGACGAACAACGCTTTTGGTTCTACCGTCGCAGCGCATGAGCGGCAGCGGCGCAGGAGGGAAGTCAGTTCGTCATACGACACGACATGGAATCTGTTCTGTGAACGCGTGGGAAAGGGACGAAAATGCGCTTATAACATAGCGCGTGAGGAAGTTTTGAAACCTGCGGTTTCAAACAGTCCTTTTGGTCACTTTTGGGACTGTGGCCAAAAGTGACCCGTGCCCGGAGGCACGGAATATCCCCCCCCGCCGCAGGCGCGAAACATCCCCTCACTTTCGCAGATCCAGCGGATCGTCCTGGGGCAGGGCCGCGGGCGCCGTCCGCCGGGGCGCCACCGGCCGGGACATGCAGAAATACCGGGTCTCGTCGGCGATGTGGTCCTCCTGCCGAGTGTCCACATCCTCGGCGTCGGTGTCGCTGTACAGCAGCGCCGGCACCGTCCGCAGAAAGCCCCGGCAGGTGTCGAACACATACATGCCCGGATATCCCTCGTTGTCGAAGGCCAGCCGGTAGTGCACCTGCATCCAGCCCGCCACACGGCGGTTGTCGCCCCGCTGGAAGTAGAGCCGGTATTTCAGCGCCGTCTCATACACGCTCTCGCCCCGGCTGGCGTCCCAGATGGCCGGGTCGGCCACACCGGTGATCTCCCGGCCCCGGAGATAGGGGTGCTCGTTTTCGATGCGGCGGATCTCGGCAAACTGCCTGTCCGGCGTCCACAGCACCCCCTCGTTGGGGGTGGAGGTGCAGCCGTACAGCTCCAGGATCCGGTACAGCACCCCGTCGTGATCCACCGCCCACCAGCCGCAGGAGAAGGGCTTGGCGTAGCCGAAGTCGTAGCTGCGGTATACCCGCCACTCCCGGGGCACGTCGAAGGCGGGAATGACGTGGGTGAAGCGCCGGTCGGCGTAGTGGGTGGGATCGTCGGTGAACTCGCTGAACACCTGCCCCTGAAAGAGATCCCACCGTCCCTCCAGCCACGCCTGCCGCAGCCGGCGGGGCAGGGCCTTCAGCTGCTGCAGATACTCCGGCTGCGCCGCCAGCAGCGCCTTGTTGTCGGTGACCCGTGCGGGGATGAACACATAGTCGTCGCCGTTTTCCCCCGGCTCAAACCGCCGGTCGATGAACAGCCGCTTGATGTAGCTGTGGCCGGGCCCGCCGGGGTTGCAGGTGTAGTAGATCCGCTTGGGGAAGTTGTTGACGCCCCGCAGGCACGCGGCGAACTGCCGCATCCACTGCTCCCGCAGCTGGGTGCATTCGTCCAGAAAGATCACGTCGTACTCCGACCCCTGATAGCGGTCCATGTCGCCATCGCCGGCGCAGTAGCCGAACTCCAGCGTGGAGCCGTTGGGAAAGGTGAAGGTGCGGGTGGCGGCCTTGTACTGGGCGATGTTGTACAGCTCGGCGCGAAGCTGGCGGATGTGATTGCTCTCCAGCTCCTGATAGGTGCGCCGGACGATCAGCAGCCGGATGCCGGGATAGTGCAGCGCCAGCAGCTTGGCCTTGGTGCGGACGGCCCAGCTTTTGCCGCCGCCCCGCGCCCCGCCGAAGGCAATGTATTTTTTCTTGCTCTCCAGAAACAGCCGCTGCTTTTCATTGGGGTAGGGAATGGTCAGTGTGACGGGTGTGCCGGCCATGGCAGCGCCTCCTTACAAAAGTTTTCCACAAAGTTTTCCACATTTTCGAGGAAAAGCATGCACAGTGGGGGACAGAGGGGGTGTTGAAGATGATAGTTGTGTTTGGGGTTGTATTTGGAGTTGCGGTTGCGGTTGTGTTGGCATCAGACAGCGGGAAACGATGCATTTGCATCCGGATGGATAAGTTCCCTGTCCTGAGACCAGCGTTTTTCGGCAGCCTTCCGCCGTTGGGCCACGATGTCGTCATACCGTTCGCCGTCCCGTTTCACCCGGGCCTGTACCAGCGGCCATACAAGAGCCAGCGCCTTGTCCTCAAACTGCGGGATCACGCCGTACTCACCGTATTCCAGAATGGCCAGCACAAGGGTCTTGAAGTCGTCCTCCGGCAGACCCTTCAGAAAGGGAAACAGCTCAAAATACAGCATGACGCCGGGCTTTTTCCGTTCTCTCATGATAAAACCTCCTTGTGATGCGGGACAAACGCCCTTCTTACCCTTAACGCCGCGCGGCAGGGTTGTTGCCCATAAAAGGGCAACAGAAAGGGAAATTTTTTGCGCCACGTCAGACAAAGTAACCGGCTTATGGGGAAATACTTGACACATTTGCCAAAACAGATTATGATAAGGTGTACTAATTCTTTAAGAGGTTAAACTGATATGGCGGAAAAACTCACCCCGCGCAAGCAGCAGGCGCTGGAGATGCGCAGCCGGATACAGAACGTGGCGCTGGACCTGTTTGACAGGGAGGGCTTTGAAAATGTCTCCGTGGAGGAGATCGCCCAGAAGGCGGGCTGCTCCGTGGGCAACATCTATCACTATTTCAAGAGCAAGGACGAGCTGGCCATTCAGGTCACCAGCCATGTGGACGCGGCGTACCTGACGCTGGAGAAGGCGTATCTGGCGGATACGGCCCGCACAGCCCGGGAAAAGCTGCTGGATTTCGTGGGCCAGTCCCTGCGGATCTGCACCGGCGACAGCGTGCTGTACAAGGCGTTCATTCACGCCATGAAGTACCCGGAGCAGAAGGCGCTGCAGCGCAACGAGCACCGCATCTATTTCCGGGTGCTGGCGGAGCTGGTGGCGCTGTGCCGTCAGGAGGGCAGCATCCACCAGACGTATGACACCGACACGGTGGTGGAGTATCTGGTGACGCTGCACCGGGGTATGCTGCTGGAATGGCGCATTTACGAGGGCGCGTTTGACATTGCGGCGCGGGGCATGGCCATGGCGGAGATCCTGCTGCGGGGCCTGGAAACATAAAACTGTGTACGAGGAAACCCGGCTGTGTTCAACAGCCGGGTTTCTTTTACCTATTCTGCCTGTGAGTCATCTTCGATGGGGATCGTTGGTCTGTCGGAGGAAATAGTCGATACTGACGTGGTAATAATCAGCCAGCTTGATGAGAATTTCTGCGGTAAGCTGCTGCGTTCCGGTTTCCAGATAGCTGTATTTCCGCTGTGTGATGCCGATGGCATCGGCTATCTGCTGCTGCGTAAGGTCATGGTCCTCTCGTAAATCTTTAATTCTGTTGTTCATACTGTCGACCGCCTCAATTAAGATGCGTTTATAGAAGTATAGATAATACTTGCTATTGACTTTTAGATAAATATTGCCTATACTGTAAATGCAATAAATGCAATAAATGCAATAAATGCAATAAATGCAATTATGCACAAGAGAGGAGAAAAATATGGAAAACAATCAGAATGTTCCTGGTAAGGGTGCGGCAACCGCCAGCTTGGTGTTGGGTATTATCGCTGTTGTGCTGTGGTTCTTTGGCTACACGTCCATCGTGTCCGTCATTCTGGGCATCGTGGGTCTGGTTTGCGCTGGCAACGCCAAAAAGGCGGGCTTTGATGACGGCCTGCGCACCGCCGGCTTCGTGCTGTCTCTCATCGGTTTGATCGGCGGCGGTGTCGCCTTTGTGGCCTGTGTGGCCTGTGCCGGCGTCATCGGCGCCGCGGGCTTGGCCTATTGATCCTATCCGCTTGATGGAAGAGATACGCTGCGCCGTTTTGGCGCAGCGTATCGTTTTTATGGAGTTGTATGCTGCCTTATATTACTGTTTTTTCACACCGCGTGGCTATGTATGGCGTGATGGCCGCTGTGGGAGCCATGCTGGCGGTTCTGTATCTGCGCAGGGCGGAGAAGCGCTTTCCGGAGACGGCGGCAGACGCGGAGCTGGCGTTTATTTACGGCCTGATCGGCATGTTTGTGGGGGCGAAGCTGCTGTCGCTGCTGACGGTGCTTCCGGAGCTGCGGGCGGATTTGTCCTTGCTGGCAACGGACACGGGCGCGTTTTTTCACAAATATTTGTATGCGGGCTTTGTCTTTTACGGCGGGCTGTACGGCATTCTGCTGGCCGTCTGGCTTTACGCTAAGCTGACGGGCGGACACTTCGCCCTACTGATGAAGGCGTTTTTGCCGGTGGTGCCGCTGATCCACGGCTTTGGACGGTTGGGCTGCTTCTGCGCGGGCTGCTGCTACGGTAAGCCATCGGAGCATCTGGGTATCGCCTTTTTCTACTCGGAGATCGCGCCCAACGGCGTACGGCTGCTGCCGGTGCAGTTGGTAGAGGCGGCGTTGGTGTTCGGCCTTTTCTTCTTGCTATGGCGGATGTCGCGGTACGGAGTGGACGGGCGGCGCATGCTGGGTTGGTATCTGTTGCTGTACAGCGTGGGGCGGTTTCTGTTGGAATTTTTTCGGGGCGATGCGTACCGGGGATTTATCGGTTTGCTCTCCGTGTCCCAAGTTATTGCGTTGCTGTCCATACAGGTTGGAGGACTGCTGCTGTGGCGGACACGTGGGCTGAAAGATGCATAAAGCAACATAAGGCGTTTGGTCGTTTTCACGACTGGACGCCCTTTTTTTTGTTCACAACGCTGATATTTGAAAAAGAACCGGGAAAGCAGGAGAAACGCCGTTGACAAACCGGCGGGAAAGTGTAATACTGTGAATAGTTCATTAAGTGATTCGGTGAAATTTTTGACAAAGCCACGGAAAGAAAGAGAAGAAAGAGAGGGAACCCCCACATGAAGATCCTTGTCATCAACCCCGGCGCCACCAGCACGAAGATCGCGGTGTTCGAGGAGGAGCAGCAGCTGTTCAAGCTGGGCATCGACCACTCCGCCGAGGAGCTGAACCGGTTCGAGCGGGTCATCGACCAGGCGGATTACCGCAAGAACGCCATCCTCAGCGCCGTCACCGAGGCCGGCTACCAGCTCAGCGACTTTGACGCGGTGTGCGGGCGCGGCGGACTGTACCGCCCCATTCCCAGCGGCACCTATGCCGTCAACGATCAGGTGATGCACGATGTGGAGACCGCTCCCTACGGCGAGCATCCCTCCAATCTGGGCGCCTATCTGGCCAAGAAGCTGGGAGACATGGTGGGCATCCCCGCTTTCTTTGTGGACCCCGTGTGCGTGGACGAGATGACCGAGATCGCCCACTACACCGGCTTTGCCGAGTTCCGCCGCCTGTGCCAGTTCCACGCCCTGAACCACAAGTCCATCGGCCGCAAGGCCGCCGGCGAGCTGGGGAAGAAGTACGAGGACGTGAACCTGATCGTGTGCCATCTGGGCGGCGGCGTCAGCGTGGGCGCCCACCAGCACGGCCGTGTGGTGGACGTGTGCAACGTGAAGGACGAGGGCTCCATGGGTATGGACCGCGCCGGCGGCCTGCCGGTGAACCAGCTGATCAGCTACTGCTTCAGCGGTAAGAGCAAGGACGAGGTGAAAAAGATCTTCGGCCGCCGTGCCGGTATGCTGTCCTATCTGGGCACCACCGATTTCCGGGTCATCTGCGCCAAGGTGGTGGAGGGCGACCCCAAGTATGTGGAGGCCTATCAGGCGCTGGTCTATCAGCTGTCCAAGGACATCGGCGCCATGGCCGCCGTGCTGCACTTCGACGTGGACGCCATCGTCTACACCGGCGGCATGGCCTATGAGCAGTTCTTCTGCGACGATATCACCGCCTATGTGGGCAAGATCGCTCCGGTGATCCGCCTGCCCGGCGAGGAGGAGATGCGCTCCCTGGCGGAGGGCGCCCTGCGGGTGCTCCACGGCCAGCAGGAGGCTTCGGTGTATTGAGCGACACCCCCGATTCTGTTTTCCAAAGTAAATGAGAATATAGCGTGACAAAGAAGAAAGAAAGGTGGAAGAAAACTATGAAACATCTGATGTCCGGTAACGAGGCCACCGCCCGCGGCGTCTACGAAGCCGGTATCAAAGTCTGTTCCGCGTATCCCGGTACCCCCAGCACCGAGATCCTGGAGAACATGCCCCAGTACAAGGACGACGTGTATTGCGAGTGGGCCCCCAATGAGAAGGTGGCCGCCGAGGTGGCTTACGGCGCCGCCGTGGCCGGCTCCCGCGCCTTCTGCACCATGAAGATGGTGGGCCTGAACGTGGCCGCCGACCCCCTGTTCACCGCCGGCTACATGGGCGTCAACGGCGCGTATGTGGTGGTCACCGCCGACGACCCCAGCTGCCATTCCTCCCAGAACGAGCAGGATAACCGCCACTATGCCCGTGCCGCCAAGATCGCCATGGTGGAGCCCAGCGACGCCCAGGAGTGCAAGGACTTCGTGAAGCTGGCCTGCGAGATCTCCGAGGAATTCGACACCCCCGTGCTGTACCGCACCACCACCCGCGTCTGCCACAGCAAGGGTCTGGTGGAGTTCGGCGAGCGTGTGGAGCACACCGCCCCCGAGTACAAGCGCAACACCCGCAAGTACATCTGCGCCCCCGCCAACGCCTTTGCCAACCATCCGCTGGTGGAGGAGCGCCTGGTGAAGCTGGCGCAGTACGGCTGCACCACCGCTCTGGAGAACGGCCTGAACAAGCTGGAGCTGGGCGACGGCAAGGTGGGCGTCATCACCGCCTCCATCGCCTATGAGTACGCCAAGGAAGTGTTCCCCGAGGGTACCTCCTTCCTGAAGCTGGGCCTGACCTATCCGCTGCCCATGGACCTGATCCGCGACTTCGCCTCCAAGGTGGAGAAGCTGTACGTCATCGAAGAGCTGGAGCCCTTCATGGAGAACGAGATCAAGGCCGCCGGCATCGACTGCGTGGGCAAGGAGCTCACCGGCGTCATGTACGAGCTGAACACCCAACTGGTGCGCGAGCGCGTGCTGGGCGTCAAGCCTGACTATAAGACCATCACCGACGTGCAGGTGGCCAAGCGTCCTCCCGCACTGTGCCCCGGCTGCCCCCACCGCGGATTCTTCTACACCCTGTCCAAGAACAAGAACTATGTGGTCACCGGCGATATCGGCTGCTATACCCTGGGCTTCGCGCCTCCGCTGAACTGCATGGACGTGTGCATCTGCATGGGCGGCGGCTTCTCCGCCGGCATGGGCATGGCCAAGTCCTTCCAGCGTGAGGGCGTCACCGATAAGGTGGTGTTCGGCGTCATGGGCGACTCCACCTTCTTCCACAGCGGCATGACCGGCGCCGCCGAGATCATCTACAACAACGGCCGCATGATCCCCTGCGTGCTGGATAACCGCATCACCGGCATGACCGGCCATCAGGACAACCCCGGCTCCGGCTACACCCTCATGGGCGAGGAGGCCCCCATGCTGAGCGTGGAGAAGATCTTCGAGACCTACGGCTTCAACCCCGTGCTGACGGTGGATCCTCAGGATCTGGCCGCCATGAAGGCCACCGTGGACGCTGCCGTGGCCGCCCTGAACGAGGGCAAGCACCCCGCCATCGTCACCCGCCGTCCCTGCCTGCTGATCAAGCGCGTCAAGCACGACACCGGCATGTGCGTGGTCAACGCCGACAAGTGCAAGAGCTGCAAGAGCTGCCTGAAGGTGGGCTGCCCCGCCATCTCCATGGAGAACGGCAAGGCGTTCATCGACCGTACCCAGTGCGTGGGCTGCACCGTCTGCGCCCAGGCCTGCCCGTTTGATGCAATCGAAAAGGAGGAGAAGTGATCATGTCTAACGTGAAAAGCTGCCTGTTGGTAGGTGTGGGCGGTCAGGGCGCTATCCTGATCTCCAAGATCATGTCCAACGGTTTTATGAAGGCCGGTTATGACGTCAAGCAGAGCGAGGTCCACGGTATGGCCCAGCGCGGCGGCTCCGTGTCCACCCAGGTCCGCTGGGGCGACAAGGTGTACGGCCCCGTGTTCGGCAAGGGCGAGGCGGACATCATGGTGGCGCTGGAGAAGA
>CAMEER010000026.1 GCA_945915065.1 uncultured Clostridia bacterium | reverse complement strand
CCGATGTCGTAGGCCCAGCCGTCGCCGCCGAAGATCCACATGGACTTCTTGGCCAGATATTCCTTCTTGCCCAGGATCTCCTTGCTGTAGGGGCAGTCGGGATCAGCTTCCAGAGCGGCCACCAGCTTTTCGGTAGCGGCAGCGTTGGCGGCGGATTCGTTCATGGTTGCCAGATACTCCTCGCAGGCGGCCTTCTTTTCGGGCACGGAGGTCTTTTCCGCCAGCTCGCGGATGGTAGCGGCCAGATCCTCGCGGATCTTGTTCTGGCCCACGAACATACCCAGACCGTGCTCTGCGTTATCCTCGAACAGGGAGTTGCACCATGCGGGGCCGTGGCCCTCCTTGTTGGTGCAGTAGGGAGAGGTAGCCGCGGGACCGCCCCAGATGGAGGAGCAGCCGGTGGCGTTGGAGATATACATATGGTCGCCGAACAGCTGGGTCACGAGGCGGGCATAGCTGGTCTCGGCGCAGCCGGCGCAGGAGCCGGAGAACTCCAGCATGGGCTGCTTGAACTGGCTGCCCTTGACGGTGTTGTCCTGCATGTCCTTCTTCTCGGAGACCTCTGCCACGCAGTAGTCGAACACATCCTGCTGAGGCAGCTGGCTCTCCTGGCTCACCATGGCCAGCGCGTTGACGGGGCAGGCGCCCACGCACACGCCGCAACCCATGCAGTCCAGCGGGCTGACGGACATGATGAACTTGTACACGCCCTTGCCCTTGCCGGCCTTTACGTCCACCAGCGTGGCGGCGGCGGGAGCGGCAGCGGCCTCGGCGTCAGTCAGCGCGAAGGGACGGATGGTGGCGTGGGGGCAGACATAGGCGCACTGGTTGCACTGGATGCACTTGGCGCTGTCCCAGATGGGGACGGACACGGCCACGCCGCGCTTCTCATAGGCGGAGGCGCCCAGCTCGAACTGGCCGTCCACATGGTCCACAAAGGCGGAAACGGGCAGGCTGTCGCCGTCCATCTTGCCCACAGGCTCCAGGATCTCCTTGACCATCTTCACCAGCTCGGGCTTGCCCTTGAGCTGCTTGGGCTCCCTGGTGTCAACGGCGTTGGCCCAGTCGGCGGGCACGTCGATCTTCTTGTAGGCGGTGGCGCCCAGATCGATGGCCTTGTAGTTCATGTCCACAACATCCTGACCCTTCTTCAGGTAGGAGGCCTTGGCCTTCTCCTTCATGTAGGTGATGGCCTCCTCCTCGGGCATGACCTTGGCCAGGGAGAAGAACGCGGACTGGAGGATGGTGTTGTTGCGCTTGCCCATACCGATCTCGATGGCCAGATCAATGGCATTGATGGTATAGAGCTGGATGTTGTTCTGGGCGATATAGCGCTTGGAGGCGGCGTCCATGTGGTGGTTCAGCTCGTCGAAGTCCCACTGGCAGTTGATCATATACACGCCGCCGGGCTTGACGTCCTGCACCATCTTGAAGCCCTTGGTCACATAGCTGGGGTTGTGGCAGGCCACGAAGTCAGCCTTGTTGATATAATAGGGGGAACGGATGGGCTTGTCGCCGAAGCGCAGGTGGCTGATGGTCACGCCGCCGGTCTTCTTGGAGTCGTACTGGAAGTACGCCTGCACATACTTATCGGTATGGTCGCCGATGATCTTGATGGAGTTCTTGTTGGCGCCCACGGTACCGTCGCCGCCCAGACCCCAGAACTTGCACTCGATGGTGCCTTCTGCGGCGGTGTTGGGACAGTTGGGATCCTCAGGCAGGGACATGTTGGTCACGTCGTCCACGATGCCGATGGTGAACTGGCGCTTCATCTCGGCCTTGGCCAGCTCGCTGTATACGGCGAACACGGAGGCGGGAGGCGTATCCTTGCTGCCCAGACCGTAACGGCCGCCGATGACGGTCACGTCGCTCTTGCCGGCGTTGGCCAGCGCGGTGACCACGTCCTGATACAGAGGCTCGCCCTGGGAGCCGGGCTCCTTGGTGCGGTCCAGAACGGCGATCTTCTTGGCGGTGGCGGGGATGGCCTCGATCAGCTTCTCGGGAGCGAAGGGGCGGAACAGGCGGACCTTCACCAGACCCACCTTCTCGCCGTGGGCGTTCAGATAGTCGATGACTTCCTCGGCCACGTCGCAGATGGAGCCCATGGCCACGATCACGCGGTCGGCGTCGGGCGCACCGTAGTAGTTGAACAGCTTATAATCGGTGCCCAGCTTGGCGTTGACCTTGGCCATGCACTTCTCCACCACGGCGGGCAGATCGGCATAGTACTTGTTGCAGGCCTCGCGGTGCTGGAAGAAGATGTCGCCGTTTTCATGGCTGCCGCGCATATGGGGATGCTCAGGATTCAGCGCGTGGGCACGGAAGTCGGCCACGGCGTCCATGTCGCACATATCCTTCAGGTCGTCGTAATCCCACACGGCGATCTTCTGGATCTCATGGCTGGTGCGGAAACCGTCAAAGAAGTTGATGAAGGGGACCTTGCCCTCCAGCGCGGCCAGATGGGCCACAGGGGACAGGTCCATGACCTCCTGCACGTTGCCCTCGCACAGCATGGCAAAGCCGGTCTGGCGGCAGGCCATCACGTCGGAGTGGTCACCGAAGATGTTCAGGGCGTGGGAGGATACGGTACGAGCGGAAACATGGAACACGCAGGGCAGCTGCTCGGCCGCGATCTTGTACATGTTGGGGATCATCAGCAGCAGACCCTGGGAAGCAGTGTACGTGGTGGTCAGAGCGCCGGCGCCCAGAGAACCGTGTACCGCGCCGGCCGCACCGGCCTCGGACTGCATCTCCACCACCTTGACCGTGGTGCCGAAGATGTTTTTCTGTCCATTGGCGCTCCACTGGTCAACAAAGTCGGCCATGGGAGAGGACGGAGTGATGGGGTAGATGGCGGCTACCTCGGAAAACGCATAGCTTACATGCGCCGCGGCGTTGTTGCCATCCATGGATTTCATTTTTCTTGCCATTTATGAACCTCCTTTATACACTCTCCGCCTTTGAAAAGGCGAAAAACTCAGCGTATCAGGATAATATCATAAAAAACCGGCAGTGTAAACGGCATTTTTATGAAATTTTCGCAACAAGAAACTAAAAATACGTTTTTGCTGCAAAACTTTCTGATACCCGCTGACAGTATGACTTATTTTCCGAAAACTACTGTTCTTTTCCGTGTTTGTATGGTAAAATACAAAGAAAAGAGAATTTTGCGGAGGAAAGGGTGAAGCGCATGGTGACCACGGTGCGTTCGCTGGGGCTCAGCGGCATCAGCGGCTATGAGGTAACGGTGGAGTGTATGCTCTCCGGCGGTCTGCCGGCCTTTGACGTGGTGGGTCTGCCGGACGCGGCGGTGAAGGAGGCCCGGGAACGGGTCCGAGCCGCCATGAAAAACTGCGGGGCGCAGTTTCCCGTCAGCCGCATCACCGTGAATCTGGCGCCTGCCCGGCTGCGGAAGGAGGGCACCGTCTATGACCTGCCCATCCTGCTGGGGATCATGGCCGCCGCGGGAGAGGTGCGGTCCCTGCCGGAGGACGCCGCCTTTTTGGGCGAGCTGAGCCTGACCGGCACCCTGCGGCCCATTACCGGTGTGCTGCCCATGGCCATGTTTGCCGCCCGGCAGGGAGTGCGGCAGCTGTACGTTCCCGCCGCCAATGCCGCCGAGGCCACGCTGGCCGACGGCCTGACCGTCTACGGTGTGGAGGACGTCAACCAGCTGACGGCCCACCTGAAAGGGGAGACGCCCATGGTCC
The DNA here is from genome assembly GCA_945915065.1 of uncultured Clostridia bacterium. Taxonomy (GTDB): domain Bacteria; phylum Bacillota; class Clostridia; order Oscillospirales; family Oscillospiraceae; genus Vescimonas. The sequence goes on along the minus strand of CAMEER010000026.1, from coordinate 16,122 downwards.
CGGCGCCCCGCTGGGAGCCGTCCGCGCCCAGCCGCCCGCTGCCGGACTTTGCCGACGTGATGGGACAGGAGAACGTGAAGCGGGCGCTGGAGATCGCCGCCGCCGGCGGCCACAATGTACTGCTGATCGGCTCTCCCGGCGCGGGCAAGTCCATGCTGGCCCGCCGCCTGCCCTCCATTTTGCCGGATATGACCCGTGAAGAGTCTTTGCAGACCACCGAAATTTATTCCGTGGCGGGCATGACCGACCCCGGATATCCGCTGGTGGACGCCCGGCCCTTCCGCAGCCCCCACCACACCGCCTCGCCGGTGTCGCTGTCCGGCGGCGGAAGCATTCCCCGTCCCGGAGAGATCTCCCTGGCCCACAACGGCATCCTGTTTCTGGACGAGCTGCCGGAGTTCGATAAATCCGCGCTGGAGACCCTGCGCCAGCCGCTGGAGGACGGACAGGTGACCATCACCCGGGCCACCGGTTCCCTGACGCTGCCCAGCCGCTTCATGCTGGTGTGCGCCATGAATCCCTGCCGCTGCGGCTGGTACGGACATCCCTCCGGCCGCTGCCGCTGTTCGGCCCAACAGGTGGAGCAGTACATGCGCCGCATCTCCGGCCCGCTGCTGGACCGGGTGGATATGCACATCGAGGTGCCCTCGGTGGAGTACGAGGCCATGCGCCGCCGAGAGCAGCCGGAAGCCTCCGCCGTGATCCGGAAACGGGTCAATGCCGCCCGTGAGGTGCAGAAGCGCCGCTTCGGCGGCACGTCCGTCAGCTGCAACGCCTATATGACGCCTGCCATGATCGGGCAGTACTGCCAACTGGACGAGGCGGGGGAGAAGCTGATGCAGGGCGCCTTTGACCGGCTGGGTCTCACCGGCCGCAGCCACGACCGGATCCTGCGCATGGCCCGCACCATCGCCGATCTGGACGGCGCGGAGCGCATCGAAGTCCATCATCTGGCGGAAGCCATTCAATACCGCAGCAGCAATCTGCTGAAATGAACCCATATATGATAAGGAGAACATCCCCATGCACGAGATCATTCTTTGCAAGCTGGGCGAGGTGGTGCTCAAGGGCCTGAACCGCCACAGCTTTGAGATGAAGCTGATGAGCAACATCCGCCGCCGCACCCAGCGCTGCGGCAAGTTCAAGATCTACTCCCGCCAGTCCACCATCTATGTGGAGCCGGCGGAGGAGACCTGCGATCTGGATGCCGCCTACGACGCCTGCAAGAAGGTGTTCGGCATCATTGCCATCGCCCGTGCCGTGCCCTGTCCCAAGGAGAAGGAGGCCATCTTTGCCACCGCGAAGGAGTATCTGGGCCCGGCACTGCTGGCGGCAAAATCCTTCAAGGTGGAGAGCAAGCGCTCCGACAAATCCTTCCCCATGGGCAGCATCCAGTTGAGCCAGTGGGTGGGCGGCGCGCTCCACGACGCCTTTCCCCATCTGACCGTGGACGTCCACGATCCGGAGCTGACGGTCTATCTGGAGGTGCGGGAGGACGCGGCCTACGTCCACGGCCCGGCGGAGGCCGCCGCCGGCGGATTGCCCATCGGCATGGGCGGTCACGCGGTCAGCCTGCTGTCCGGCGGCATCGACAGCCCCGTGTCCAGCTATATGATCGCCAAGCGGGGCGTGCAGCTGGAGCTGCTGCACTTTGCCTCACCCCCCTATACCAGTCAGCAGGCCCGGGAAAAGGTCTTGCAGCTGGCTCAGGAGCTGACGGTCTGGTGCGGCCGCCTCACCGTCCACATCGTACCCTTTACCGAGATCCAGGAGGAGATCCGCCGCAAGTGTCCGGAGGATCACTTTACCCTCATCATGCGCCGCTTCATGATGCGCCTTGCCGACCGGCTGGCCCATGAGCTGTGCTGCAAGGCGCTGGTCACCGGCGAGAGCCTCGGTCAGGTGGCCAGCCAGACCATTCAGGCGCTGTGCGTCAGCGATGACGCGGCCACCATGCCGGTGCTGCGTCCCCTCATCGGCATGGACAAGGAGGAGATCGTCCGCATCGCCCGCCATGTGGGCACCTTCGACACCTCCATCCTGCCCTATGAGGACTGCTGCACCGTGTTCACGCCCCGCCACCCCAAGACCAAGCCCAATCTGGAGGAGGTGCGGGAGTACGAGGCGGCGTTGGATATCGACGGCCTGTGCGGCAAGGCGCTGGCGGGCCGTGAGATGATCCGCCTGTACCCCCAGCAGTGAGGAGACCGCTATGAGCGAGACTTTGGAGCGGCAGGTCATCGCGGCGCTGAAGGCCCGGGGCCTGACCCTTGCCGCGGCGGAGAGCTGCACCGGCGGTCTGGCCGCCAAACGGTTGACGGACGTGCCCGGCGCGTCGGCGGTGTTTCTGGGCGGCGTGGTCAGTTATACCAACGGCGTCAAGGAGCGTGTGCTGCACGTTCCCCACGAGACGCTGGAGGCATACAGCGCCGTATCGGAGCAGACGGCCCGAGCCATGGCGGAAGGTGTCCGGGCCTTGACCGGGGCGGACTTGGGCCTGTCTGTCACCGGTGTGGCCGGCCCCGACCGGGATGACCGGGGCCATGAGGTGGGCACCGTGTATCTCGCCCTGTCCGCCGGAACGGAGACCCAAACGCGGCAGCTGCATCTCACCGGCGGCCGCCCGGCCATTCGTGACCGCAGCGCCGACGAGATGTTCCGGATGCTGCTGGCGTATATTCAAATAAAGGAGAGCGACCCCCATGGCAAAGAATAAGATCTATTCCAACATCAACCCCTACCCCGACCGGGAGGAGGAGATCCGCAAGGCGAAGGGCAATCCCAACAAGAACAACCACAGCAAGAAGAAAAACAGCAACTACGGCGGCTATACCGCCGGCACCTACATGGCCGGCAAGCTGGCGGAAAAGGCCAAGCAGCAGGAGCGGGTCAAGCTGCCCATGTGGCTGAATATCACGCTCATCGCGCTGTTCGCCGCCATCGCCGTGACGCTGATCCTGCGCTTCACGGTATACAAAGACAATCTCCTGGTCAACTACATTTCCTCGCTGCTGCTGGGCGTCACCTGCCTGGTGCTGTTCTACACCCGCCGCTTCAAGCACACCAAGAAAACCGGCGCCATGTACTCCATTGTCACCGTGCTGCTGACGGTCATGGGCGTGGTGTATACCGGCATGGGTCTCCTCGGTATCCTGACGATGTTCGGCATCATCTGAAAAAGCCGTCTCTTTGACGTCATTTTGGTGAAAATGCCATTGACAAACGGACGGAAAGTGGGTATATTATCAGATAACATCGTGCAAATGCAATGAAGGGGACAGTGCAGCGCTGCTGTTCGACGCGAAGAGAGCCGCCGTGATGGTGCAAGGCGGACGCGGACGCGGCGCGGATATCACCCCGGAGCATCCGGCTGAAAGCATCGGGCGAGTAGGCGCGGACGGCGGCGGGCCGTTATCAACCCGCACCCACGGCTGGTGGGAATGAGCGGCCGGTTTTTGACCGGCAATGAGAGTGGTACCGCAGAGGACGTTATGTTGCGCCTTTGTCTCTTGACGGAGACAAAGGCGCTTTTATTTTGCGTACAAAACATTTCAGATAAAAAGGAGAAGCGACATGGAATACAAAAAGACACTGAACATGCCCAAGAGCGGCTTTCCCATGCGGGCGGGCCTGCCCAAGCGGGAGCCTGAGATGCTCAAGCACTGGGAGGAGATCGACCTCTACAACGAGCTGCTGAAGAAGAACGAGGGCAAGCCCCTGTTCAACCTCCATGACGGCCCTCCGTTCTCCAACGGCGCGCTGCACATGGGTCACGCCCTGAACAAGTCCCTGAAGGACTTCATCACCCGTATGTACGCCATGCGGGGCTACTATACCCCCTATATCCCCGGCTGGGATAACCACGGCATGCCCATCGAGTCCGCCATCATCAAGCAGAACAAGCTCAACCACAAGGCCATGAGCGTGGCCGAGTTCCGCTCCGCCTGCCAGGAGTTCGCCGACCACTATATCGACGTGCAGCGGGACGGCTTCAAGCGCATGGGCGTGGTGGGCGACTGGGAGCATCCCTACAAGACCATGGATCCCGGCTTCGAGGCTCAGGAGGTCCGGGTGTTCGGCAAGATGTACCGGAACGGCCACATCTACAAGGGTCTCAAGCCCGTGTACTGGTGCCCCCACGACGAGACGGCGCTGGCGGAAGCGGAGATCGAGTATAAGGACGATCCCTGCACCACCGTGTACGTCAAGTTCCCCATGCATGACGATCTGGGCAAGCTGGGCCATCTGGACCTGAGCAAGCTGAGCTTCGTCATCTGGACCACCACCGTCTGGACGCTGCCCGGCAACCTGGCCATCGCCCTGCATCCCGATGAGAGCTACGCCATCGTCAAGGCTCCCAACGGCGAGCTGTATATCATGGCCGAGGCCCTGACGGAGAAGGTCATGAAGATCGGCGGCTTTGACAGCTATGAGATCGTGGAGACCCACCCCGGCTGCTTCTTCGAGAATATGCTGGCCGACCATCCCTTCCTGCCCAAGACCAGCCGCCTGCTGCTGGCGGACTACGTCACCATGGATTCCGGTACCGGCTGCGTCCACACCGCGCCCGGCTTCGGCGCCGACGACTATCTCACCTGCAAGCGCTATGGCATGGACATGGTGGTGCCCGTGGACGATCAGGGCAAGCACACCGCCTACGCCGGCAAGTATGAGGGTATGACCACCGATGAGTCCAACCCCGTGATTCTGCAGGATATGAAAGACAACGGCTCCCTGTTTGCCAGTGAGGAGATCGTCCACAGCTATCCCCACTGCTGGCGCTGCAAGAACCCCATCATCTTCCGTGCCACGCCCCAGTGGTTCTGCTCCGTGGACTCCTTTAAGGATGAGGCCATCGCCGCCTGTGAGGATGTGCGCTGGGTGCCCTCGTGGGGCAAGGACCGTATGCGCTCCATGATTCTGGAGCGCACCGACTGGTGCATCAGCCGCCAGCGCCGCTGGGGCCTGCCCATCCCCGTGTTCTACTGCAAGGACTGCGGCAAGCCCATCTGCACCGAGGAGAGCATCGAGGCCGTGGCCTCCCTGTTTGAGAAGGAAGGCTCCAACGCCTGGTTCGACAAGGACGCCGCCGACATCCTGCCCAAGGGCTTCACCTGCCCCCACTGCGGCAAGTCCGCCGGCTTCGAGAAGGAGACCGATACGCTGGACGGCTGGTTCGACTCCGGCTCCACCCACTTTGCCGCCATGGAGCGTGACCAGAAATTCTGGCCCTCCACCATGTATATCGAGGGCCTTGACCAGTACCGCGGCTGGTTCCAGTCCTCACTGCTGGTGGCCGTGGGCGCACTGGGCCGCGGCGCTCCCTTCAAGGAGTGCGTCACCCACGGCTGGACCGTGGACGGCGAAGGCCGCGCCATGCACAAGTCTCTGGGCAACGGCATGGATCCGGCAGAGATCTTCGACAAGTACGGCGCGGATCTGCTGCGCCTGTGGGCCGGTTCCTCCGATTACCATGTGGACGTCCGCTGCTCCGACGAGATCTTCAAGCAGCTGAGCCAGAACTACCTGAAGTTCCGCAACACCGCCAAGTTCTGTCTGGACAATCTGGTGGGCTTCAACGCTGACGATCTGGTGGCGCCGCAGGATATGCTGCCGCTGGATAAGTGGGCCGTCACCCGCCTCAACAGCCTCATCACCAAGTCCTTCGCCGCCTATGACGAGTACGAGTTCCATGTGGTGTCCCACATGATCAACGACTTCTGCGTGGTGGATCTCAGCTCCTTCTACTTCGATATCCTGAAGGACCGCCTGTACTGCGACGAAGCCGACGGCCTGGAGCGCCGCAGCGCCCAGACCGCCCTGTTCCTGATCCTGGACGCCATGACCCGCCTGTTCGCGCCCATCCTGGCCTTCACCTGCGATGAGATCTGGCTGGCCATGCCCCACCGCTCCGGCGACGACGGACGCAACGTCCTCTTCAACGAGATGGTGCAGCCCTATACCGAGTACGCCCTGAGCGACGAGGAGATGGCACGGTGGGCCCGCATCGCAGCGGTTCGCACCGCCGTCAACGGCGCGCTGGAGCAGGCCCGTGCCGACAAGACCATCGGCAAGAGTCTGGAGGCCGAGGTGGATCTGACCGTTGGCGCCGAGGATGCCTTCCTAACCGGGATGGACGCCGCCGTGCTGGCCGATTTGCTGATCGTCTCTCAGGTGCGCGTGGAAGTGGGCGAGGCCCTGTCTGTGGCCGTTCGTCCCGCCGCCGGCGCCAAGTGCCTGCGCTGCTGGAAGGTGCTGCCCACCGTGGGCAGCGACGCCGCCTACGCCGACCTGTGCCCCCGCTGTGCCGCCGTGGTGAAGAACTTCCCCGATCTGGTGTGATCCCGGTTCCGTTATGCAACACAACAACTCCCGCAGGACGCAAGTCCTGCGGGAGTTGTTTCGTGTGTCTCAGTATTTCCAGCTTCGGCCCGGCTCCATGAACTCGCTGAGCCGTTTGCGGTAGCTGTCCATGGCGGCCTCCTCGAAGGCCAGCGTGTCGTCCGCGCCCATCTGCCGCAGCAGCCACTTGCACAGCGGCGGGTTCAGGATCAGCAGCGGCCCGATGAGATAGGTGGCCATCAGTCCGCCCCGGCGGAAGCCCTCGCCGCTTTGGGGTGTGCCGTCCCGGCCCACGCCCTTCACCGTGTCGAACAGGGCGTCGCCCATTCCGTGGGAGTGACCGAACAGGCTCTTGAAGCCCACAATGTCCATATCCTCAAACTTCCCCACGAAGAAGCTGTTGTGCCGCTGCATCATGTGATACTCCGCCCGGGTGGGCAGCAGGCCCAGTCCGTCGATGCGCTCGGCAGCGTCGCTGTCGATGGCGTCCCCCAGAATGTCCAGCGCGTTGCCGGTGGCCAGAAACAGCTGCCCCGCATCCACCTTTTCAGCGATGGCCTCCCGGTAGGGCCGCAGGGCGTCCGCCGCCAGCTTCAGCCCCTGCTCGGTGGTGGAGCCCATGAACACCAGCGTCACGTCCTCCTCCGGAAAACGGGGCTTGGACTTCAGATCCGTCTCCACGATCTCCAGCGAGGGACAGCACCGCTGTAAATAGTACACGTTCTGCAGGTCGCCGTAGAGGTTGCACACCTCCGGGAATAGAATTTCCGCTCTCATTGTGCCTGACCTCCCTTCGCCAGCAGCAGTTCCTTCAGCCGTGCCTTCACCCGGAAGGCCAGGGGCGTGCCGTCCACGCCGTAGAGGATATACACATCGTCACCGGGCGTCAGATACAGCTTGTCCAGCGCCTTGAACTCGTCATCCTCCAGAAAAATCTTCTCCTCCGGAATGCCTGCCAGCAGCAGCCGCAGCTTGTAGTCCCGTGCCCGGGGGCCGGCGCACACCAGCTGCACGATATCGTCGTGGTTCAAAAACTCAAAATCCGTGTCATACATCCAACTGGGGTTTTCCGACCAGTTTTTGGAAACCCCCATGCAGTTCATCATCACCAGCAGCTCCTTGCGGCCGGGCTTGGACCGGATATAGTCGAAGTTCCGGCTGCACGCCAGAGCGTTCTTGTCCTTGGACATCTGCATGATGACGTTGACGCCGCCGATGGATTCCTCGGAAAGGCGGCTCTCCAGAATTTTCGTTCCGGCGAACCGCTGCCGGATGGTGTCGTGGGACAGACCCAGCTGCCGCAGCGCGGCAATCACCGCCATCATGTTGTAAATGTTGAACAGACTGTCGGTGATGAGATCATAGGGATGCTGCACCCCATTTTTCTCCCGCACCACCATGGTGCGTGCCTGCAAGTCCACCTGCTCCGCCAGATAGTCCGCCTCCGGAGAGTGGAAGCCGCAGCTTTCGCACACGGCGTGGCCGATGTGGTGGTACCGCCGGTAGTCATACCGCAGCTTTCCGGCGCAGCGGGGACAGATGCGCATATCGTTCAGCAGGTTCACGCAGTCGGTCACGTCGCCCGGCATCCGCCCGATACCGAAATAGCACCGGTCGTTCTCCTCCGCCACGCCGCAGGAGATAAGGTCGTCGGCGTTGAGGATCAGCTTGCTCTCCCGGGGGAGATTGCGGCTGAGGATGTCCGCGATGTAGCCGGGATGGGCGTTGCGCATGATGGAATCCCGGAACAGGTTGGTGATCAGAATATAGTTGGGCCGCACATAGGGGTAGATCTTCGGCGCGGAGCGCTCGTCGATCTCCAGCACCGCCATATCGCACCGCTTCACCCGGCCCAGCAGGTCGCAGTTGCGGATAAAGGCGGTGGACACGCCGGAGGTGATATTGCTGCCGGCCCGGTTGGACAGGACGTGATGGCCCTCCGCCTCCAGAATGTCCACCAGCATGTTGCTGACGGTGGTCTTGCCGTTGGTGCCGGTGACGGCCACCATCACGGGGGGCTTGCCCACATATTTCAAGAAGTCCGGACACACCCTCACCGCCAGCGAGCCGGGAAAATCGGTGCCGTTGTGACGGGTGATCTTCAACGCCGGAATGGACAGCTTGCCCAGCCACAGCGCCAGCAGAAACCGCAGTTTACCCATGGTCAGTCCTCCATTGCGATGGCGCGGCAGGAGCAGCCATCGGCGTTCTCAAATTTCAGCGGCAGCGTCACAAAGGTGAACCGCCGTCCCAGCAGGGCGTCCAGCCCCGTAAGGTTTTCCGTGTTGATGAAGCCTGCCTTCATCAGCGTGATGTGGTTGGGAAACTCCGTGCTGTCGCAGGGGTCAAGGGAGATGGAATCCTCCCCCACGCCCTTCAGGGGCAGAGCGGCCAGATAGGCCGCCGCCTCCGCCGTCAGGCAGGGAAAGTGTTCGTAATAGGCCGGGGTGCCCCATTTTTTGTCCCATCCGGTGCAGAACAGGACGAAGTCCACGCCGCTGAGATCATAGCGCTGCAGCAGGGGAAGGGAAATGTCTTTCTCTCCCCGGCAGTCCACCACGATGGCCGCTCCAACGAACTTCTCGCCCGGATAGCGGTCCAGCGCGGCGCCGTCGGGCAGCATGTGGGCCGGCGCGTCCATGTGAGTGCCGGTGTGGGAGTACATATGCAGCAGTGTCTCCCGATAGCCCACTTCCGCAATGGTACAGGCGGTGGTCAGCCGGGGCTGCTCCGTGCCGGGGTACACCGGCATATCGTTCCGGATGGTATGGGTCAGATCGTAAACCTTCACAGGCGATTCCTCCTTACTTGCCCAAATAGATCATCAGCGCCGCCATATCGGCGGGGGAGACGCCGGAGATGCGTCCGGCCTGTCCCAGACTGCGGGGACGGACGGCGCTGAGCTTTTCCCGCGCCTCCAGCCGCAGCCCCTGAATGTGGGCATAGTCCAGATCCTCCGGCAGCAAACGGCGCTCCAGCCGCTCAAATTCCTCCACCTGCTTTTGCTGGCGCTGGATGTAGCCCTCGTACTTCACAGTGATCTCCACCTGCTCCACAATATCCCGCGGCAGCGCCGGCGCTTCGCCGTCGAAGGGCCGCAGGTCGTCATAGCTGATCTGGGGCCGCCGCAGCAGATCGATGAGCCGGCAGCCGTCCGCCACGGGGGAGGTGCCCCGCTGCGTCAGCAATGCGTTCAGGGCGTCGCTTCCGGCGATGCCGGTGTGGGACAGCCGCCTGATCTCCCGCTGCACCGCCTGATATTTGGTCTCCACCACCGCCAGACGCGCTGCGCTGACAAGACCGATGCGGTGGCCGATGGCCGTCAGGCGCTGATCGGCGTTGTCCTGCCGCAGCACCAGCCGGTACTCGGAGCGGCTGGTCATCATGCGGTACGGCTCCTCGGTACCCTTGGTCACCAGATCGTCGATGAGGGTGCCGATGTAGCTTTCGCTGCGTTTGAGCACCAGCGGCTCCCGGCCCAGCAGCGCCAGCGCCGCGTTGACGCCGGCCACGAAGCCCTGTACCGCCGCCTCCTCATAGCCGGAGGAGCCGTTGAATTGACCCGCGCCGTACAGCCCCGCCACCGCTTTCGTCTCCAGCGTGGGCTTCAGCGCCAGCGGATCGATGCAGTCGTACTCAATGGCGTAGGCGGGGCGGGTCATCACCGCGTGCTCCAGCCCGGGAATGGTGTGCAGCATTTGAATCTGCACCTCCTCCGGCAGGGAGGAGGAGAAGCCCTGAATGTAAAGCTCCTCCGTGTCCAGCCCCATAGGTTCGATAAACAGCTGGTGCCGGGGCTTGTCGGCGAACCGCACCACCTTCGTCTCGATGGACGGGCAGTAACGGGGCCCCACGCCCTCGATGACGCCGCTGTAAATGGGGCTGCGATCCAGATTCTCCCGGATGATGCGGTGGGTCTCCTCGTTGGTGTAGGTGAGGTAGCACACCGCCCGGTTTTCCGGCGGCTGTGTTGTCTCAAAGCTGAAGGGCAGGGGGGAGGGGTCCCCCTCCTGGATCTCCATTTGGGAAAAGTCCACCGTCCGGGCGTTGACCCGGGGCGGTGTGCCGGTCTTGAACCGCCGCAGGGGAAGCCCCAGCGCCAGCAGGCTGTCCGTCAGCGCCGTGGCGGCGTGCATACCGTCGGGGCCGCTCTCCTCGATGCACTCGCCGATGATGGTGCGTCCGTGGAGATAGGTGCCGGAGCAGACGATCACGGCCCGCACGGAGAACACCGCCCCCGTCCGCAGCACCACCTGAGACACATGGCCGTCCGCCGCGCGGATGGCCACCACCTCGCCCTGCCGGACGGTCAGATGGGGCTGCTTCTCCAGCGTGTGCTTCATCACCTTCTGGTACTCCCGGCGATCCGCCTGGGCCCGCAGGGACCATACGGCAGGCCCCTTGCCCCGGTTCAGCATCCGGTACTGGATACAGGCCCGGTCGGCGGCCTTTGCCATCTCGCCCCCCAGGGCGTCCAGCTCCCGCACCAGATGGCCCTTGCCGGTGCCGCCGATGGCGGGGTTGCAGGGCATGTTGCCCACCGCGTCCAGATTGATGGTAAAGCACACGGTTTCCAGTCCCAGACGGGCGGCGGCCAGCGCCGCCTCGATGCCGGCATGGCCCACGCCGATGACGGCAATATCAAATTGTCCCGCAATAAACTCTTTCATACGCGTCCCTCGCGTCAAGCAGATGAAATAAGATACTCTATTATAAAGTATTTCCTGCCAAAGTGCAAGAGGGGCTGTGCATATTGCTAAAAAGTACCAAAAGAAAATTGGCAAAAATGTATAAAACAGCACTTGCAAAAAAGGAGGCAGGCGCATATAATACCGGTAGAAACGATAGAGAAGGAAAGGAGTGTGATAGATACGATGTTGAACAACTTCATCACGGGCGATCTGGACGACATGATCTTTGCGGACTGTGATTGGCAGCCCAGCGAGCGGTAACGATCCCCCATACGAAGGAACCACGACACACCGGTGCCGTGGCGATTTGCTTTTTATGGGAGCATTTTCTCCCACAAATATACAAAAACCGACCGTCACTTGCAGGTGAGGGCCGGTTTTTCCGCTGGATTTGACCGGGTGTAAAGAGACCGTAAGAAAAAGCGCAAAACTTCTTCTTAACGACAATTTAACGTACTCTTAACAAGAATCTGTGATACAATACAGTAAAAACAGAGAGAATCGGCGCGGGGAGGGAAGCATGTGAAGAAATGGAAGATCCCATGGCCGGGGCAATGGACCAAAAAGCGAAAGATATTTCACAAATCGCTGCTGTATTCCAGCAGAGATTTCATTGTTTCCATGTCGCTTTTCTTTGCCACGGTGCTGCTGTGTATGCTGCTGCGGTCGGTGGACCCCAACAGCGATACCAGCTATGTGGCGGTGATCTTCTTTCTGGATGTTTTCCTGACGGCGCTGCTGACGGACGGCTACCTGTTCAGCATCCTCATCGCCGTTACCGGCGTACTGTGTGTGGACTATGTATTCACGATGCCGTATTGGGAGATCAGCTTTACCTTGGCGGGCTTCCCACTGACGTTTGTCGTCATGATGTTCATTTCCGTGGTCACGGGTATGCTGACCAGCCGTGCCAAGCAGGTGGAGATCCTCAAGCGGGAGGCGGAGCGGGAGCGCATCCATTCCAATCTGCTGCGGGCGGTGTCTCACGATATCCGCACGCCGCTGACCGGGATTGTGGGCGCCACCGATGTGCTGCTGGAGCAGGAGGAGACGCTGACGGTGGAGCAGCGCCATCAGCTGACCACCGCCGCCAATGAGGACGCCCGCTGGCTGATCCGCATCGTGGAGAATCTCCTGTCCATCACCCGCATCGGCACCCAGGGCGACGCGAAGGTCACCAAAACGCTGGCAGTGGCGGAGGAGGTCATCGAAGGCGCGGTGGCGAAATTCACCAGCCGGGGCGGACAATTGCCGGTGCATGTCCATCTGCCCCGGGAGGTGCTGCTGGTGCCCATGGATGAGCTGCTGATGGAGCAGGTGCTGCTGAACCTGCTGGAAAACGCCGCCATTCATGCCGAAGGCGCCACGGAGATCAGCGTTTCACTGGAAAAGGCGGACGCTGCGGCGCGTATCATTGTGGAGGATAACGGCGCGGGCATTCCGCCGGAGCAGCTGGACAGCCTCTTTGACAGCAGCGCCCACCAGAGCCGGCAGGGTGACAGCAAGCGCAATATGGGCATCGGCCTGTCGGTGTGCAAAACGGTGGTGCAGGCCCATGACGGGACGATCCGCGGCGAAAACGCTCCCGCCGGCGGCGCGCGGTTTGTGATCGAATTACCTATGGAGGAGGAAGACCATGAAGATAAAGGATAAAGTACTGATTGTAGAGGATGAGCAGAGCATCAGCAATTTCATTTCCATGATCCTGACGGCCAACGGTTACGACACCATTGTGGTGCGCAGCGGAGAGGAGGCGCTGACCATGATCTCCTCCCATTGCCCCGATCTGATCATTCTGGATCTGGGCCTGCCGGATATGGACGGCATCGAGGTGCTGAAATCCGTCCGCAAGTGGTCCAGCCTGCCGGTGGTGGTGGTTTCCGCCCGCCACCATGAGCATGACAAGGTGGAGGCATTGGATTACGGCGCCGACGACTATATCTCCAAGCCCTTCGGTACATCTGAGCTGCTGGCCCGCATCCGCACGGCCATCCGCCATACCCGCACCACCCTGTCCGATCCGCAGATCGCCCAGTCCGGCAAATTCATCACCGGCGAATTGACCATCGACTACGACAAGCATCAGGTGCTGATGCGGGGCGAGAACGCCAGGCTGACGGTCAACGAGTATAAGATCGTGGCGATGCTGGGGAAACACGCCGGCAAGGTGCTGACCTACGACTTCATCATCCGGGAGCTGTGGGGTCCCAAGGCCAAAACCGACAACCAGATCCTTCGGGTCAATATGGCCAACATCCGCCGCAAGATCGAGAAGGACCCCAGCCATCCCGAGTACCTGTTCACCGAGGTGGGCGTGGGCTACCGTATGCGGGAAAGCGACTGAGCGCCCAATACATATGTTTTACAAAAGGCCTCCGTCCGCCCGGACGGAGGCCTTTGCTGTTCTTCCGGCCGTTTACGGCTTTTTTATAAGGAAACGATAAAGAAAAAATGCCGCGCCGCTAGACCCGCGTTAAGAAACCCTGCCGCTTATTTACAGCCATCCGTTGAAATAGTAAACTCTCCTTACACCGCATTCCCTCGGGCGGCAACCTAATCATAAGGAGAGAAAACAATGGAAGAAAGAAAAGGCTTTGGATCCAATTTTGGATTCATCATGGCCGCTGTTGGCTCGGCGGTCGGCCTGGGCAACATCTGGGGCTTCCCCAATAAGATGGGTGCCTGCGGCGGCTTCACGTTCCTTCTGATCTACCTGGTCCTGGCTGTCTGCTGCGGCTTCATCGTCATGGTGGGCGAGCTGGCGCTGGGCCGTAAGACCGGTCACGGTGCTGTCGGCGCCTACAAGGTGCTCAGCAAGAAGTTCAGCTGGTTGGGCTGGCTGGGCATCCTGTCCGCGTTCTTCATCCTGTTCTTCTACTGCGCACTGGGCGGCTACTGCATCAAGTACACCGTCCTGAACGTGGGCGATCTGTTCCATGCCGGCTTCGGCTCCAACGGCATGAACGGCGGCGAGATCTTCGGCAACTTCCTGGGCAGCCCCGGTGAAGCTATTATCTACGGTCTGATCTTCGTGGCTCTGACCATGCTGATCGTTATGGGCGGCATCGGCGGCGGTATCGAGAAGGTATGCTCCGTCGGTATGCCCGCTCTGTTCGTGGCTCTGCTGATCTGCATCATCCGCGCCTGCACCCTGAGCGGCACCGATGTGACGGTTCAGGTTCTCCAGGCTGACGGCTCTCTGGTGGAGCAGGTGATCCACGGCAGCGCTCTGGACGGTCTGAAATACATGTTCGCGCCCGGCTGGTCTGCCAATACCGGTTACTATCTCCCCGCCAAAGCCATGATCGACGGTGCCATGGTGTCCTCCGTTGAGGTCAACGGCGTTGTGCAGAGCATCGTGGAGCTTAAATCCGGTGCGCCCAGCTTCTTTGAGGTTCTTTCCACCGCTGGCGGCCAGATGTTCTTCTCCCTGTCTCTGGGCATGGGCGCCATGATTACTTACGGTTCCTATCTGGACAAGAAGGAAAACATCCAGAATAACGCCATCCTCATCGTTGTCATGGATACGCTGGTGGCCCTGATGGCCGGCCTGTGCGTGCTGCCCGGCCGCTTCGCTCTGGATCCCGCCGGCGATATCGGCGGCCCCAAGCTGCTGTTCATCACCATGCAGAACGTGTTCCACAACATGGGCGCTGTCGGCCCCATTTTCGGTATCCTGTTCTATCTGCTGGTGGTTTTTGCGGCGATCTCCTCCTCCATCTCTCTGCTGGAGGTCATCGTGGCTCACTTTGTCGACAAGGCCCGTGAAGCCGGTAAGGGCGACAAGCGTAAGCCCTACAGCCTGATCGCCGCCGCACTGGTCGGCCTTGGCTGCATCCTGGTCTGCGCCGACTGCCTGGGAGGTAACGGCATCGCGCCAGCCGATCTGCTTGGGATCGAAAATCCCAAGACATGGGCGGCCGACTGGCTGGACTTCTGGGATATGTTGTCTGAGGGTGTCATGATGCCTCTGGGCGCGCTGCTGATGTGCCTGATGATCGGCTATGAGATCGGGCCTGAGGTGGTCAGGGAGGAATGTGAACAGCAGGGCCAGAAGCTGCCCAGCTATGGCTTCTTCAAGATCTGCACCAAGGTCATCACTCCGCTGTGCATGCTGTTGATCCTGTATGGTCAGCTGGCATCTTTCTTCGGCTAAAAATTTTTTGGAAGCCTGAGAAAAATTTTACATCCCCAAAGGCGCCGGAGCGAACGTTCCGGCGCCTTTTTTGTGCCTTTTTAGCCTCCAAGAATGGTAAATTGCTTCTTTTTGGCGTAAATGTGAACAATTTGTGAAATAAGCCAAATCTCTTGTTAAAAAGTTGTTAAAAGAACTGAAAAAATGTCAAGAACTTGACAATGATAATAAGAGGTTATAAAATAAAAGAACCATAAATCATGAGGAGGTAAAATCTCATAATGGAAAAGAAAAGCACAAAGATCGCGTATCTGGTTGCGCTGGCTGTCTTTATCGTGCTGCTGATCGTACTCGGCGTCACGTTTAAGGATGCACCGCTGCCTTCCTTCGATGTGGATGGCGAAATGGTTGAGGCCGCCACCCCCTTCGCGGGTACTTTCTGGTCTCTGCTGCCCCCCATCGTTGCCATCGTGCTGGCCCTGATCAGCAAGGAAGTGTATTCCTCTCTGTTCCTGGGCTGCCTGGTGGGCGCGCTGCTGGTCAGCAACTTCCACCCCTGGGAGACCGTTGTCCAGCTGGTACAGGGCGATAACGGTATCGTTACCACCGTGTCCGACTCCGGCAACATCGCCATCATCGTGTTCCTGGTCATTCTGGGCATCATGGTGGACCTGATGAACAAGGCCGGCGGCTCCGAGGCTTTCGGCCGCTGGGCCACCAAGACCGTGAAGAGCCGCGCCGGCGCACAGCTGATGACCATGCTGCTGGGTGTGCTGATCTTCATCGATGACTATTTCAACTGCCTGACCGTGGGCGCCGTTATGCGTCCCGTCACCGAGTCCCACAAGATTTCCCGTGCCAAGCTGGCCTATGTCATTGACTCCACGGCCGCTCCTGTCTGCATGATCGCCCCCGTGTCCTCCTGGGCCGCCGCCGTGTCCGGCTATGTCCAGT
>CAMEER010000025.1 GCA_945915065.1 uncultured Clostridia bacterium | reverse complement strand
CGGAGATCGACTGGGAGCAGATCGTGGCCGAGACGGTGCCCGCCAAGGTCAAGGAGCTGAACCTGAAGGCCTTCCGCGCCGGCCGTGAGGCTGCCAAGGCCGCCAAGTAAAGGAATCTCTCATTTCTCTATACCATATCTTTGCAAAAGGGAGACCCGCCTGACGGCGGGTCTCCCTTTTTCCGCGCTGCGGCGCAAACGATTCCCCTGCAATTATTCAAAATTTGGTAATGACTTTTCCCACTGTTTGGGGTACAATGCTGTACAAAGCCCATCATATCACAGGAGGAACCCTATTTTGAAGAAGCTTTATGACGCGGTGCAGCGCTTCTGCGCCCGGCACCCCCGTTTCGGCATCCCCAACCTGATGCTCTACATCGTGGCGGGCAACGTCATCGTATACCTGCTGATGATGTTCACCCAGCGCGCCGACGCCAACGCGCTGGCGTTCCTGTCGCTGAACACCGCCGCCGTGCTGCGGGGCGAGCTGTGGCGCATCGTGACCTATGTGTTCGTGCCCGGCTCCTCCAATCTGTTTATGCTGCTGATCAGCCTGTACTTCTACTACTGGATCGGCTCCACGCTGGAGCGGGAGTGGGGCACCCCCAAGTTCACCCTCTACTACATCAGCGGCGTTCTGCTGACGGCGGTGGGCGTGCTGGTGGCCAGCCTCATCTCCGGGCAGAACTATGTGGTGTCCGGCTCGGCCTATGTGAACCTGTCCATGTTCTTCGCCTTCGCCTTTCTGTTTCCCAACACGCAGGTGCTGCTGTTCTTCTTCATTCCCATCCGCATGAAGTGGCTGGCGTATCTGGACGCCGCCATGTTCGCCTTTGACGTGGTGCGTTGCCTGCTGGCGGGCAACTGGGGCGGCGCGCTGCTGCCCGTTATCGCGCTGCTGAACTTCGCCGTGTTCATCTGGCCGGAGGTCCACTACATGGCCGATCGCGCCGCCTACCGTCACCGGCCCCAGACGGTGCAGTTCAAGCGTGCGGCCCAGCAGCAGCAAAAACAGACCCAGCAGCAGGGCTATCACCACAAGTGCGCCGTCTGCGGCCGCACGGATACAGAGTATCCCGACCTGCAGTTCCGCTATTGCAGCAAGTGCGCCGGATATCACTGCTTCTGTCAGGATCACATCTTCACCCACGTCCACTTTACGGAGTGAACCAGGGACAACAAAAAAAGACCTGTTCCGCGAGGAACAGGTCTTTTCTTATGGAATTTACGCGTTGGTGTTGGTCTTGTTGGTGTTGGTCTTGTTGGCGTCGGTCTTGTTGGCGTCGGCCGCAGTGTCCGCCACAGGCCATGTGGTGGGATCGGCGGTGTCCTCGATCATCTTGCAGACCACCAGATAGCGATGGTTGTCGTCGCCGTTCTTGCACACCGACAGGATCAGCACCTTGTCGCCGGCCACAGGCTTGTTGGCCCGATCCAGATTGGTGGTGCCGTCGGTCTCCTTCCACAGCTGGTCGAAGAAGCTGTTGAACACCTCGTCGTTGCTGAAATCGTGGTAGTAGATGATGTGGCTCAGGTCATACTGCACGCCGCCCACGATCTGATAGGTGACGCGGCGGTCCTTCTGGTACATATAGACCAGATGCTGCTGGCTGAAGTCCATCTTGCTCAGGAAGGTCTGCAAGCCGCCGAACATGGTGCGGTTGGCCATGTTGTGGCCGTAGATCACCGTGACGGGATCGTTCAGGTCCTTGCCGTTGATGGTCTTGCCTTCCACCACCGCCTCGGTGAACAGGGTGCCGGCCTTGCTGCTGTTGCCGTCCAGATCGCGGTTAAGGTAGAAGCCGCGGTCCGTGGGATGCTGCGCCACAGGGTAGGACAGATCCGTGCTGGTGCCCAGCGCGGTCTTGAACTCCGGAATGTCGATCCATGCGTACACGTCCTTGTACTTGGCAAAGGTGGCCTCCATGCCCTCCGGTGCCACGATGGGATCGGGCTCCACGCGGTTTTCGGTGTCATTGGGATCCACCAGGGCGGGATCGTCCGTCGTGTCTGAATCGACAGGATCCTTGTCGCCGCAGGCAGCCAGCGTCAGAACCATCACAAGCGCCATCATCAGCACCAGCCAGCGGGAGAATCCCTGCCCCTTGCGGGGGAGACTCTTCATAAAGCGGTTGATCGTATTTTTCATCCTTTATCTCCTTTCGCATGGCCGCCGAATCAAAAAAGCTGTCAATACGCGGCTCATGGGGAACGCGCCGGATATCAGCCATCACGGCACTTTACATATCATACCATATTATGCCGCCAAAAGCAATCCCAAATTTCCCGACGGGTGGTGGAGCCGGCTCACAGGGCGGCGGACAGGTCCCACCCGGCGAACAGCGCCTCGAACCGTGCCTTCTGGGCCGGGGTCATGCGGTTTTTGTACCGGTTCAGCAGCGTGACGGCCTGATCGTCGCTGCCGCTTTTGTGATAGCTGCGCATGGCCCGCTCCAGACTCTCCGCCGCCGTGGAGCTGAGGGAGGCGGTGCTGCCGGTGCTGGACACGGCGGCAGTATCCGCCCCGGCGAAGGACATGCCCTTCTGCTCGGCGGCGGCCTTGTCGGCGTAGTAGTCCAGCAGAAGCTGGTAGTTTTTCAGGTCGCGGCTGCTGATATCCTCATAGGCGCTCTGCGCCTGAGAGACCTCCTTCTGCCACGCGGCCACCTGATCCTGCCAGCGGCCGTATGCCTCGCTGTCCTGCTCCTGCAGCAGCTGATAGCGGTCCAGCAGCGCGTCCCCGGCGTCCCGATAGCGGCTATAGGCCGCCGACTGCAGTTGGGGCAGCACGTCGGACAGCTGCCCCAGATAGCGCTGATAGGCCTGCTGGGCGGCGGACTGGGCGTAGCTGGAGCCGTAGCCGCCGGTGAGATGGGCGGCCTGCCCCAACGTGTCGGTCATGGCAGAGCGGCCCTGAGCGGCGTACTGCCGGGCGTAGGACTGAAAGGCCGCGTCAGCGGCGGGGTCGTAGGAAAAGCCGGGGCGGTCGCTGATCTCCTGATACAGCGCCTCCAGCTGGGCGGCAAAGGCGGACTGATAGTCCCCGGGCCGCTGGGCGGAAAGGCTGTTCACCAGCTCCCGGGCGGCCTCGGCGTCGCCGGAGGGGATATAGCCCTGCTCCAGCTGCTTCAGTGCCGCGGCGGTGCCGGCGGATACACGTCCTGTGGCGGCGCCGCTGGCAACGGCGCCGCCGGTGCCGCCGCCGGATACCGGAGCGGTTGGCTGAGCCAGCAGGCTGCCCCATGTCTCCGGACCGGCGATGCCGTCCAGCTTCAGGCCGTTGCGCTGCTGATAGTCCCGCACGGCGGCCTGGGTCTTGACGCCGAAGATGCCGTCCACGGCCAGATCATAGCCGTGCTCATTCAGCACGGTCTGCAGCTTGCTGACGGCGCTGCCGGTGGAGCCGTAGCCCACCTGACGGTAAGTAGATGCCATAATGATCGTCTCCTTTATTTAATGTGTTCAGCTGATCCGCTGCCAGACGTATACCGCCAGATAGGGCGGCAGCAGGTCGATGGCCTGCCCGCCGCCGGCGGACTGGCTGGTGAGATCCAGACTGTGGTTGTGGGTGCTGCTGACGGTGTCGGTGCGCAGGTCACGGCTGTCGCTGCCGCCGCTCCAGCTTTCGGCGTACACGCCGGAGCCGCTGCCGCCACTGACGATGTTGGGGATGCCGTGGTCGTGGCGCAGCTCCTCCGCGCCGGTAAAGCCCCTGACGGCGTGGGTGTGGGGCGGCAGCTGCTGCTCCGTCAGGGTACACTGTGCCTGCCCGCCGGTGGTTCCGGCGGCGTAGGCCGCGCCTGCCGCCAGCAGAAACCGGTCCTCGATCCGCTGCCACGTGCCGCCCAGCACCGTGCCGGGATCGGCGGCGGCGGTGGACAGATACAGCGCCCCCACGGGGTACAGCAGGTCCAGCAGCGTCCTGCCGCCCACGGTCAGGCTGCCGGCCGCCACCCGACCCGCCACGGTCATGTCGCCGTCGAAGCTGGCGTCCCACGCACATTGCAGGGTCGGACTGTCCGCCAGCTTGCCGAAGGCCGCCCCCACGCCGCCGCTGCGCAGATGGAAGGCCACCGCCGCGTTGGAGGAGGTATAGCTGACGGAGCGGACGCTGCCCACCGTGTCCACGGCGGACAGCTCCACCTCATAGGTGGCGTCCCGCTCCAGCGTCTCGGCGATCTGGGTAGTCAGGCCGCTCACCAGCGTGGTGTAGCCGCCGTAGCTGCCGCCCACCTTCCGGTACCGGGCCCGCAGCGTCACGGTGTTGCGTCCGTCCAGCGGCCAGCAGGTGCCGGCGGCCTTCACCCGCAGGCAGGCGCCGCCGCTGTCCTCCACCCCGTCGCTGCCGCAGCGGTAGGCCACCGCGGTCTGCAGCGACGGCATCTGATAGTCGAACACCGACACCGCCGCGCCGGTGACGGTGGTGGTGCGGCCCCGGGAATCGGTCACCACGGCGGTGGGCGTCAGGGTACCGGCCATGCCGATGGGAGCGGTGACGCCGGAAAAGCCGCTGACGCTCTGCCCGGCGAAGGTGAAGCGGCAGCTTTTCAGGGAAGCGCCGCCCACGGCGCTGGCCTCCACCGTGTATTGCAGGCAGCTGATGCCCCGCACCCACAGCCCCCACTGCTCCAGCACGCTGTTGCTGTTGACCAGCGACACCGCCAGCGTGACGGCAGGCCGCATGGTGTCGGGCACATAGGCGGTGAAGGCGTAGGTGCCGGTGTAGTATTCGGGGTTGCTCAGCTGGGGGATGCTGCTGTGGAAGGCCACCGTCATGGTCAGCGTGCCGGTGCCGGACACGCTGTCGGGAATGGCCAGCGACAGGCTCTCGTCCGGTGTCCAGCTATACACCACACGGGTGTCGTCCTGGGATACCACGGTCAGCTCCGCGTCAGTGACGGCGGCGCTGACGCCCTGAAAGTCATAGCGGAAGGAAAAGCTGTACAGCGCCGAGGGACGGGTCACCACAAGGGTGTTGGGCTGTCCGATGGTGATGTCGCCCCAACTTAGGGTAAAATCCTTTTCTGTGTAAGCCATGGGTCAACCTCCGATCCATTTGAACGCCAGCCCGCTGCCGCTGTCCATGCGCCACGGGCCGACGGTAATGCTGTCCAGCACGGTGATGTTGGTGATATACAGGCGGTTATTGGACACATAGGCGATCTCCGTGCTGTCCTGCCAGAAGCTGAGCTTCTGGGCGGTGAACACCGCCCGGAAATTGTTCTGCTCCACCACCTGCCGGCCGTCGATCTGGGTGGTGGTCAGGTTCTGACCCACCGCCACGCCGTAAACGGGGGAGGGGCCGTCGTAGTAAACGATGCCGGTGCGGATATAGCCCTCCGTGTCCAGCCGGTAGCTGGAAAAGGCGGCGTCCACCGCCGCCACGTTGGCGGCCAGATCGCTGCAAAAGCCGTAATACTGGGTCAGCGCCTCGGGATTGGCCTCCAGATAGGCGCTCAGCCGCTGGACGTAGGTGCCGAACTGGGACGCCGCCACATACTCCTCTCCCAGCCGCACCTCCAGCTGCTCCATGTTCCGCGTCACCTGCTTGGCGGTTTTGACGATCATGGCCCGCAGGTTCTGGAACTGCTCCGTCTCGGCAGGGGACATGGCGGAGGACGTCCCGCCGCCGCTTCTGCGCTGCGCTCCGCCGCTGCCGGCGGCGGAGACCGCGCCGCTCTCCAGCGCCGTCAGGGCCATGTTCAGCTGCTGGGCCATCTGAAAGAGGTAGGAGTACTGCTGTGTCAGCTGCTGCTGCACCGAACCGGTGGGGTAGGGGGGCATGGGAAAATCGCTCACGGCAGGTCACTTCCCTTCTCATACACGGCGCTGATGCTGTAGATCCGGCAGCCGCCGCGGCCTGTCAGCCGCAGCCGCAGCTGGGGACAGCGCACCGGCCGCACCGTCATCAGTCCCGCCCGAAGCTGGCGGCTTCCGCCCCGCAGGATACCGGCGTAGTGCCAGCTGCGGCCCTCGTCGTAGCTGACGTGGGCCGTCACCCACGCGCCGCTGTCGGGCAGCAGCCGCAGCTCGATGCGCTGGAGATACTTGTGCTCCGGAGTATCCAGCCCCAGCTCGCCGGTCTCGGCGTACCAGTCCAGCTCCGCCTCGTCCTCCGCCTCGCCGCCGGTCATGGCCGTCACACCCCGATCGGTCAGGCCGTACAGCACACCGCCGGACACGGCGAACTGCCTGACGCGCAGGCTGTCCTGCCGGTGCCACAGCTTCCGGGCCGTGTCATAGACCAGCAGGTGGCTCTCCCCGTTCCGCCGGGCCGACAGCCAGTACTGTCCCTCCACCGCGCCGCCCACGGCGTTGTCGTACCGCTCCTCACCGAAGGCGGCGGAGATCAGCTGAGGCATACTGCCGTCAAAGGCGTACACGCCGCCGCTGCCGTGGAAATACAGCACCCCGTCCGCCACCGCCAGGGAGCTGCTGCTGCCCTGCTTCACGCCGGGGCATTGCAGCGAGGTGATCTGATGGGCGCCGGCGGCGCTGATGTACAGCCGCTCCATGCTGTGCTCCTTGAAGAACAGCACCGTGCCCAGATAGGCCGCCGCCCCGGTAAAGACCCCGTCGGAGCCCCGGTCGGCGGCGTAGCTGTCGGTGGACAGTCCGGCGAAGGTGTTCCAGTTGCGGAAATCCCCCAGGGCGCTGCCGTACACGGCGTTGACGCTTCTGCCGCCCACGATGCCGTACTTGCAGCCCCACAGCCGGTTGCCGCACTCCACCACATAGTCCATGTCCGGCACATAGCGCCGCACCGTCACCGCCGTGGTCTGCTCCCCCTCGATAACGGCGGCGGCGCCGATGACGATGGCGTTGTCGCTGCACTGCAGCAGCGTCCAGGTGCCGTCCACCGCCGCGCCGGTGCAGCCGGAGACCGTCACGCCGTCCCCGGCGGAGAAGCCCTTGCCGATGTTGGCGGCGGAGAGCTTCATGGCCACGTCGCCCACCGCCTGCCACATGACGCCGTCGTACTGCATCAGGGCGGCGCCGCTGCCGGTGTCCAGCCACAGGTCGCCGCTTTCCGGACTGCCGGGGGCCGCCGCGCCGGCGGTATAGTCCCCGTAGTCGCTGCCGTCGCTGCGGCACAGGGAGAAGGTGACGGTTCCGGTGGTCTGGCTGGTGTTCTCCAGACTGCCCCGGTCGCTGAGATCCTGGGTGTTGACGTACTTCTTGTCCGGCCAGATCAGCAGATACGCCCCCATGGACACCAATTGCTTTTCACTGTCCGTCAGCGTCAGGTCGATGGCCGCGCCGTTGATGTACAGCGTGCCGCCGTCCACCCAGATCAGGCAGTCCTTGGCGGCCAGACCGTTGGGCCTGTCCAGAGCCGCGATGGTCTTGCGCTTTTCCCGCACCGACAGCGTGGGGTATCCGCCGCCCCGCAGATTCTCCATCCGGGCGAAAGCCCCCAGCGGTGTCCGGGGCCGGGCGTCATAGCCCAGAAACTTGCTGACGGTGACGCGCTGCTGGGCCGGCGCCGGAAACTGGGATAAAAACATATGCACTCTCCTTTCTGAAAAGAGGCGGGAGGGAACGCCCTCCCGCCTTGGTAAAAGTATGCTGTCAGCACAGCTTCAGCGCCCTGACGCCCTGCACCGGCGCCGTGGTACGGCACACATAGTCCCGGTACGTCAGCAGGGCGTTGTTCCAGTTGGCGGCGGCGCTGTTATAGCGGGCCATCTCGTCGTTGCAGTAGTGGATCTGGGCCTCCACATAGTGGCGGTACAGCTCGTCGTAGGGCGGCGCCACCGTCAGCGGCGTGTCGTCCGCCAGCGCCGGAAGCCCACCGGTCTCACGGCGGATCTCCCGCAGCACGAAGCCCTCCGCCTGCGCCAGCCACCGCAGCTTTTCCGCTCTGGCGTACTGGTTGGGGGTCAGCGCGTCCACCTGCTCCAGCACCTGGGCCGGGGTGATGTTTGCCATGGCGCCCACCCCCTCAGTCGGCCATCCGGTCCACATAGCGGCGGGCCTCGTCCGCCATCATCCGGGCGTTTTCCAGCACCTCCGCCACATAGTCGGGCACCTGCACCTGCACGCCCTTCATGATCTTCCAGCTGCGGCCGTTGACGGAGACGATGACGAAATTCTCCTCCTGCTTGCGGCCTCTGGGGATGGTGACGCTGACCATCCGCTGGGCCGTTTCCTGTTTTCTGGCCATAGTAGGTTCCTCCTTAATCCGTAATGCGAGTCCTGAAAGCTTTCCGGCAATGAAATCATCAGATTTCATGCCAGTGTTTTTAGTTGGCCTTATCTTCCGCGCTGTAGCTGGAGCCGCACTCCACACGGACGATGTACTCGTCGTACAGGATGGCGGCGGCGTGGATGCCCTTCCAGCCCACGCTGGAGCGCTGGTCCAGAGGATCGGCGGTGCCGGAGGAGCCACGGGGCTTGACGATGACCTCGGTGCCCTCGCTGAGATCCACCACGCCGTAGGCGCCCTTGCCGATGAACAGGCAGCCGTACACCGCCAGACCGTCCCTGCCGCCCTCACCGGGATAGATCACGTCGTTGTCCGCCACGGTGACGGCGCTCTCCAGCGTCAGCTGACTGGCGGTGTTGTCCGCCACCTTCACCCGCTTGCCGCCGCACAGCACATAGCGGCCTGCCAGCGCTCCGGCGGCCACGGTGCCGCCGTCGAAGCTGACGGTGGTGGAATCGTTGGCGGCGGCGCTGGCGGTCAGGGTGCGGCTGTCGGAGGCCAGATCGC
Organism: uncultured Clostridia bacterium; assembly: GCA_945915065.1. Lineage (GTDB taxonomy): Bacteria > Bacillota > Clostridia > Oscillospirales > Oscillospiraceae > Vescimonas. The sequence continues at coordinate 11,722 of CAMEER010000025.1, read as the reverse complement.
CGCCGCGGAAGATCTTGGCCTCGGTGGTCTCCACAAAGCGCACGCCGTGCAGCTCGCCGATCTCACCGGAGAACAGCTCCGTGGCGGCGGCGTACTGATGGGCGGCCACCCAGTCGGGGTCGTTGCGCAGGTCGAAGGCCACGCTGGGATGGATGATGCACACATACTTGCCCGCAAAGGTGGGCGCGTTCATCTTCTTCAGCGCCGTGGCGGCACGGGCCACCAGCTCGGCGGTCATGGTGCAGGACTTGTCCAGATCATAGCGGTGCTGCACCTCGGTCTTGGCGCCGCCGCTGCCGATGGCAGGGGCGTAAATGACGTGGGTGCCCTGCTGGATCTCATTGCGGGTCACGGTGTCCAGCGTCAGACCCATGTTGGCGCCGTGGCGGTCGGTGATCTCCAGCACCACGTCGTCGATGGCGGTCAGATCCAGCATGTCGGACACGGTGGTGTAGTCGCCGTACTGGCTCAGCTCCTTGGTGATGTAGCTGACGGTGATGCCGCTGCCGTCGGGGGTCACGCCCTCGGTCAGCGGGGTCAGCGCCTTGTCGAAGGAGCCGAACTTGCGCCATTCCACGGTTTTGCCGCCGCCCACAGGCAGGGGCTTGGTGGCGGCAAACTGGTTGTGCACCAGCGCGGGCTTGGCGTTCTCCAGCAGCTCCATGCCGTAGTAGGTTTTCATCTCGGCGCTGAGACTCTGGGTGCCGGTGGTCTGGGTATTGCTGTCGGCAAAGCGCTGCAGATCAAAAGAATAATCGTTCATGGTGATACTCTCCTTTATTCTGAATCGTAATAGTGGCTGCTCCCCGGCGTCGGAAGCGCGTACGCCCGAAAAAACGCTGTCTGTGGTAGCCCACGAACCCGCCCGGTGACCGGGCATCTATCTGAAAAGTCCGCTCAGAAGCGGATCTTCTCTCCCCGCTGTACCCGTCTCCGGATATCGGACAGCTCCTCGGAGGTGAGAGCCCTGGGGTCGGTGCGGGTGACGGCGGTGCTGCCGCCGCCGTTTTCCGGGATGCGCCGGGCGCTGCTGGCCACGGCGCGGCTGTACTGCTCCCGGTCACGCCGGGCGGCGTAGCGCATGGCCTGCGCCAGCAGCTCCCGGTGATGCACCGCCTCGTAGGCGGTGCGGCCGTCCACGCCCGCCGCGATCAGGCGGCCGAAAACGGGGTCGCGCATCTCCTGCTGCCAGTCGAAATCCCCGTACAGGCGGCGGATGTCCTCCGCTTCACGGGCCAGCCGCTCCACGCAGCCGGTCTCGTAGAGACGCTGCTCCTCCGCCTGACGGTGCAGGGCTTCGTTCTCCTGCCGCAGCGTCCGCAGCCGCCCCTCCAGGATCTTCTGCACCCGCTGCTGAAAGGGCTGCTTGCACCGGCCCTGGATCAGCTCCTCAAATTCCGCGGCGGCGCTGTCCGCCTCCCCGGTCTCCGGCGCCGTCACCGGCGTGCGTTCCTGTTCGTCATGCATGGCGTTCCCTCCCTGTCCTCAGGTCTTTGACCTCCACATTGTCTCCGTAGTGCCGCGCCAGCAGCAGAAGCCCCTGCCGGGCCGGCTCCATCATGTCCCCGCCGCTGCCGGCGGTGCAGGCGAAAAACCCGTCGCCCCGGACAATAATGGCCGGAATATCCCGGGCTTTCAAAGCGGCGGCAGTGGCTTCCGTCAGGATGCTGACGGCGGCGCAGACGATATCCTGTCCCTTGGGGCCGCGGCCGCTGTGGCCGCAGACCCACAGGCTGTTGTCGCCGAAGGCGGCCTTGATCATCGGGGCTGCACCGCCTCTCTGGACTACTTGCGGCTGCGCTCCATGGCGCTGACGTTTTTCGGCTGCGGCGTCGTGCCGGCCACGGCGGACGCAGGGCTGCTGCCGGCGTATTCCGCCGCCAGCGCCGGGGCCAGCCGGGTGCCCTTGGCCTCGTCCACCACCTGTGCCAGCTGCAGAAGCTGCTGCCGCAGCGCCGCGATCTCCGCGGCCTGTGTCCTGCCCCCTGCGATGAGTCGCACCAGCTGATCCTTGTTCTTGAACTCCATCAGCTCCAGACAGCGCAGCGCCTGATCCGCCAGCTCCTCCCGGAAAAAGCCCAGCTGGAACAGCTGCAGCGCCAGCTGATTGTGCTCCGCCGTGCGATAGGGGCTCTCCTGCTCCGCGCCGATCTCCAGATCGAACTCCGGCACCCGGTAGGACACGCTCACGCCGTCGTCCATGGCCTTGGGCTGCAGACCGGAGCAGTCGTAGCTGATGAACTCCTCCGTACCCATGGCGCCCAGCAGCCGGAACTGGCGGGGCAGCTGGTAGAACTGGCGGATCAGCTCGATGCACAGGGTGACCACGTCGGCAAAGGCCTCATAGCCGTCGTCGATCATGTTGCGGCTCAGCTTGCCGCTGCTCTCCTGCAGCGCGGCGATGGCGGTGCCTGCCGTCACGCCGGAGGCGGTGCCGCCGTTGGCCACGTCACGGTTGCCGGCGGTCTCCTTCATCTCCGCGATCTTGTTGTTGAGAATGGCCACATACACGCTGTCAAGACTTCCGGCGTGGATGGGCGCGATGGAATCGGCGCCCAGATTGCCGTTGGTGTGGACAAAGGGCCGTGTCCAGTCGGCGTACTCGTTCTCATTCACCGCGCCGTCGGAGCGGATGAAGAACCGGGGCGTGGCGTTGGCCAGCGTGTTCTTCAGAATGGCCTGATTCATCAGGTCGATCTGCTTCTGGGGCGACTTGCACAGGTCCACATAGCCGTAGCCGCAGGGGGTGCCCTCCTCGGGGAACAGCACGTCGAACACGAAGGGATACTTTCCGTGGTCGTACCAGCCCCGCTGGGCCATGCTGAGACCGCAGGGCACCTGCTGCAGGACGGGACGGCCCTCCTCGTCCACGCCCGTCATCTGGGTGCGGGTGGGACGCACCGTGTCGTTCTCCGTGGCGTACAGCACCGTTTCCCCCACATACTTGCAGTATTGCAGCACCTTCCGCCCCTCCACGGTGGTGTGATAGTACCAGTCCACCACCAGCGACTTATCGGAGGTGTCCACCGTGTCGTCGTAGAGGTAGCGGCTCAGGGTCATGCTGCCCCGGCCCAGCTTGCCCTCCAGCTGGGGATACTCCTCCAGCAGCTTTTCGTTGTCCCGCAGCTCCGTGGAGAAGAAGTGGGCGCTGTCCTGAATGTCGGTGACGCCCGGCTCCCAGAACAGGTTGAGAAGGTCCATCCGCTTCACGCTGATGTCCCCCAGACCGCCCAGCTTCGTGCCGTCCCAGAACACGCCGTACACGGCGCAGCCGGATTTCAGCTTGTACCACCACGCGGAGGAATAGGTCCGCTTGAACTGGTTCTTCTTCAGGATCACCGGCAGAATCCGGCTCAGCCGCTGTGCCTCCTGCCGGTCGTCCGGTTCCCGGGGCAGCACGGTGGGGGAGGGGTAGCAGTCCATGGCGTCGGCGTGCTTGGACAGGATGCAGTTCACCAGCCAGCCGCTGGCGGGCTGGGGGTCGCCGCTGTTGCCGCCCTCGCCCTGCTTCTCCATCTGCTCCCAGTGGCGCAGCTTCCAGAACTGCTCATTGTCGATGATCCGCTGCTCCAGACGGGTTTTGCCCTCTTTGTACCGTTTTAAGATCATGTTGGCTTTGCGCAGCTCCTCGGCGCCGATCTTGGGGCGAGGGGGCAGGGCGCCCTCCACCGCCGCCACGGCGGCCGCGGCGTTCCCGGCGATGACGGACTGCGCCGTGTGGTCGTGTTCCATAAGTACCTCCTGACAGATATAGGATGGCGTGGAGAAAACCTCCACACCCTTACCTGCCCCGGCGTATGCCGTTGCCCATAAAAAGGCAACACAGGTGTAAATTTTTTATGAAGAAGCCGAAAAACCGAGCCAAAGGGAGGCTGTGCCGCTCCTTTGCGGCCTTGACGGCGGCGGTGCGCCGATGTATAATAAACTGATTTATTATCTGTATGGAGGACATGGGGTTATGTGGATCGCGGACGGCTGGCAGGATTATGAATTGCTCTCCTGCGGCGGCGGAGAAAAGCTGGAGCGCTGGGGCCGCCAGATATTGGTGCGGCCGGACCCTCAGGCCATCTGGGAGGCGGACAAGCGCTCGAAGCTGTGGCGGCAGGCCAACGCCCGCTACAGCCGCAGCGCCACCGGCGGCGGCCACTGGGAGAAGAACGACCTGCCCCAGAGCTGGCCCATCCGCTATAAGGAGCTGACCTTTCAGGTGAAGCCCATGAACTTCAAGCACACGGGCCTGTTCCCCGAGCAGGCGGCCAACTGGGACTTCGCCATGGCGGCCATCCGCGGTGCGGGCCGGCCCATCCGGGTGCTGAACCTGTTCGCCTACACCGGCGGCGCCACCGTGGCCTGCGCCAGGGCGGGCGCCAGCGTGTGCCATGTGGACGCGGCCAAGGGCATGGTGGCCTGGGCAAAGGAGAATGCCAGACTTTCCGGCCTTGCCGATGCGCCCATCCGCTGGATCGTGGACGACTGCGCCAAGTTCGTGGAGCGGGAGATCCGCCGGGGCAAGACCTACGACGCCATCATCATGGATCCGCCCAGCTACGGCCGGGGCCCCTCCGGCGAGGTGTGGAAGCTGGAGGACAACCTGTACCCCTTTGTGAAGCTGTGTATGCAGGTGCTGTCGGACAAGCCCCTGTTCGTCATCATCAACAGCTATACCACGGGCCTTGCGCCCTCGGTGCTGGGCTATATCCTGCACCTGCTGGCCTGCCGCCGCTTCGGCGGCAAGGTGGTGTGGGATGAGCTGGGTCTGCCCTGCACCGAATCCGGCATGGCGCTGCCCTGCGGCGCCACCGGCCGCTGGATCAGTGAATAAAGAAAATCACCGTTGGATAAGGAAACGATCGCGTATGTCAACAATGCTGCAAACCGAACACCTGACCTTCGCCTACCCGGCGGAGGAAGGGGAGAGCGCCCCCACTGCGGCGCTGGAGGATGTGACGCTGTCCGTGGAAAAGGGCAGCTTCGTGGTGGTGCTGGGCCATAACGGCAGCGGGAAATCCACGCTGGCCAAGCAGATGAACGCGGTGCTGCTGCCCTGCGGCGGCATGGTGTATGTGGACGGCATGGACACCAAACAGGAGGCCCTGCTGCTGGAGATCCGCCGCCGTGTGGGCATGGTGTTCCAGAACCCCGATAACCAGATCGTGGCCAATGTGGTGGAGGAGGACGTGGCCTTCGCCCCGGAGAACCTGGGGATCCCCACCGAGGAGATCCGCCGCCGTGTGGACGACGCTTTGGCGGCGGTGGGTATGTCGGAATTTACCCGCCACGCGCCCCATCTGCTCTCCGGCGGCCAAAAGCAGCGGGTGGCCATTGCCGGCGTGATCGCCATGGCGCCGGAGTGCGTGGTGCTGGACGAGGCCACCGCCATGCTGGACCCCTCCGGACGGCGTGAGGTGCTCTCCGCCATCCGGGCGCTGAACCGGGAGCGGGGCATCACCGTGGTGCTCATCACCCACCATATGGACGAGGCACTGAACGCCGACCGGCTCATCGTCATGAACGACGGCCGCCTCGCCATGGACGGTACCCCGGCGGAGGTGTTCACGCAGGTGGACGCCCTGCGGGCCATGGGTCTTGCGGCTCCCGACACGGTGGAGCTGCTGTACGGCCTGCGGCAGGGCGGCATGGACGTGCCGCTGGACGCCCTGACGGTGGAGGACTGCGCCGCCGCCATTTGCAGGGCACTACGATAAAGAACGAAACGAGGAAACCGCACATTGGAACCCATCATTCGTGTTGATCATCTGACCCATACCTACAGCGCCGGAACGCCGTTCCAGCGCAGCGCCGTGCAGGACATGTCGCTGGAGATCCGGCGCGGCGAATTTCTGGGTATCATCGGCCATACCGGCAGCGGGAAATCCACGCTGATCCAGCACCTCAACGGCCTTCTGAAGCCCACCGAGGGTCACATCTGTCTCAACGGACAGGACATCTGGGCCGATCCCAAGAAGATCCGTCAGGTGCGCTTTCAGGTGGGACTGGTGTTCCAGTACCCGGAGTACCAGCTGTTTGAGGAGACGGTATATAAAGACGTGGCCTTCGGGCCGAAAAATATGGGCCTGCCGCAGGAGGAGATCGACCGCCGCGTCCGCGCGTCGGTCCGGGCCGTGGGACTGAGCGACGAGATGCTGGAAAAGTCCCCCTTCGCCCTGTCCGGCGGCCAGAAGCGCCGTGTGGCCATCGCCGGCGTCATGGCCATGGAGCCGGAGGTGCTGATTCTGGACGAGCCCACCGCCGGCCTTGACCCCCGTGGCTGCGAGGATATCCTGTCGCTGCTGCGCGCCTATCACACCCGGCGGGGCAGCACCGTGGTGCTGGTGAGCCACAGCATGGAGGAGATCGCCCGCAGCACCCAGCGCATCATCGTGCTGGACAGGGGCGGCGTGCGGATGGAGGGAACGCCGGCGCAGGTGTTCGCCCGTGCCCGGGAGCTGGAGGCCGTGGGGCTGGACGTGCCGCAGGTGACGAAGATCGCCCACGCCCTCCATGAAAAAGGCGTGGCCATCGATCCGGCGGTCTATACGGTGGAGGCGCTGCAAAAGCAGCTTCTCGCCCTGAAGGGGGGCCGTGCCGTATGCTGAAGGATATTACGCTGGGCCAGTTTTTCCCCGGCAATACCATCGTCCACCGACTGGACCCCCGCACCAAGCTGCTGTGCGTGATCCTGTATATCGTGGCGCTGTTCAACGCCAAGAGCGTACTGACCTACGCGCTGGTGGCGGCGGTGCTGCTGGTGTGCATCCTCACCTCCAAGGTCCACTACAAGGCCCTGACCCGTGGCCTGAAGCCGGTGTATATCATCGTGGCCTTCACCGCCATCATGAACCTGTTCTTCACCGGCGGCACGCCGGTGGCGGACGTGTGGCTGCTGCGCCACATCACCTTTGAGGGCATCCGCTCCGCCATCGCCATGGTGCTGCGGATCATCATGCTGATCATGGGCACCTTCCTGCTGACCTATACCACCAGCCCCATCAGCCTCACCGACGGACTGGAGCGGCTGCTCTCGCCCCTGAAAAAGCTGAAGCTGCCCATCCACGAGCTGGCCATGATGATGTCCATTGCCCTGCGGTTCATCCCCACCCTCATCGAGGAAACCGACAAGATCATGTCGGCCCAGAAGGCCCGGGGCGCGGACTTTGAATCAGGAAATATTTTCCAGCGGGCCAAAGCGCTGGTGCCCATTCTGGTGCCCCTGTTCATCAGCGCCTTCCGCCGTGCCGACGAGCTGGCCACGGCCATGGAGTGCCGCTGCTACCACGGCGGCGAAGGCCGTACCACCCTCCACGTTCTGCGGTATCAGACCGCCGACTATCTGGTGCTGCTGGCCTTCCTGGCGCTGGCCGTGGGCATCATCGTGCTGAAGCATCTGGGTCTGTAACACTCTCGGTAAAAGGAGCCGCATATGCGCAATATTGCCCTGACATTGATGTATAACGGCACCGCCTACCATGGCTGGCAGGTGCAGAAAACGGAGGTCTCCGTGGCCCAGACGCTGGAGCGGGGCCTGAGCATGGTCTGCGGCCACAGCGTAAAGCTGACCGGCTGCGGCCGCACCGACGCCGGCGTTCACGCCGAGCACTATGTGGCCAATTTCCGCACCGATTCCCGCATTCCGCTGGACCGGCTGCCCTTTGCCGTCAACACCCATGTGCCGGAGGATATCGCCGTAAAGGCCGCCTTTCAGGTGGCCGACGACTTCAATGCCATCGGCTCGTGCCTCAAAAAGGAATACACCTACCGCATCTATAATTCCCGCATCAAGAACCCGTTTTATGTCAACCGCACCTACTTCTATCCCAAGCAGCTGGACGAGACGGTGATGGACCGGGCGGCCCGCATGTTCGAGGGCACCCACGATTTTGCCGCCGTCCGCTCTGTGGGCACCAACGTCCGCAGCACGGTGCGCACCGTCCACTACTGCCGGGTGACCCGAAATGGGGAACTGCTGGAGCTGCAGGTATGCGCCGACGGTTTTTTGTATAATATGGTACGTGCCATTACCGGCACGGTGCTGTACGCGGCGGAGGGCAAGCTGTCCCCGGAGGATATCCCGGTGATTCTGGACAGCGGCAACCGCACGCTGGCCGGTCCCACGGCGCCGCCGGGGGGACTGTACCTGACCCGTGTGTGGTACGAAGACAAGCGATTGGAGCGCTGAAATGCGCGGTGATCCTGCTGAAAGGGGGAGACCATGAAAAAAGACACCGAAAAACTGTATGATCTCCCGCTGGGCGACCTGCAGGAGGAGCCGCCCCGCCGGGTGCAGCGGCGCAAGCGCTCCCGCAAATGGCTGTGGCTGACGCTGACGGTGCTGGTGGTGCTGGGGGCGGTGGCCGCGGCGGTGCTGTGGGACGCCAACAGCTTTGACGGGCTGCGCCGCAGTATCATTTACGCCCGGGCGGAGAAGGACGAGACCGGCTGCGCCAAGCTGTACCACTATGAAAACGACGCCACCAGCCGCTTTGCCACTCTGGACGGCAGTCTGGTGACGGTGGCCGCTAACCAGATCCGTGTGCTGGATGAGCGCAGTGAGCTGCTGTACCAGACCGGCGTCCGGTTTCTCCACCCCGATCTGGTTTCCGGCGGCGATGTGGCTGTGGCCTACGATATCGGCGGCACCACACTGTATGTGATGGACCGGAGGGGTCTGCGCTGGCAGCAGGAGGTGGAGGGTGAGCTGATCGCCGTCACCGTCAACCCCCACGGCTATGTGACCGCCACCTATCATAAAAGCGGCACGAAAGCCGCCGTCACCGTATGGGACGGCGGCGGCGCGCCGGTGTTCACCTTCCACTCCTCCCAGCGGTTCGTGATGACCGCCGCTCTGGGCCGGGACGACCGCACGCTGGCGGTGGTCACCATGGGGCAGGAGGAGGGAAACTTCCGGAGCTTTCTGGTGCTCTACCGCACCAACAGTGACAAGGAGCTGGCCTCTGCCGCCATTGACGGCGGCGTGGTATACGCACTGGAGACGCTGCAGAAGGACTTCTGCGCCGTGACGGAGCAGGGGCTTTACATGCTGGATGAGCGGGGCGATGTGACAGCCAACTACTCCTACGGCGGGCAGTTCCTGCGCCGCTGCGTGGTCAGCGACGGCGGCTGGACGGCGCTGCTGCTGAGCCGGTATAAGTCCGGCGGCTACGCCAGCCTGATCACCGTGGACGCCGACGGCAACGAGCTGGGCGGCTGTGAGATAGACGGCGAGGTGCTGGACATCTCCGCGGCGGGCCGCTATGTGGCGGTGCTGCTGAGCGACCGGCTGACCATCTATGACAAGTACCTGACAGAGGTGGCCACGCTGCCTGACGTCAGCGAGGCACGGACCATCCTCATGCGCAGCGACGGCAGCGCGGTGATGGCAGGCCCTTCCGGCGCGTCGCTGTATCTGCCGTAAGGCAAAAAAGGAGAACCTATGAGCATTTCTCTGATCCTTGATATCGCCGTTGTGGCGATCCTGCTGCTGTGCCTGATCATCGGCGGCAGCCGCGGCTTCATCCGCAGCCTGTTGGGCGTGGTGATCCTTGCGGCGGCGCTGCTGGGCAGCAGCATTCTGGCCAATGTGCTGGCAGACCCCGTCACCGAATGGGTGACGCCCCGGGTGGAGCAGTATGTGCTGGACCGCCTGACCGACGGCCGCAGCCAGGAGGCCGTCAGTGCCGCCGCCGCGTCCGACAGCGCGTCGCTGAGCCAGCTGGTGGACTTTGGCGCCATCACCGGCATGGCCAAAAAGGCCATGGACAGCGCCGTGGAGGCAGGAAAGAACCTGCTGGAGGGCGCCGTCACCGGCATGGTGCGCTCCCTTGTGTACGCGGTGCTGTTTCTGGTGTCGTTTCTGGTGCTGACGCTGCTGCTGCGGCTGATCACCAGCCCCCTGCATCTGGCGGCCCGTGTCCCGGTGCTCAGCACGCTGAACCGGCTGGCCGGCGCGGCGCTGGGGCTGTGTATCGGCATTCTGCTGATGTTTGCCGCCGCCAGCGTCCTGCAGTGGACGGGGCTGGTCAGCCCGGCCGCCCTGCGTGACACATATTTACTGCACTATTTCACGCAGCACAGCCCCATGGACCTGATCGCCATGCTGTAAATACAAAATACCCACTCATATCCTCTGGCCGCGACACCGAAGCGTCTGCGCCAGTTACCTTTGGAGGAATCATATGCAGCCTACCCTTTGTTCAAGATGTAAGAAAAATGTGGCGGTGGTGTTCATCTCCCGCCTTAACGAGAAGAACGAGCAGGTCAACGAGGGCCTGTGCCTCAAGTGCGCCGCCCAGCTGGGACTGCCCCAGGTGGACGAGATGATGAAGCGCATGGGCATCACTCCGGAGGATCTGGACAGCATCTCCAACGAGATGATGCAGGCCTTCGGCGGCGCGGAGGAGCTGCCGGAGGGCCCGGAGGACGGCGAGGAGGACGACGAGGAGAGCGGCAAGACCGCCACCTTCCCCTTCCTCAACCGCCTGTTCGGCAACGGCGGTACGCCCGCCCAGCCCCAGCAGGGCGCCGAGAACGGCGGCGCGCCCCATAACGGCGGCCGCAAGACCGAGAAGAAGCGGAAGTTTCTGGATAACTACTGCATCAACCTGAGCCAGCGGGCCCGGCAGGGGAAGCTGGACGCGGTGATCGGCCGCGAGCAGGAGATCGAGCGGGTGGTGCAGATCCTCAACCGCCGCCAGAAGAACAACCCCTGTCTCATCGGCGAGCCGGGCGTGGGCAAAACCGCCATTGCCGAGGGTTTGGCCCAGCGCATTGCCGCCGGACAGGTGCCCTTCAAGCTGCGGGATAAGGAGGTCTATCTCCTTGACCTGACGGCGCTGGTGGCGGGCACCCAGTTCCGGGGCCAGTTTGAAAGCCGCATGAAGGGCCTCATTGAGGAGATCCGCAAGGCCGGCAACGTGATCCTGGTCATCGACGAGGTGCACAACATCGTGGGCGCCGGCGACGCCGAGGGCAGCATGAACGCCGCCAATATCCTCAAGCCCGCTCTCAGCCGGGGCGAGATCCAGGTGATCGGCGCCACCACCTTCAACGAGTACCGCAAGCATATCGAAAAGGACACCGCTCTGGAGCGCCGTTTCCAGCCGGTGACCGTCAACGAGCCCAATATGGAGGACACCCTGAAGATCCTGCGGGGCGTCGCCCACTATTACGAGCAGTTCCACGGCGTGTCTGTCCCCGACGGGGTGCTGCGTCAGGCGGTGTCGCTGTCGGAGCGGTATATCACCGACCGGTATCTGCCCGACAAGGCCATCGACCTGATCGACGAGGCCTGCTCCGACCTGAACCTCCACGACGCGGACATCAACCGCCGCATGGAACTGGAGCAGCAGCTGGCCGCCATCGCCACCGAGCAGGAGACCCTGTCCTCGGAGACGCCGGAGGGGGAGGAGACGCCGGAGCAGCTGGATCGGCGCTACGCCCGCATTGCCCAGCTGCGCAGCGAGCAGATCCGGCTGGAGCAGGAGCTGGAGACCATCAGGGCCAAGGGCACGCCCCAGCTGACCATGGACAACATCGCCCGGGTCATCGAGATGTGGACGAAGATCCCCGCCAGCAAGATCAAGGAGGAGGAATTCCACCGTCTCAGCCAGCTGGAGCAGCGGCTGAAGAAGCACATTGTGGGCCAGGACGAGGCCGTGGCCGCTGTGGCCGCCGCCATCCGCCGCAACCGGGTGGGCATCAGCCCCAAGCACAAGCCCGTCAGCTT
>CAMEER010000024.1 GCA_945915065.1 uncultured Clostridia bacterium | reverse complement strand
AAATTGAACAGGCTATTTCTATAACTCCATCAGGCGCATTTTCTGCTATGGATCAAATGGCCAAAGCGCTAAGAATGTATCAGACACCGGACATCATCCAGCATATAAATAACACCTTGTCGAACTTGCCATCATTTGATCCTTCTATTTTTGAAGCGGCGAAATCGTTGGATTTTTCTGATATTGAAGTCCATGACGATGGTGCAATTACTTATGATGGTGTAACATACGATTCTGAAAAAATAGCGGCTGTGTTAGATACACAGATAGAAGTTGCCAAGAAACCTACACTTCGAGAACAGTTTGAAGCACTTAAACAACGATTATGGTTACTGCTCTTCATTTTGAGCATAATTATGTTCCTCCCGCAGGTGCCAGAGACAGTAGAATTCTATTGCGATGCCGTTGCTCAAATCCAAGATATTCTGGAAGAAAAAAGTCGTATTTGCTTCACGATTAAGGAGCGTTCTACTTTACGAGAAGACGCAAGCTCGGCTGCCACTCGTATTATGTACCTTCCTTATGATACACCATTGAAAATCATTGATGACATACCTCGTTGGTATCAAGTAACGTATACTGATGAAAACGGAACTGAGATTACGGGGTGGATATCCAAAATCAGCGTGGAAGTGGAGGAATAACATGGATAGCGTAAGAGCCGCTGAAATAATAGCTAAATACTATCGTGCAGTCTGTGATGCGTATCGACTTGGAAATGTCGAATCATCTTATAATGCACCTATAATGGCATTGTTCACTGATATCGGTTGTGCTGCCCGTGATTTATCTGGCGAACGCAAAGGACAAACCGGAGAAAACATTGATATAAAGCTTTGGCATAGTGAGGAAGAAGTTGCCGAAACGGAACCTTTTGCCGGAGTCGAAGTCAAGAAAGTCGGCGGCATTGATAAAAGAGCCCTTTCTCAGATTAAAACGGAAGCCGACCGTTATGGCAATGCTATATTAACCGATAATCTTGAATGGCGTTTTTGGCGTGCCGGCGATACAGAGATGTACACGGGTCTGCGGCTGATAGAATTGGTTGATGGGAAACTTGTTCTGAAAGAAGAAAACATCGAACTCTTCATCAGTCTTGTGGAAGATTTTCTGCTTCGTGATCCTGCGCAGATTAAGTCGTCTACAAAGTTGGCGGAATATATGGCGATGCACGCTCGTACCATCCGCAGTATTATTTCGGGCATTCTCAAAGATGACGGAAGTGGACAGCCTCTCGTTAATGACAATCAAAAACGGCTTCCTATGTTTATGGAGCTGTATGGATTGTATAGCAGAATCAAGTCCGATCTCAGACCTCTGATGACATCCCGTGAATTTGCAGATATGTATGCGCAGACCATAGTGTATGGACTATTCATTGCACGATACAATGACACCACACCTGATTCGTTTGACCGATATGAAGCCATCAAGTTCCTGCAGGAAGAATCCGAACTGTTAAAACAATTCTTCATGCACATTGCAGGAACCGGACGAAAGCACCCTACTCTGGAAGGCGTTATTGACAAGCTGTGCTCCTTGTATCGCATTTGCAATATTTCTGCACTTCTGGAGCGTGACGAACGTAAGGATACTATCATCCATTTCTATGAAGAATTCCTGACCTTCTATGATCCGGCACTCAGAAAGTCTCTTGGCGTTTTTTATACACCGGTTCAAGCAGTTCAATACCTTATTTCGGCGGTGGACAGGGCCTTAGTTGATGATTTTGGCATTGAAGGCGGTTTGTCTAACAATGAACAGATTACCACGAAGGTTCCTTGTGCTCCGTATAAGGTGACAAAAACCAAGTGGGCAGATGAAATGACGATCTCTGTTCCTCGTGTAGCTATCCTTGACCCAGCCTGCGGCACAGGGTCTTTTGGTGCGGAAATCATTAAGTACATAAAGAAAACATATTTTTCCGGTGCTCGGTCGGCATTTTACGAAAACTATATCCAGCAGGAAAACGGCTTGCTTTCTCGTTTGATTGGTTTTGAAATTATGATGACCAGCTATGTCGTGGCGCACTTGAAAATTCGGCGCACAATCGATGAAACGCTTGGTCATTTACCGACTGTTCCGTTGCCGACAAATATCTTCCTTACAAACACTCTGGCACCACCAATGTCTGATGTTGAGCGAGGCGAGCAGCTGACTCTGTTTGATTTTTCGGCCGCAATAACAGAGGAAGCCTATAATGCTGATACATGGAAAACACGCCGCCCAATTAAGGTGATTATTGGCAATCCCCCATATTTGGCAGCATCCACAAACCCATACGACATTTCAGCATACAAGACTGAAACGGATGGAGTAACCGACTTCGGTGAAAAGAAACACTGGCTGAATGATGACTACGTAAAATTCTTCCGTTTTTCCGAACAGATCATTGATAAAAATAAAGAAGGTGTACTCGCCTTTGTATCTAATAATGGGTATCTAGATAATCCGACCTTTAGAGGTATGCGTGGCAGCCTTCTGCGAACCTTTGATAAAATTTATATTGTGAATCTTCACGGTAGTGCCAACAAAAAGGAAACTGCTCCAGATGGAAGCAAGGATGAAAACATCTTTGACATTATGCAGGGGGTTTCTTTGTTTATTGGTGTCAAGAAAACTAAAAAAACCGATTGGGCAAAGGTGTACTACACGGATATTTGGGGAACTCGAGAAGCAAAATTTGAAGCCTTGGCCAAGGGTAACCTGGTATTCTCTCAGTTGAAGATAGATCAAAAGATGGCGTATTTTATTCCGTTTGGAAGTAATGATAAGGAAGCCTATGATAAAGGCGTTAGCGTAGCCGAACTGTTCCCAGTAAATGTGACAGGGATTGTCTCTGGTAATGATGGAGCATCCATTGCTCCTACAAAAGCTGAATTGATTAGGAGAATGGACATTGTTAAGAATGCCACAGGAGAAAAAGATATTTTCGATTTATGGGGCAGATTTAGCCGTGGGCAAACAGCTGAGAAAATCCAAAATGATGTATTGTCAGGAGGCGCTATAACTCCGATTTCATTTCGTCCGTTTGATTCTCGTTGGACATATTATTCTGGGAATTCTTGTGGATGGGTTCTTTGGCCCCGAGAAAAGAGTACGATGGGACATTTACTGGCAGAACCAAATAGCCCGATTGGAGCGAATATCGGTTTGGTCTTTTGTAAAACTTCCAGAAGCTTCTTTTCTCCATTTGTATCACAAAATATTATTGCCCATCGGCTGTTCTCAGCTATGTGCGAGATTACCTATATTGCCCCACTTTATCTCCGCTCTGAACCTGGACTGACTGGCGAAAGCTGGACTGCCAATTTGGACGACGAAGCACTCAATAAATTAACGCAATATCTGTCTAAGAAGCCAGAGCCAATAGAGATATTTGATTATGTGTATGGTGTCTTACATGACCCTGTTTATTGTGAGAAATATGAACAGTATCTTTGCAGGGATTTTCCTCGTGTCCCAATCATCAACACACCGGAGAAAGAACGGGACGAAGGGGAATTTTATGTTAGCGAAGAACTATATCGAGAGTATGTTTCTGTGGGAGAGCGATTGAGAAAGTTGCATCTAATGCAAATCAAAGCCCCAGCAGAACTTGCTCTTGAACCAAACACTCCTGATGACATGGAAATCGGAGCCGTCAAATATAAAAATGGCGTGCTTCAGTTAAATGCTAATAAACGTATCACCGGCATTTCCCAAGAAGCATGGAAATATCAAATTGGTGGGCATCAAGTGTTGGACAAGTGGTTTAAGGAACATAAGGGCGAAACACTCACTATTGATTCCTATACTCACATTGAAAATGTGGTGGGACTGCTTGAGGAAACAATCAAATTAAGAGAATATCTGCGGAGTTTACACTAAGCTATATTAATCTCTAAAGAGGAGCAATAGAATGAAACAATTCTTATACTTGGATACTGATATTGTCAATTCCATCATCGCTCAATCAGAAAAAGGGCTTGTACAAGAGCAATCTGAAGAAAGCGAAAACAACAAGACTAAAAGCACTCATGTCAGCGGAGGCATGGAAGGATCTGGAGCAGCAGAAGGTTCTTTCCTTAAACTAGCAAAAGCGGAAGCCAGCCTTTCTCTATCTGGTGAATTAGGAAAAGAATGTGTTTCTGCAACAACGTCCAGGGAAATTATATCTAAAGTTCTTCATGATGCTGCGTTTGATATTGCGTATACTTATATTCAACCTAAGAAATTTTCTGTTGGGGAAAACAACTCAGATGAGTACGGAGATTATGTGGAATTAACTCGTGTTTTCGATTTTGTGGATATGGATTATCTTGAAAATCTGTTTTCCAAAAACGGTTTGGTTGACTTTCTCAAAAAAACTTCCAAAGAGAAAATTGAAACAGAAGTAAGCAAAGCAACAGATGGAATGAACCGAGAGCAACTTCGTACTACCGGAAAGGCAATAAAAAACGAACTCAAAAGACTTATTGCCGATAGCGATAAACAGTATGATGATATTCATGATATCATTGTTGCATTTCGTCAGCTTATGCCGTACACTCGTATGTTAATCTCACGTGATGGATATCTAATCCCAATGGATGACCAATATTTTCGAATTAATCCGAATAATTTGGGGTTCAAATATGGCGGAGAAATCACATGTGTTGGTATGATTACAAACATTATTGGTGCGGATACAGACCCCAATGATCCTAAAAATATATTTGCTACACTCCAATTTACTGTTAATGAGGTGTTGCGCACAATCTTGCCGACAGACGCACAGAATCTGTGTGTCATCCATCCAATAGCGGTATTTTATGGGTCATAAACAAATTTTTTAGATTATACAACACAGCCCACCAATCATTGTTGACCGGTGGGCTGTGCTCCGTTTATTCAGTTTAATCCATCAACCGATGTTCCGGCGTACCTTGCATATACTGCTCCAAATCACCGCCAAGTACCAGCTGTGCATATTCCAGCGGCTTGTTATAGATCAGCCAGTCAAGTTCCGACCGCTGATACATGTTGTCTGCTACCTCGTTCTCCACGGCGATTGTGTCAATGGAAATCATGCTGCCATCGACAAATTTCAGTTCAACACAGGCAGTATCCATATTGAACTCACAGGAAATCAAGCGCTCCTTATTCGTCACCTCAAATCATCCCGAAGTGCTTCAATGCCTCCTTGATTGCTTTTTCTTTCTCCGGCGGGCATTGGGGCTGCCTGGCATCCTCAGACTTCGGCTTGTTGTAATTCTCACGCTCGATGATACCGCATTTCTGCTTCACCTGTGCGATATACAAATTGCTTACCTTCAAGCCGCAATGCTCCAGCACATAATTCTTAATCTCTTGGTAGGTGGCTTTCTTCTCCGCATCGGTCAAATCCAACTCGTCCATATCCAGCTCAACTTCAATATGCTGAGTCGATTTTAGTTTGGACAATAAACATACCGTCTCAATATTTGCCGTTCGGGGGAACAGGTCCACAGCGGCGGCACGGACGGCCGTATAGCCGCACTGAGCGAACCGCTTCACATCCCGGCCCAGCGTGGCAGGGTCACAGGAGACATAGACGATGCGCCCGGGCTGCATGGCCGCGGCGGCCTCCACCACCTCCGGCGCAAGGCCCTTTCGCGGCGGATCCACGCAGATCACATCAGGCCGCAGCCCACGCTCCGCCAGCTCTGCCGCCGTTTCCTTTGCATCACCGCAGAAAAACTCCACGTTTTCCACGCCGTTGGCTTTGGCGTTCTGCCGTGCGTCGTCAATGGCCTCCGGCACGATCTCCGCGCCGATGGCCTGTTTGCAGTGCCGGGCCATGCACAGCGTGATGGTGCCCGCCCCGCAGTACAGGTCCAGCACCGTCTCCTCCCCTGTCAGTCCGGCGAAATCCACCGCCTTCCGGTACAGCACCTCCGCCTGCGCGCGGTTCACCTGATAGAAAGAGGGTACGCTCAGCCGGAAGGTCAGCCCCCACAGGGTATCCCGCAGGGTATCCTCTCCCCACAGCGTCCGGTAGCTGTCCCCCAGGATCACATTGCCCTTCCTGCGGTTCACACCCCATACGATCCCCACCGCAGAGGGGACGGCCTGCCGCAGCAGTTCCACCAGCTCCGCCTCATGAGGGGCGCGTTCGCCGTTGCCCAGCAGGCAGACCAGGCTCTCTCCCGTGCCGTTGGTGCGGACATACAGATGCCGCAGCAGGCCCCGGCCCGTTTTCTCATCATAGCAGGGCACCCGGAACTGCCGGATATACTGCCGCACCGCCTGCGCCGCGGCGTCGGCCTGCGCCATCTGGATGCGGCACTGCTCCACCGGCACCACCTCGTGGCTGCGGGCACGGTAAAACCCCACCGCGCCGTTGGCCGCGATGGGATACTGGCTCTTGTTGCGGTAGCGGTCGACCTCCGCCGCCCCAAGGATCTCCTCCACGACCACATCGCTGCCGCCGATCCGCTGCAGGGCGTCCTGCACCCGCTGCCGCTTGGCGGACAATTCCTCGGCATAGTCCATATGGCGGAAATCACAGCCGCCGCACCTGCCAAAATACGGGCAGTCCGGCTCCTGCCGGTGAACCGACGGCGTGTGGATCTTCGTTACCTTGCCGAAAGCGGCGTGCTTGAGCGCCTTCATGATGAGAATGTCGCAGTCCTCACCCCGGATGGCGCGGTGGACAAACACCACCTGCCCGTTTACCCGGGCAATGCCCAATCCCTCGGAGGAATACCCCTCAATGACGGCACGGACGGTCTGATTTTTTCGCAGCGGTTCCATATGCTTCTCCTTGCGACATCTTCTCTTACTTCAGCCCGGCCCTTATACGGTATGCGGCAGAGCCGGAAACTGTTTGCAGGGAAACCAGAGGTTTCCCTGCAATGATTTAAAATTCGTACTTTTCCGTGATTTTGCGGATAGCCTCGGCAAAAGCGCCCAGTGTCTTGTTGTCCCGGCCCTTGCTGCGCCGTACCAGTGCCTGCAGGGCGTCCATCGCCTGCAAAAGCTTCTGATAGACCGCGCTGGCCCGGCTGCCCTGCCCGTCGAAGGACACCTTCTTGCGCTCCGGCAGATAGCCGGCCGCCAGCTGCCGGCAGGTGATCAGGTCGTACTCCTCGGTGTACTGGGGCGCATGGGCGGTAAAGCCCATGGCGCTGATGGTCTCGGCAAACAGGGGGGCAACCTCACGGTCGCCGTGGACCACGAACACATGCTGGGGCTTGGGGGCCTTATAGCGGGAGATCCAGTCCAGCAGATGATCCCGGTCCGCATGGGAGCTGAGACCCTGGAAATTGACGATCTTGGCCCGCACGGCCACATCCTCGCCGAACAGCTTCACGCTCTGGGCGCCGTCCAGCAGCGTCCGGCCCAGCGTACCGGGGGACTGAAAGCCCACGAATACCACGGCGCTGTCAGGACGCCACAGGTTATACTTCAGGTGGTGGCGGATACGACCCGCGTCGCACATACCGCTGGCGGAAATGATGACCTTGGGGATCTTGTCCATGTTCAGCAGCTTCGATTCCTCCACCGACTCAGTCAAATGCAGCCCGGGGAAGCTGAACATATGGGTGCCGTCCTTCACCAGCGCCAGCGCCTCCTCGTCCAGATAGCCCCGCAGGTCGCCGCAGAAGATGGTGGTGGCGGACTTTGCCAGCGGCGAATCCACATACACGGGGAAATCCTGCACGGATGTCACCAGATGGCGGTCCTTGATCTCACGGATAAAGTACAGCAGCTCCTGCGTGCGGCCCACGGCGAAGGAGGGGATCACCACATTGCCGCCTTTGCCCAGCGTTTCATCGATGATCTGAGCCAGATCGTCGGTATAGCTCCACACCTCGGTGTGGTTGCGGTTGCCGTAGGTGCTCTCCATCACCACATAGTCCGCCCCGGTGAAGAACTGGGGATCCCGGATGATGGGCTGATCCACATTGCCGATATCGCCGGAGAATACAATGGTGCGTGTCTCGCCGCCCTCGGTCAGCTCCAGCAAAATGGAGGCGCTGCCCAGCAGGTGTCCGGCGTCGATGAAGGTGGCCTTCACGCCCTCGCACACATTGACGGTCTCGCCGTACTCGCAGGTCTGCAAAAATTCCGGCACCCGCATGGCGTCGGCCACGGTGTACAGCGGCTCCACCGCAGGACGGCCGGCACGCTCATTCTTGCGGTTCTGATACTCCGCATCGCTCTCCTGAATGTGGGCGGAGTCCGCCAGCATGATGCTCAACAGGTTGGCCGTCAGCCGGGTAGTGATAATGCGGCCCTGAAAGCCGTTTTTGATCAGCATGGGGACGCGGCCGGAATGGTCGATGTGGGCGTGGGTCACCAGCACCACGTCAATGCTGCCGGGATGGAAGGGCAGCGTGGCGTTGTCCACCTCGTCCCGACCCTGCTGCAGGCCGCAGTCGATCAGAATATGCTTTCCGTTTACCTCAAGACAATGGCAGCTGCCGGTGACGCACTGGTCAGCGCCGAAAAAGCTCAGCTTCATGGCGTACATCCTTTCCCAAATACATATCGTCCCAGTGGATTGTTCTGCACTGTTGTTTTATTGTACCACTTTTCTCCGCCGTAAGCAAGCCGCCAAATTTCCTTTGCATATGTGGTGTAAGTGTGGTATACTGATATTTGTATTACTATGTGATGCACGAATTCTTTTCGCAGAAAGGATACAAATACATGGGACTGATCACAAAACTGTTCGGCACCTATTCTGAACGTGAACTGAAATCCATCTGGCCGATCGTCCATAAGATCGAGGACATGGAGGCAGAATACAAGGCGCTGACCGACGCCCAGCTGCAGGCCAAGACGCCGGAATTCAAAGAGCGTCTGGCCAACGGCGAAACCCTGGACGATATCCTGCCGGAGGCGTTCGCCACCGTCCGTGAGGCGGCGGACCGTGTGCTGGGTCTGCGTCCCTATCCGGTACAGCTGGTGGGCGGCATCGTGCTGCACCAGGGCCGCATTGCCGAGATGAAGACCGGTGAGGGCAAAACGCTGGTGGCGACGCTGCCGGCCTATCTGAACGCGCTGACCGGCAAGGGCGTCCATATCGTCACCGTCAATGACTATCTGGCCAAGCGTGACTCGGAGTGGATGGGCAAGGTTCACCGCTTCCTGGGACTGAGCGTGGGGCTGATCATTCACGATCTTACCAAAGAGGAGCGCCAGAAGGCCTATCAGGCCGACATCACCTATGGCACCAACAACGAGATGGGCTTTGACTATCTGCGTGACAATATGGCCATCTACTCCAGCGAGCTGGTGCAGCGGGGCCACAACTTTGCCATCGTGGACGAGGTGGACTCCATCCTGATCGATGAAGCCCGTACCCCGCTGATCATCTCCGGTCAGGGCGACAAGTCCACGCAGCTTTACGACATGGCGGACGCCTTCGTCCGCAAGCTGAAGCGCTTCGTCATCGCGGAGACCGACGCCAAGGAGGAGGAAGACCCCAACATCGACGCCGACTACATTGTAGATGAGAAGGCCAGAACCGCCACGCTGACCGCCCGCGGCATTGCCAAGGCGGAGGAATTTTTCCATCTGGACAATCTGGGCGATCCGGAAAACAGCACCATCTCCCACCACATCAATCAGGCCATCAAGGCCTACGGCACCATGCGGCGCGACGTGGACTATGTGGTCAAGGACGGCGAGATCATCATCGTGGACGAATTTACCGGCCGTCTGATGTTCGGCCGCCGGTACAGCGAGGGCCTGCATCAGGCCATTGAGGCCAAGGAGCGGGTACAGGTGCAGCGGGAGAGCAAAACGCTGGCCACCATCACCTTCCAGAACTACTTCCGTCTCTACAGCAAGCTCTCCGGCATGACCGGTACGGCGCTGACGGAGGAAGAGGAATTCGGCACCATCTACAATCTGGACATCGTGGAGATCCCCACCAACCGTCCCATTGCCCGTATCGATTACGATGACAGCGTCTATAAGACGGAGAACGGCAAATACCGCGCCGTCATCAAGCAGGTGAAAGAGTGCCACGCCAAGGGGCAGCCCGTGCTGGTGGGTACCGTCTCCATTGAGAAAAACGAACTGCTGGGCCACCTGCTGCAGCGGGAGGGCATCTCCTGCAATCTGCTCAACGCCAAGAACCATGAGAAGGAAGCCGAGATCGTGGCGCAGGCCGGTAAATACGGCGCTGTCACCGTGGCCACTAACATGGCCGGCCGTGGTACGGATATCATGCTGGGCGGCAATGCCGAATATCTGGCCAAGAACGACCTGCGCAAGGCCGGCATGAGCGACGAGCTGATCGCCGAAGCCACCGGTTATGCCGAAACCGACAATCAGGAGATCCTGGACGCCCGCAAGCTGTTTGCCCAGCGGCTGCAAAAGCACAAGGATGAGATCGCCGGCGAAGCTGAGAAGGTCCGTCAGGCCGGCGGCCTGTTTATCATCGGCACGGAGCGGCACGATTCCCGCCGTATCGACAACCAGCTGCGCGGCCGTGCCGGCCGTCAGGGCGACCCCGGCGAGACCCGGTTCTATATCTCCCTGGAGGACGATCTGATGCGCCTGTTCGGCGGCGAACGCATCACCAACATGATGGAGCGGCTCAATGTGGAGGAGGATATGCCCATTGAGAACAAGCTGCTCACCAAGTCCATCCAGCAGGCCCAGACCACCGTGGAGTCCCGCAACTTCCAGACCCGTAAGTCGGTGCTGGAGTATGACGACGTGATGAACAAGCAGCGCGAGATTATCTATGGTCAGCGCAAGCAGGTGCTGGACGGCATGGACGTGAAGGACACCATCATGAACATGATGAACACCGCCATCACCAATCAGGTCAATTCCATCTTCCTGGATCAGCCCCACATCGACGCCGCCCAGTGCAAAGAGCTGCTGCGGAGTCTGGAGGGCGTCTACTTCCCCAAGTACGCGGTAAAGATCAGCGAGGAGGAACTGCCCTCCCTGACTGCCGAGGAGTTGACGGAGCGCTTTATCGCCGCCGCTACTGACTTCTATGAGAAGAAGGAGCAGGAATTCACCGCTCCCGTCATGCGTGAGGTGGAGCGTGTGGTACTGCTGCGCGTGGTGGACGAATATTGGATGGAGCACATCGACGCCATGCAGGAGCTGCGCCAGGGCATCCGCCTGCGGGCCTATGCCCAGACCGATCCCGTTATCGCCTATAAGAAGGAAAGCCTTGAGATGTTCGAGGAGATGATCTCCGCCATTCAGGAGGAGACCGTCCGCCGTCTGTACAGCGTCCGCATCCAGCGCAATGAGGAGATCAAGCGTGAGCGGGTGGCCAGCGGCATCACCGAAAACGTGGGCGGCGACGGCACCGTGAAAAAGCAGCCCAAAAAGGTGGTCAAGATCGGCCGCAACGACCTGTGCCCCTGCGGCAGCGGTCTGAAATGGAAAAAGTGCGACTGCAAGCAGTATCACTCTTGAACATGCAGGGCGGCGGCATTTGCCGCCGCCCTGTTGTCAGCATTTTCTATTCACGCTTCGCGCCCACTGTCGCGTGACATTCTCTCACCCCCGGAAAAGGAGATGCCCCATGTTTCACACCCAAACGAAGAATACCGTTACCTATCTGACCTCAGATGTGCTTGACGGCGTGTGCCACGGGTTTTCCACCCGTCCCGGCGGCGTTTCCCCCGCCCCCTGGGACAGTCTGAACTTAGGCGTGGGCCGCGGCGATGAGATGGAGAACGTCCGCGAAAACTATCGCCGGTTCTGCGCCGTGCTGGGCACGGATGTCCACCGCGTAGTGCTGTCCAAGCAGATCCACGAGGATGTGGTGCGCCATGTGACGGAGGCGGACGCCGGTAAGGGGCTTTGGCGTGACAGGGATTACGCCTCAGTGGACGGCATGGTCACCGATGTCCCCCATCTGCCGCTGGTGGTATTCTCCGCCGACTGCAATGTGATCCTGCTGTACGATCCTGCCCGCCGGGCCATCGGCGCCTGTCACGCCGGCTGGCGGGGCACCGCGCTGGGCATTGCCGCCAAGACGGTGGAGGAAATGGTACGGCTTTTCGGCTGCGACCCCTCCCGGATCCATGCGGCCATCGGTCCCGCCATCGGTCAGTGCTGCTTTGAGACAGACAGCGACGTACCGGAAGCCCTCCGCGCCGCGATGGGCGACGACGTCTCCCCCTATATCACTTGGAACGGCCGCAAATACCACATTGATCTCAAGAGTGTCAACGCCCTGTGGCTGCGTCAGGCCGGTGTGACAGAGATCGATATCAGCGATGACTGTACCGCCTGCCGAAACGACCTCTATTGGAGCCACCGCAGGCAGGGCAATGCCCGGGGCAGTCAGATCGCCATGATCTCACTGGAGGATCCGCTATGAAACGACGTACGCTTGCCTTTCTGCTAACCGGGCTGCTCATACCGGCCCTCCTTTCCGGCTGTGCCAACTGGGATGAGGAGACTTATACCAACGACCCGCTGGGTGAGCTGTCCAAGTACTATCAAACGGATATTGAGGAGGAAATACCGGCGCTGACCTCCTTTTCCCTGCCCTACCGCAGTGGCGAATCACTGGACCCCATCACCTGCAGCGACGGTATCCAGCTGACGCTGTCTACCCTGCTGTATGAGCCGCTGTACCGGCTCACGCCGCAGTTTACGGTGGAGAATGTGTTGGCGCAGAGCGAAAGCTATGACGCCGTTACCTTCACCTACACCATCCGCCTGCGCAGCGATGTGCGATTCAGCGACGGGACAGCATTGACGGCCCGCGACGTGGCGGACACGCTGCTGCGGGCACAGCAGTCCTCCCGCTATGCGGCCCGGCTGTCGGAGGTGACTGCCATTACAGCCACAGACAATACGTCCCTCCAGATCCAACTGGCGCAGGATCGCCGGGGCTTTACGGCGCTTCTGGATATCCCCATTGTCAAGTCCGGTACCGAAACGGCTCTCGTTCCCACCGGCACCGGCCCCTATGCCAAAGTCTCAGCCGCGGACACTCTCTACCCGAACGATCACTGGTGGCGTTCTGTCTCCCTGCCGTTTCAGGAGATTGGCCTGCTGCCCTGCAAGAGTGAGGAGGCCGCAGCCTACGCCTTTTCCTCCCATGACGTGCACCTGCTCTCCTGCGACCTGACCGGCGCCGGCGGCGATGTGGCGTCCACCAGCGGCAGCCATACCGACCCGGACACCACCATTTTGCAATACCTCGGATTTAACATGTCCCGGAAACTGTTTCAGGAGGACGCTATGCGTCTGGCCATCAGCATGGCGGTAGACCGTTCCGCTATTGTCAACGCCTATCTGGTGGGGCACGGCGCCGTCACCCAGTATCCCATCAACCCCGCCAGCCCCCTGTACCCCAAAGCATTGGAACGGTCCTATACCGCTGATGACTGTGCCGCTGCCATGGCGGAGCTGAATATGGCCGACGGCGAGGGGATCTATGACCTGACGCTGCTGGTAAACAGTGAAAACACCTTCAAGGTGGCGGCCGCGCAGGGAATCGCACAGGCGCTCAATCAGTACGATTTCAATGTCACCGTCAATGCTCTGCCCTGGGAGGAATATCTGGCCGCCCTTTCAGAGGGCCGTTTCGACCTGTACTACGGGGAATACAAGATGACCGCCGACTGGGACATGACGCCCCTTCTGTACACGGGCGGCAGTCTGAACTACGGCGGCTGGTCCGATCCTTTGACCGACTCTCTGCTGGAAGCCTGCCGCAGCGCCGGGGAGAGCAGCCGTGCCGGTGCGCTGGAGGCACTGTGCCGGCGCCTGCAATCCCAAACTCCCCTCGTCCCCATTTGTTTCAAGCGCACATCCGTCCTGCTGCCCTATGGCGCCGTGGACGCCATCACCCCCACTGCCGCCGACCCCTTCTACGGGCTGGAAAACTGGGTGGTCAACTGGGGCACTGCGGCGCAAAAAGAGGGTTAAAAAAATGAGACTGCCAAGGCAGTCTCATTTTTTAGTATGTTCTGATCACAGCGCTGACCTTTCCCAGAATGGATGCGCTGCGCCCGTCGATGGGACTGTATGCGTCATTCTCCGGCATCAGCCACACCTGTCCGTCCTTGCGCCGCAGCCGCTTCACCGTGGCCTCATCCTCGATCAGCGCCACAATGATCTCGCCGTTGTGGGCTTCCTGCTGCTGGTGTACCACCACCAGATCGCCCGGCAGAATACCGGCGTTGAGCATGGACTCACCCCGTACCCGCAGCGCAAAATACTCGCCGTCCCGTCCGCCGGTATCGAAGGTCAGGTAATCTTCAATGCACTCCTGCGCCAGGATCGGCGTTCCCGCCGCCACCGTTCCCACAATGGGGACTCGTCCGGCAGGCGGCTCCACCTCCTGCGGCACCTCCGGAGCCGCGGGCAGGTTTTCCGCAGGCTGTGCCAGTGTGATGGCCCGTCCTTTGCGGCCTGATTTGTTGATCACGCCCATTTCCTCCATATGCTTCAGGTGGAAATGGACCGTGGAGGGCGATTTCAGACCCACCGCGTCTCCGATCTCGCGGACAGAGGGCGGATAGCCCTGCTGCGCCAGCGTCTGGGCGATGTAATCGTAGATCTTCTGCTGCATTTTTGTCATCTGCGCCATATGCTGCTCCCCCTTTTCTGTCCGCACCTGTACGATTATTGCCAGTATACCATACTTCTCCGCTAATTGCAACATTTGTTCTAAAATATTTTTGATTTTTCCCTTGCTTTTTGCCCTTGACTGTGGTAGTATAAGTTTTACTGTGATAGATATGCCTGTCGGTTGGACAGGCAGGAAATAGGTTTGGAGGGTTTTCCGTATGGTTCTCTTTATTACGATTCTGCAACTGATCACTGCATTGGCGCTGGTTCTGATCGTGCTGTTCCAGTCCGGCAAGAGTCGGGGTCTGTCCGGCACCATCGGCGGCATCGCTGATTCCTATATGGCGAAGAGCAAGGCCCGTTCTCTGGACGCCAAGCTGGCCAAGAGCACCAAGTGGCTGGGTGCTGTGTTTATTGTCCTGACCTTGGTTCTCAACTGCATGGTCGCCGCCGGTCTGTAATCTTTCTGATATAAAAGAGATCCCGATGCATCAGCATCGGGATCTTTTTTATATCAGACGGGCAGACTTATTTCGCACACCGGTAGGTAACGCCGCCCTCCGGTTCAATGCCCCGCAGCGCCAACAGCTCTGCCACCGTCACGAACTGATAGCCCTGTTGCTGCAAATGATCCACGGCCTGCAGCGCCGCCTCCACAGAGCTGAGGTACCGGTCGTGCAGCAGGATAATATCCCCATCGGATATCTCCCGGTAAATGACGTCCAGTATTTTTCCCGTGTCCTTGCTCTTCCAATCCTCCGTATCCACCGACCACCCCACCACCGGCACGGTGATTTCTTGCAATTCCGCTTCAGACAGCAGACCGTAGGGCGGGCGGATCCAGTAGTCCCCCTCGCCCAGCAGCTGACACAGCAGATCGTTATTCTTGCCCATATCTTCCGCCGCTTCCTGGGGTGCCAGCTTATCCAGTTTCTGATGATCATAGGAGTGGTTCCCTATCTGATGCCCCTCGGCGGCCATCCGAATCACGATATCCGGGTCTTTCACCAGCTGACAGCCCACCACAAAGAAGGTGGCGCGGATGCCCCGTTCCTGCAATCCGTCCAGCAGGCGGGGCGTACATCGGGGTGACGGTCCGTCGTCAAAGGTCAGCGCCACATATTTGACGCCCTCCGCTGCTTCCTCTATGCTCTCTGCATTGTCAACGGCCAGCACTGCCCCTGCGGTATCCTGCCGGCCGGTTTCCCTTGCCCCTGCGCAGACTGTCACCAGCACCAACGCGGCCAATGTAATATACATCCATCGTTTCATCCCATCACCCCGCACAGTATATGCCCGGAGCCGCAGTTCCAGCACAGAAAAAGGACGGGGTATTTCCCCCGTCCTCTGTTTTATTCGGCATAGCCATCTCTCCTTATCACATTACAATTAAGCCAAGCACAATGGCGAGTACAATCAGAACCGCTTTGGCGGCATCCGGCAGTTCACCGTCCTCAGTCTGGAAAAACTTCCCGACGTATTGCTTCACTTTCACCCGCAGCCAATCCGCATCAATAGTGTTCTGGGATACTCGCACCTGTTCTTCGTGGCACTCCTTGCGCTCATAGCAGACCTTTTCCCGCTGCCGGCCTACCTCGCTCTGCCGCAGGAATTCCCGCTCGTTCAGTATCTCCGCCTTGCCGTCCTTGTCGAAATCCACCCGCATCCGGTGGGGCGGCCGGTTATACGCGCCGCAATGGGGACACAAATCATTGTTAAAATAGCTATACCGCCGCCCGCAGGCCTTACATTTTATATTGGGCATACCGTCTCCCTCCCTTTGTCCGTTTCACTTCCTCTCACCTCTGTCCAGAGTATGACATATCACGAAGCATTTGTACAGCAATCTGAAGTTGCTTTTCCTGAAATCTATCTCATAATGGCGGCAACCTGAAGTTGACAAGGCAAGTATATCATATTTGCCACGACCGCGGCAAGCCCGCGCAGCAAAAAAGCCCTTTGCTATAGCGGCTGAGCCATAGCAAAGGGCTTTTTTATTGAGAAGTGTTACTTCACCAGCTCGATGATAGCGGTCTCGGCAGCATCGCCGCGGCGGACGCCGGTGCGGATGATGCGGGTATAGCCGCCGTTGCGCTCGGCATATTCAGGAGCGATCTCCTTGAACAGCTTGTTGGCAACATCCTCTTTGGTGATGAAGCTCAGTGCCTGACGATAGGCAGCCAGATCACCCTTCTTGCCCAGGGTAATCATCTTTTCAGCCAGGGGCTTGATCTCCTTGCAACGGGTAATGGTGGTCTCCATGCGGCCGTTAGCCAGAAGATCGGTGACCTGCTGACGGAGCATCGCCATACGCTGATCGGTAGTCTTACCGAGCTTACGAGTTCCGGGCATGTTACGTTTCCTCCTTGATAGGATGTTAGTTGTTTTCCTCGCTGGCCAGGGACAGGCCCATCATAGCCAGCTTGTTGATGACTTCCTCCAGAGACTTGCGTCCCAGATTGCGCACCTTCATCATCTCATCCTCGGTCTTGGAGATCAAGTCCTCGACGGTGTTAATATTGGCGCGCTTGAGGCAGTTGAAGCTGCGGACGCTGAGATCCAGTTCCTCGATGGTCAGCTCCAGCATCTTGTCCTTGGAATCCTGCGCTTTTTCCACCACGGTGGACTTATCGCCCAGCGTGTCGGACAGATCCGTAAACAATGCGAAGTGATCGCACAGGATCTTCGCGCCCAGAGACACCGCGTCGCGGGCAGAGATGGTGGAATCTGTCCACACCTCCAGCGTCAGCTTGTCATAATCACTGGAGGCGCCCACGCGGGTGTTCTCCACAGTGTAGTTGACCTTGTACACCGGGGTGTAGATGGAGTCGATGGGGATCACACCGATAGCGGCGGGATGCAGGGCCTTGTTCTTGTCAGCGGAGACATAGCCGCGGCCATGGCTCAGGCAGATCTCCATGCTGAGGGTGGCGCCCACATCCAGGGTGGCGATAGGAAGCTCAGGGTTGAGGATCTCCACCTCACCATCGTTCTTGATATCGCCGGCTGTCACGACACAGGGACCCACCGCCTCAATAAAGACGGTCTTGGTGCCCTCGCAGTGCAGCTTGGTCAGCAGCTTCTTGATGTTCAAAACGATCTCTGTCACGTCCTCTTTCACACCGGGGATGGTGGAAAACTCGTGCTGCACACCGGCGATCTTGATGCTGGTGGCCGCCGTGCCGGGCAGAGAAGAAAGCATAATGCGGCGCAGCGCATTGCCTAACGTTGTTCCATAGCCGCGCTCCAGGGGTTCGATCACATATTTGCCATAGGAAGCATCACCAGGTGTTTCAACACATTCGATCTGGGGCTTCTCAATTTCGATCATGCAGTACCCTCCTTCAAATTCATGTGGCGATACGGGCAATCCCGTATATTCGTGGTTGCTTCGTTGTGAGGGTCAGTTCCCCTATTACTTGGAGTACAACTCAACAATGAGGTGCTCCTCGATGGGCATGTCAATGTCCTCACGAGCGGGCATCTGCACTACGGTACCCTTCAGCGCATTCTTGTCGCGCTGGAGCCACTGGGGTACATTGACCATGGGCGCATCTTCAGCGGTCAGGCGCTTGAAGCAGGCGGCGCTGCGGCTGCCTTCCTTCACCTCGATCACATCACCCACGCGAACCAGATAGGAAGGAATGTTGACCTTCTGGCCGTTGACGGTGAAGTGAGCGTGGCTGACCAGCTGACGGGCCTCGCGGCGGGTCATGGCAAAGCCCAGACGATACACCACGTTGTCCAGACGGCGCTCCACCAGCGTCAGCAGATTCTCACCGGTCTTGCCGGGCATGGCGGAAGCCTTCTCATAGTACGCATGGAACTGCTTTTCCAGGATACCATAGACGAACTTCACCTTCTGCTTCTCGTTCAGCTGGATGGCATATTCGCTCTTTTTCTTTCTCATCTGACCGCCGGGGTTGCGCTTGGTCTCCTTCTTGGAGTAACCCATAACGGCAGGAGAGATACCCAGCGCCTTGCAGCGCTTGGCGATAGGCTGCATATTCTTAGCCATATTCTAATGATCCTCCTTATTCCGATTACACACGACGACGCTTCGGCGGACGGCAGCCGTTGTGAGGAATGGGAGTGACGTCCTTGATCATGGTCACTTCCAGACCCACGGCCTGCAGTGCGCGGATGGCGGCTTCACGACCCTGGCCAGGACCCTTGACGAAGACCTCAACGGTCTTCAGGCCATGCTCCATAGCGGCCTTGGCCGCGGTCTCGGCGGCGCTCTGTGCGGCGAAGGGAGTGGACTTCTTGCTGCCACGGAAACCCAGACCACCGGAGGAGGCCCAGCTCAGTGCATTGCCCTGAGAGTCAGTGACGGTCACCATGGTGTTGTTGAAGGAAGAACGAATATGGACCTGGCCTTTTTCGATATTCTTCTTTTCACGGCGGCGGCGGATAACCTTCTTGCCTTTTACGTTAGCCATAAACTATTCTCCCCTCCTTACTTCTTCTTGTTGGCAATGGTCTTCTTGGGACCCTTGCGGGTACGTGCATTGGTCTTGCTGCGCTGACCGCGGACGGGCAGGCCGCGGCGATGACGCATACCGCGATAGCAGCCGATCTCGGTCAGACGCTTGATGTCCAGCGCCACCTGACGGCGCAGGTCACCCTCCACCACGTAGCTCTGGTCGATAGCCTCACGAAGCTTGGCTTCCTCTTCCTCGGTCAGATCCTTCACGCGGGTGTCGGGGTTGATACCAGTCTGCGCCAGAATATCCTGAGCGCTCTTTCTGCCAATACCGTAGATATAGGTCAAACCGATTTCGATTCGCTTATCCTTGGGCAGGTCAATACCGGCAATACGTGCCATACTCTTAAAGCACCTCCACTTTTCTAGTTAGCCCTGACGCTGCTTGTGCTTGGGATTCTCGCAGATGACCATGACACGGCCTTTCCGGCGGATCACTTTGCACTTCTCGCACATGGGCTTCACGGACGGTCTTACTTTCATTTTGATAAACCTCCTACTTACTACGCCAGGTAATCCGGCCACGGGTCAGATCGTAAGGAGACATTTCCACTGTCACCTTGTCACCGGGCAGAATCCTGATGAAGTTCATTCTGAGCTTTCCGGAAATATGCGCTAAGATGGTGTGTCCATTTCCAATGTCTACCTGGAATGTGGTGTTGGGCAGTGACTCAACGACGACGCCCTCCACTTCAATCATATCGGATTTTGCCAAGTTTCTATCCCTCCTGGTCTTGATTACCGCCGACATATGCGGCGATGGCTTTACGAAGCTCACTGTTTGTGATTTTTTCGCTGCTTCTGATCTTCTCAGCTACGGCGCTGTCACTTTCCGCCACAAACTGCACATGCCGTGCCCGTTTGCGCTTGGGTGACTCCAGACGCCTGTGCTTTCCGTCAGCCAGCAGAAGGAAATCCTCCTCCGTCGCAAGCACGAAGAAATACTTTCCTGCATCCCTGCCGGCGATCGATTTTACGATGTTGGATTTGGCAATGTCCATAGGCGTTACACCAGAGATGCGGAGGCGTCCGTCAGAAGCTCCGGATCGCCGTCAGTGATCAGGATGGTGTTCTCATAGTGGGCGGCGTTCCTGCCGTCCGCCGTCTTGACAGTCCAGCCGTCGGACATCTGGCGGATAGCGGCGCTGCCGGCGTTGACCATGGGTTCCACCGCAATGGTCATGCCCCGCAGCAGACGCGGACCGTGACCGGGGTTGCCGAAGTTCGGCACCTCGGGGCTCTCATGCATCCTGCGTCCGATGCCGTGACCGACATACTCCCGCACGACGCTGTAGCCGTGGCTCTCCACGTATTCCTGAACGGCATGGGAGATATCGCTGAGGCGGTATCCCTCCCGCGCGAACTTCAGACCCTCAAAGAAGCTCTGTTGTGTCACGCGGATCAGATCCAGGGCCTGGTCGGACACCTGCCCGCAAGGGTAGGTGCCGGCACAGTCGCCATGGAAACCGCCAATGTACGCGCCCACATCCACGCTGACGATATCGCCTTCCTTCAGCACCCGTTTGCCGGGAATGCCGTGGATGATCTCATCGTTGACGCTGACGCATACGCTGGCAGGATAGCCGTTGTAGTTCAGGAACGAGGGAGTCGCCCCCTGAGACTTGATGAAGTGATACACTGCCTTGTCAATTTGTTGGGTTGTTACGCCGGGTTTTACCATATCCCGTGCCAAGGCACGGGCAGCCGCGGTAATTTTTCCCGCCCGGCGCATCAGTTCGATCTCGTGCTCGGATTTCAGGGTGATCATAGATTCAGCACCCCAGAACCTTCAAGATCGCCTGTGTCGTCTCTTCCACAGTGGGATAGTCGTCCACAGTTTTCAGAATCCCCCGGGCCTCGTAGAAACCCTTGAGAGGCTCTGTCTCTTTATGATAAACCGCCAGACGGTCTCTCACCGTCTCGGGGTCATCATCCTTGCGCTGCTTCAATGCGCCGCCGCACACATCGCACACGCCTTCCTTTTTGGGCGGGATGTTGACGATATGATAGCTGGCGCCGCAGTTTTCGCAGACACGGCGGCCGCCCATGCGCTCGACGATCTTCTCGTCGGGTACTTCCAGCGCCACCACGGCGTCGAATCTGATTCCCGCCTGCTCCATGGCCTCCGCCTGGGCGATCGTGCGGGGCACGCCGTCCAGAATATAGCCGTTGGCGCAGTCAGGCTCCTGCAAGCGCTCGTTGATGATGCCGATGATAACCTCATCAGGCACCAGCTTGCCGGCATCCATGTACTCCTTGGCCTTCAGTCCGGTAGGAGTCCCATTTTTGACGGCGGCACGCAGGATGTTGCCGGTGGAGATCGTGGGGATCCCCAACTGCTTCTTGATAATGTCTGCCTGTGTGCCCTTACCGGCACCAGGAGCGCCTAAAAGGATCAGTTTCATTATGACACCTCTTATTCCAGGAAGCCCTTATACTGACGCATCAGCATCTGGGATTCCAATGCCTGTACGGTCTCCAGCGCAACGCCCACCACAATGATGACGGAGGTACCGCCGATGGACAGGGCGGAAACATTGACGATCTTGCCGATGATGAGGGGCAGGATAGCCACGATGCCCAGGTACACGGCGCCAAACAGCGTCACCTTGTTGAGGACCTTCCGGATGAAGTCGGACGTGGGCTTGCCGGGACGGAAGCCGGGGATAAAGCCGCCGTTCTTCTTCAGGTTGTTGGAGATCTCAATGGGATTGAACTGAATGGTTGCATAGAAATAGCTGAATGCAATGATCATCAGGAAGTAGAAGATCATATACACCACAGAGGAAGTGTCGATGGCCTTGAGGAAGCCTTCCCAGAAGCCGCCCGCCTTCGGCTGCGCGAAAGCGCCGATGGTGGAGGGGATCATGGCGATGGACTGGGCAAAGATGATGGGCAGAACGCCGGACATATTCACCTTCATGGGAAGGCTGGAAGACTGGCCGCCGTACATCTTGCGGCCCACCTGCCGCTTGGCATACTGAACAGGGATACGACGCTCCGCGCCGTTGACCCAGGTGATCAGTACGATCAGCGCCAGCATACCCACCACCACCAGCAGGATGGCCCACCACTTGGTGGGATCCGAGCGGACATAGCTGATGCCGGTGCCGACCATAGTGGGCACACGGGACAGGATGCCTGCGAACAGGATGATGGAGATACCGTTGCCGATACCGAACTCGGTAATCTGCTCACCCATCCACATCACGAAGGAGGAGCCGGCAATGAAGGACACGATGA